>NZ_CP121196.1:3151507-3466658 GCF_039994875.1 Telmatobacter sp. DSM 110680 | reverse complement strand
CGAAAGCGGGCAGCAGGGCTTCGTCGAGCAGGAGAGAGAGTCCCAAGGAGTCATCCCCACTCACTCGCATATTATCGCCGCATGGGTCTTTGCCGGGATACTTGGCATTCTGTTTTGGGCTTATCTCTTCTGGCTCGTTCTGAGAGCCATAGTCGTTGTGGCCATTCGCAGGCCGACTCTCGCGCCAATTTATGCGTGGCTGCTGGTTAGCTACTGCTGGGCTATCCTCTTCTCTCCTTTCGGAAGCACTTCTCGAATCATTGAAGCGGTCACGATCGTGATCATCGTCGATTTGCTTGAGCCCAAAACTGTTGGAGTTCGAGGTACTCATCTTCTGAAGGGACGTTGGAAGCGGTTCGGCTTGGTCCGCAGAGCGCCGATAGCGATGATCCCGAACCTGGGTCGATCCCGTCCTTGGCGAGTCCACTGATATCGAACACTTATGGCAAGTTCGGCCTATCAGATTGATCACAAACTCAAAATTAAATGTAACCAATTATGAAGGAATTGCTTATCGAGCCTCGACGCGCCGAACGGACTTATTGCAGTGACACCTGGCGATATCGTGAACTACTCCATTTTCTGGCATGGGGCGATATTCTGGTCAGCTACAAGGAAACCGACATCGGAGCGGCCTGGGCGGTCGCAAACCGCATTCCACATAATAGATAGAGACTGGCGAGACCATCTGTTTGATTGGTAGCATTCTTATTCGACCGGCAGACATTCGTCAGAACAGGGTGTATCCATCGTGCGCTGCTGTGCTTTGGGTTGGAAAGCGCGATATCGCGTGTTAAACATCGTCTCGATTGATGCTCGAAGCTGAAATGCCAAGCCTTCGATCACTGCGTTGAATAGCAGAGAATGTTCAGATGGTTTGGAATAACTGGTGAGGGATCTGGGAGAGTAGAGGAGAATGGCCAACACAGACCTCGAGAGTCAAGAACTAAAAAGTTTGTCCGGCAATGGCGGCAAGAAGCAGCAACCGCTAATTAGCGTAATTATGCCCGTCCGCAATCGTGTAGAGCATCTCGAGACCGCGCTGCTGAGTGTGCTCTCTCAGAAGCAAGGTATTGCGGAGTTGATCGTAATCGATGGCGCTTCGACCGATGGGACGGTGGATATCATCCGGAAATACAGTGATCGCCTGGCGTATTGGTTAAGTGAAGCCGATCACGGCATCTACGATGCAATGAACAAAGGGCTCAAACAGGCTCGCGGAAAATATTTATACTTTCTGGGTAGCGACGACATTCTAACAGTGAGACTCGATGAACTCGAGAGCGTGCTCTGCGATCCGAGTACTGTCTACTACGGTGACTATCGCACAGAAGCTGGGCCGGTAAGGAATGGTCACTACAATTCCTGGCGGCTGGCCCATTGGACCATAAACCACCAGTCGGTGTTTTACCCAGTCAAAGCATTTGAGAATGGGGGCTATTCCCTTAAGTACAAGATTTTAGCCGACTACGAATTCAATCTTCGTTGTTTTGGGAATCAGAGATTACGCTTCCGGTACATCCCGTATGAGATTGCGTTCTTTTCCGGGCAGGGTTTGAGCTCACAAGTTGCGGATCCTGCGTTTCTAGCGGACCGTCTCTCGCTCATTCGTCAATATCTGCCGTTCCACGCCTTCCTCTATATAAGCGTGAGATCGTTTATTGGACGACTCAGGCGGTCGATGATTAAACCCGCCTGAGAACGCATCATCGCTGAAACGCCCAAAGACCAAAACTGCATCATCGGGTTTTATGTCATCGTTTCATAGTCATTGGACGACTCACATGTCGCGATTCATCTGGCCGCCCTTAGGAGTTGCATGAATCGGTAGATCGATGATGTGATCGGCTAAGGAAATTAGTAAATAAGCTTATTAATCAAGACAACGAAATCCGCCTTTTGCTTTTCCGTCTTCGCCCGCTCGACACGTTAACAGAAGCTGGACGGTCAAAAGAGCGCTTGGGCGAGCGGCGATCACGACCGTGTCCGGTGGAGCACTTGTAGTTGCAGCGCTCGCCTCACAGTTGACGGCACCTCTCGCCTTTTGTTGTCCGTGCGAGGAACGCTACGATCTTTAGATGGTGCTGAAATCAATCATCGGAATGCGCATCTCTGCAGTAGGAACGGGCTAGCGAAGGCTGTTTCAGATTCAAAGGAGTTCATTAATTAAACAGCAGATAAAACACGTTGTGTCGGTGTTCCGGCTACGTTCTCATGATACTTCCACCGAAGGTGGACGTTCAAAGGAGCGGCTCCGCCGCGCTGGACTGACTACAGTCTCGGCCGGTGCAGCAAGGGTGATCGGGCTGCTGGTTTCCCTGGTAACACTGCCACTTACATTTAAGTATCTTGGCCCGGAACGCTACGGTCTTTGGATGGTGCTAATTTCCATCATTTCCGCCATGGGATTTGCCGACCTTGGCATCGGCAACGGCTTGGTGAATGCCATCTCCGAAGCGTACGGCAAGGACGATCGCAATCTGGCCAGAGAATACGTCACCAGCGCATTTGTCATGATGCTGGGCATCGCGCTTTTTCTCAGTGCCGCTGGGGCTGCAGCTTTCCCATTTATGCCGTGGATGCGCCTGTTCAACGTAGAATCCGCGGCCCTCGCTGTTGAAGGATCCCACGCGATCCTCGTGCTGTATGCGTGGTTCGTCATCAGCATTCCAATTGGCATCATCACGCGCGCACAGTCAGGATTGCAGCAAGGTTATATCCCGCAAGTCGTCGGCGCCCTCGGCAGCGTCCTCACCTTGATCGCACTGCTGTTGGCCATCCGGTTGCACGGCAGCCTAGCATGGCTGGTCTTTGCCTCAACCATGGGATCGGTGACCGCAACCGCATTCAATGGTTGGCTTCTGTTTTATGAGCACCCATGGCTGTTGCCCGCGCGCCATGCGTATCGTCGCAGTGCGGCAAGCAAAATCCTCAAACTCGGTCTGATGTTCTTCGTGCTGCAATGCGCGGTCACAATCGGGTACACATCCGATAACATTGTCATCACGCAGATTCTGGGCGCAGCTGCCGTAGCTGCATATGCAGTACCTCAGAAGCTTTTCAGTTTTGTGGGCTTAGTGGTAGGCGTGGCGATCACACCGCTCTGGCCCGCATATGGAGAGGCTTTAGCGCGCGGAGACGTATCGTGGGTGCGGAGGGTATTCTTCTCATCTCTGTGGCTCACCTTTGTGATTTCTGGTTCATTTTGCACCCTTCTGGTACTGACCGGCCCTTGGATACTTAGAGTCTTTTTCGGCAGGTCGTTGCATGCCCCGCTGTCACTACTGATCGTGCTCGGCCTTTGGGGCGTAGTTGCCGCCGTCTCGGCTTCAACCTCGATACTCCTGAATGGCGCAGGCGTCTTAAGAGTCCAGGCCATTGCAGCAGTGATCGCTAGCTTAACCAATCTAGCTCTTTCGATCATTCTCACTCGGCGGTTCGGAGTGATTGGAGTCTGCCTTGGTTCGATCATCACGCAGTTAGCGATCACGTTTCCTATATATGCATTTATTATTCGAGATTTGTTTGGAGAAATAGCTAAAGCTAAATTCGAGAATATTGAGGAACGACGAGCTGCATCCACGGAAACAATTTGAAGTGCAGTGTTATTAATCCATACCGGAGCGGCCCCAAAAGACAGCATAGGAAGTTAGGAAATGTTGAACATTCTTAGGAAAATCCGAAACCACTTTTTCTACGATCCTCTTCGAGATATGTTACGGAATAGGAACGTTCGCATGGGCAACTCCCAGATCGGCCCTACATTTCGCATTCGTTTGGATTGCCCGCGAGAAGATGTGGCTCTTCGAATCGGAGACCGTTGCCTCTTGCACAACGAATTTATCTTTGAGAGCACCCGTGGCGAAATCACCGTTGGCGACGGAGTGTTTATCAATAGTGGAACGAAGGTGATTTCGCGTTCATCGATTGTGATAGGGGATGCGGTGACGATTGGATGGGGCTGCGTTATCTACGATCACAATTCTCATTCGATTTCGTATTTGGATCGCATAGCGGACCAGGATCAACAGTTAATCGACTTCCCTCGTGGGAACATGGTAGCAAACAAAGACTGGAGGAGCGTTGCAGCCGAGCCGATCAAGATTTGCAACTATGCATGGTTGGGATTCGACGTCGTGGTCTTGAAGGGTGTGACAATCGGAGAGGGCGCCATTATAGGAGCGCGAGCTGTTGTGACAAAGAACGTTCCGCCTTGGACTATCGCTGTAGGCAACCCCGCGCGTGTCGTAAAGGAGATACCAATTGAGTTTCGAAAGCGCTAGTAGCGCCTTAGCCAACACATTCGCGTCAAGGCCCGTTCTCGTAACCGGCGGCGCTGGGTTTATCGGGAGCCACCTGGTTCGTCGGATGGTGACGCTCGGCAGCAACGTGATTTCTCTTGGCGGAAACCGGGAGGATGCGGAGCTCGTGGTCGGAGCACACTATATCTTTGGCGATATCTCCCGGGACACATTGGAGACGGTTGACTTTGTGCCGCAGACGGTCTTTCATCTTGCAGGCGGCGCGTCCGTTGCGGCCTCGGTGGAAGATCCTCCAGTTGACTTTTTGAAAACCGTTTTCTCCACCGTTCTGTTGCTGGATTATCTTCGACGGCGTTGGCCCGCTGTGCAACTTGTTTATGTGTCGAGCGCCGCCATCTACGGCGAAGCCATACACAAAGAGGCTAGCCACGATCTGGCTTGTCTGCCACTCTCTCCTTATGGCGTGCACAAGCGGCAAGTGGAGTTCCTGCTGCTGGATCATGCAAGAATGTATCGAACCCAGTCAGTCATTTTGAGGCCATTTTCTGTATACGGACCTGGCCTCCGCAAACAACTGCTATGGGATGCAATGCAAAAGACAGACCGCGGCGATTCCCGATTTTTTGGGTCAGGCCGCGAGCTACGTGATTGGGTCTTTGTTTCAGACTTGGTGGAGTGCCTTTTGCAAGCCAGCGAATATGCGAGTGCAGATGTTCCGGTTTTTAATGCAGGCACCTGCCGAGGAACATCCGTTCGTGAGGTACTCTCTGAACTCTTCAGTGTCGCAGGAATAGATATTGAGCCTAAGTTCCTCGGCCAGCACAAGGAGGGCGATCCTGAACGTCTGGTTGCCGACAATTCAATCGAAGCAGTGCTTGGTCCTGTGTTCCGCACCCCACTTCGAACCGGTTTAGGCGCATACGTGGAATGGTATCGCCAGCGAGGTGTGAATGATTAAGGTGGGCATCATCGCGTCGCTGAGAGGAATGTGGCAAGGTGGTGTCAATTACTACAAGAATCTTTGGAGTTGTTACCAACAGAATCCAGATCCAGCTGTAAAATTGGCGATTTTCACGCCTCATCCTGAAGATGTTTCGTGCTACGAGTGCGACGCTATCGAAGTGCACCCATGGCCAGAAATGACATCGCGGCCACCTTGGAACTATCCTCGTCGCGCAACCCGGCGGATCATTGGTTACGATCCTGCCATACTGAAGTTCCTGAAGCGCCATCGGGTTGATCTGCTGAGTCACTGCGAAATAGGAAAGCAAACAAGCATCAATACACTTTGGTGGCAACCGGATTTTCAGCACAAGGTCTTTCCGAAGTACTTCAGCCGTAAGGAATGTGCGTACCGCGATTCAATTGTGGCCAATACGAAACGGTGGGGAAACATTTTGCTCAGTAGCAATGCGGCTGCAAACGACTTCCGGCGCTTTTATCCCGAGTTGGCATCAGTAAGGCCGCACGTTCTACGGTTTTCATGCGCAGCAATTGTAGATATGGTTTCTCTTAGCCGTGAAGAGCTTGCAGCCCACTATCCTGTAATCGAACCATACTTTTTTTTGCCTAACCAATTCTGGCAGCACAAAAATCACCGGGTAGTAATAGAGGCCTTACGTCAGGTGTCCCCTAAGATTCGTGTGATTTGTACTGGCCCGATGGATGATCGCCGCGACCCCGGCTACGTGCCCGGGCTCATGGCGAAGGTGAAGGAGTTTGGATTAGAGGAGCGCTTTATCTGCCTGGGCACCGTACCGTATAACATATTGGTCAGCCTGATGCATCACTCGCTGGCAGTAGTGCAACCGTCAATGTTTGAAGGCTGGAGTACATCGGTTGAAGAATCCAAAGCCATGTGCAAGCAAATCGTTCTGTCGAATATCGATGTTCACCGTGAGCAGGCTCCGGAGAGGGGCGTTTATTTCTCCCCAGAATCGCCCGAAGAACTTGCGACGTGTCTGACGCGCCTCTATTTTGAATTCAGCCCCGCAACTGAACTGATATTTGCGAATCAACGTTCCCACTTCAAGACAAGGATTGAGCGGGAATGGATCGAACAGTTTTCGCAGATAATGAAGACTGTTGCCAGAGGCCACTAATGCGATCACCCAGAGTAGGGGAACGGAATACTTCCGCGGACCAACCTAGCGATCCAAAGACACTGAACGATTAAGAGAGAGATGAGCCATATCGAAGATTGTGTTGGATCGTCAATTCCACCTACAATCGCAGATACGAGAATGTGCGCCGTGTCGGACAGCAATACCAGGATGGCTTAGGATTGGTTTTGGGATTCTTTCGGCAAATTTTGCCGACGAGATTCCAATCCTTGCTCAGTAACCTTGGCCCCACTAGAACGTACCCCCACAGCTAGCTTTAATAGCGAAAGGGAAACGACGATGAGGAATTGGCAGCAAGGCAGGTACGGGACGGCGCGTTTCATAGTTATCGCCTGCGCTAATCCGTAAGCATCTGCCAATCTAGGTCTACTGGTATGCCAGCTGTCAGAACTCTCGACCCATCTTGACCTGTGATTGCAGGTCCCGACCAAGTCGGATGGGTGCCAGAGCTGCGGACTCTCTCTCGGCAACTCGGAGTGTCTGCGCGCATCCATTGACCGGGAATGCTCAAAGACGACTTGCAGGGGGAACATGCCTTAATGCCCAGGCCATGATCTTGCCCTCGAATCCACAAACTCTGGTTTCGTCGGCGCCGAGGCGATGGCCTGCTCCATCCCCGTGTTGGTCAGCAACAAGGTAAACATCTGGCGTGAGGTTCAGTCATCGCGAACTGGATTCGTCGAACCGGACAGACTCAATGGCACCCGCGACCTGATTCGCCGTTTCGAGGCGCCGTCCGCGCCCCAGCGTGCAAAGATGTCGACCTATGCTCGAGCGGGCTTTCTTCAGTATTTTGATAATTGAAGTGACTGCACGTGACTTCGCACGAGCAATCGGTTTCTATCAAGACGTCGGAACACCATCTTTTTACAGAAAAGTAGAGAGAGCAAGCCTTGTAGAAGGAACGGCAACATTTCTAGTCGTCAAAGCTACGCGTGAAGGACTGTCGCATGAACGTGAAACCGAGTATCGCGGTAATTATCCTCACTTATAACGAGTCGATTCATCTTTCCCGCGCTCTTGATCACATCCGGATTTTTGCGCGAGAAGTATTCGTTGTTGATTCATTTTCAACCGACAACACTGTGGAGCTTGCGAAGGCTGGCGGTGCACAAGTCCTTCAACATCCCTTCAAACACCAAGCGCAGCAATTCCAATGGGCGCTCGAAAACGCACCAATCACCTCAGACTGGGTAATGCGTCTGGATGCCGACGAGATCATCGAATCCGATCTCGCTCAGGAGATTACAGCGAAACTTGACACCCTCCCTCCCGACATTAACGGAGTCAACCTCAATCGGAAAACAATATTCCAGGGTAAGTTTATCCGCTTCGGTGGGAGATACCCGCTCACTCTCCTGCGTATCTGGCGCCGTGGAAAAGCGAAGATTGAGGACCGATGGATGGACGAGCACATCTATCTGACCGAAGGAAGAACTGTTACTTTCCACGGCGGTTTCGCTGATCACAACCTCTTTGATTTAACCGCATTCACAACGAAGCACAATTCCTATGCCAGCAGAGAAGCTCTCGATGTGTTAAATAGGCGTCTGCATTTGTTCGAACCACGAGTTGAACTCACGCGGGAGTCAACCGCGAAGCAGGCGAAGATCAAGCGCTTCTTCAAGGAGTACGTGTATAACCGGCTTCCCTTCGAGATCTCCACCATCGTCTATTTCCTGTTTCGATATGTATTTCAAATGGGATTCCTTGATGGGCGGAAGGGGTTTTCCTATCACGTCCTCCAGGGGTTCTGGTACCGGTTCCTTGTCGGCGCAAAGCTGCGCGAGCTCGAGGAAGCGGTAAAAGACGCGGCATCAGAAGGCGAAGTGCGTTCTGAGATTGCTCGTCTCACTCGACAAAGCCTGACTTAGACTTTTGTTAAGAGGATTCAATCTCGCACATCGTAATATGCAAGCGTTCGAAATGGCTCGAACCGACCAATCGCTACTTCCTTGTCTGACCATCGAAAGAGAAGCCGCGGATACCGTCGCAGTCATGACGCACGCTGCATCGGCTCCGGCCTTGATCCGCCTGATGCATGGTCCAAACAATGTTTTTCAGTCGGGACACGAAAAATGCAGTTGATATTTTGCACCGAAGCGGATCGAGTCGCGTGCCGTATCGGTGGAATTAGCCATCGCCAGGAAAAAAAGGCAGGTCTCAATGTCGCAGGGAATTAAAAGAGCCATAAAGAATTGGATTAAGAGGCTGATGCGCATCTGTTTCGAGATGGGGCAACGGTTCCATGTTGATATTTTGCCGCGGCACTTTTACTCCGAAATACCAGATATCAGGACCCTACGGAACAACAAGGCGTGGCGTGTGCCGCGTTCAATGAAAGACATCTCCGGCCCTATCGAAGCGCAGTTGGCTTGGGTTGATGAATGCACTCGACCTTACCGAGCAAATCTCACACATTTTAAGATCCATGAGATGGCAGTCAGAATGAACGGCAGCGATCAGGGTTATGGGGAGGTAGAGGCCGACTTTCTATACTGCTTCGTTCGTTCACAGAGACCACGCCAAATCGTCCAGATTGGATGCGGGGTTTCAACCGCAATTTGCTTGCTTGCGGCGGCAGACGAGGGATACGTTCCTCGGATTACGTGTATTGAGCCCTACCCCACAGCCTTTCTTCAACTAGAAAGCGAACGCGAACGAATCACGTTAATTACTCAGAAAATTGAGGACGTTAGTATTGACTTTATCTCCCGACTTCAAGACGGAGACCTTTTCTTTGTAGATTCAAGCCATACGCTTGGTCCAGCAGGCGAAGCAAATCTGATAATACTTGAGATCCTGCCCAGACTCGCGACTGGCGTTTACGCGCACTTTCATGACATCTATTTTCCTTATGACTACGGGACAGACACTCTTTCGTCAGCGCTATTTTTTCCACATGAAACTGCCCTTCTCTACGCATTCCTCTTGATGAATCGACGCTTTGAGATCGCAGCCTCGCTATCCATGTTGCACCATTATCGGCTCAACGAACTTGTACAGTACTTTCCCGATATGAACCCCAGAGAATTTGATGAAGGTCTTACTAAAAAGGTGGGGCATTTCCCAAGCTCTATCTTCTTGCGTAGACGTTCTGAGCTCGCCGGCTGATTTTAACTGATCCTCCGTTTGGGCCATTTCAACTCTTCGTCCAGCACAATCCAATGCCGTTTCGCACAGCGAAGTGGGGAGCGCTTGGTCTTGGGTCTGCCAGCTCTTGTTGACCGGAACGAGAGCTGAACGCGGTGAATCTTATTTTCCTGATCTTTGGTTGCGCTCGATTCCCTTCCCTCCTAATCATGTCTGACATAGTTCCCTGCCCCGTCGACGGCCGACGAAGTTGCTCGTGTTCCTCATCGGTAGATTAGTCGAGTCGCCCGGGTGAAAGTCCTCAAGGAAGAGTATTCGCCTTTTGTCCATTCGAGATTCAGCTTGCCATAAATGCAGCCGTTCAGATCCCTCAAGAGAAGCGAAGAAGTCGAGAGCTCGGGCCGTTTCGTAGTTTCGAGCCTACGTCTCCAGTGCATTAGGCGATGCTCTGCCAGCCATTGGATCGATCTCATTTCGTCGTCATTACGACCGCGAGAGAAGATGATTTCAGCGATGCAATGGCCATTAGAAAACGAAGGTTCCGTTCCATTTCGCGATCCAAGGTGCGCAGGATCATCACAGTTCTGCAACCTGTTGTCCCTGGCCGACCGAATCTTTGGATTCCAGTGATGATCAATCACTGCCACCAAAAAGCCATTGTCCTCAGGAAGGGCTCTCTAATTATTGCCAAATCGCCGATGTTTCGGCGTATGAATAAACAGCCAAAGCCCTTTGATGGCTGCCAGGAGCAGAATCGGGACACTGCTGGACACGATGTCGCCCGGCTCCTGAGGGTGGCGTGGCCAGTCAAGGGGCTGCCCTCGGAGGCGGCGGACGAGGAAGTGAAAGATGTTCATCCTCTGGCCGGGGAACTCAGCGAATAGGAGAAGCCAGTATGCAAAGGAATTCCGAGCCTCGTGCTGGATGCTTCCGCGACTGAGTGGCGGGTGGTAGACGATGGCAGTTGGGACATAGGCGATGTGAGAGCCCTGCTCGAGGAGCCTCGCGAAGGCATAGCTTTCTTCGCCAATTTCGAGGGGTGCACCACGGCCGAGACGTTCATCAAACAATTGCTGGATGGGCAACGTGCGCTTACGAAACGCCATGTTAGCACCGAGGCCCAAACCCCCAAAAGTGGCGATCTCGAACCAGTGCGGAACTTGGTTATTGAGGGTTCGCGGGCTTTTCTCGAGCTCATCGTTGATCTGAGAATCCGGTGTAATGACGCGGCCTGCGGTGGCCCCTATTCGCCCGACAGAAAATGGCTCAAGCAAGTGGCCTAGCCAGTCTGGTGCGGGCACGACGTCATCGTCGAGGAAAGCTATGAAATCAGTATCGCATTCGGTGAGACCACGATTTCGAGCGCGGCTTAGGCCACGGACTGGTTCGATGGTGTAGCGAGTGCCGTATTCCCGAGCAATTTCAAAGGTGTCGTTAGTACCCTCTGAATTGTCAACAACGAGAATCTGCTCGGGGGGCTGGTCGAGCCTACTGACAGCGGCCAAGCATCTTCGCAAGGAAGCTGGACGGTTGCGGGTGCATATGACAACGCAAACAGAACGATCTGGTTCCCTAGACTCGACCGTTGGCTGATTATTTGGGGGGCGGAGCGGTAGGTTCAATCCCAACCTCGACTTCGAATTAGATGTCTTTATCGCCCATGAACTTGGCTAGGCGAGAGCAGCAAAGGATGAGATCGAACTCCAAGTGTCATCCCAATTCTAGCGAATAACATTGCGTTGGGATAATGGGCGTTGCTCACGAGAGAATCGATCCTGCCAGCGTTCACAGGCGCGAGTTGCATGGATGCTTGGGAGCAGTCGGTGTATGTAATCGAGAGATACAATTGTATATCTGTATATCCAAAATGTTGGGGAGAGCTCATGAAGTGCTTTGCATTTGTTGCGGTTGTCGTTACGCTCGTTGTCTTACCTGTTCATGCTCGAGCACAGGTGCAAACGGGTGCCGACCTGCTCAAAAACTGCCAAGTCGTGCTCGAAAGGAAACCTAATAACGTTGCGATGCTTGACGGCGTGAGTTGCTTGTCGTATCTGAGGGGAATGTCCGAGACCTTTTCTTTGTGGAGGGTATTCAATGACCGACGAAATCAGAAAAACCCCCCTCCCGCGTGTGTTCCAAATGGGGTAACCGCGCGTGAAATTGCAATTGTTGTGGTGAAGTTCATTGATCGACATCCGGCGGAGCAGCACCACGCGGCAAGTGATGTTGCTCTGACCGCGTTGATGGACGCTTATCCTTGTAACGAAACGTCACGGTGATCTTACAGCTGCCCCGACTGTGCGCTATTCGCAATTCTTTGCCCAGTCGGACAGCTGGTGCGCCCTCCTTTCACAAAATTCCGGTTCACCTTGGTACGCACGCCATTCTTTCGCAGGGTTCTTATCTTTGTGGAGCTGCGCATGACCTGGATGATCCGTCGTTGCCCCTTGTGGCCTACAGGATGGAAGTGGGTGCGTATGCATGGATCTGTGCGCGGGCCAGTGTTTCGCCGGGCGTCAAGGTAGGGGAAGGTGCGGTGCTCGGCCTCGCCTCAGTGGCGACACGCGACCTGGAGCCGTGGGGTGTGTACGCCGGTGTGCCGGCGGTAAAGGTGAAAGACCGCCGGCGTGTTCACTAGGAGTTGAACTTTACAGAGAACCCCTGTGAGGCCTAATCCCCTACAGCGAATAGCCGGATCTGCTACTTCCATTCCAACAACATGCTCCCTTGCGGTTTAGGTTCATGACCGACACTGCCGTCCAAAGTCAGGAGGTTTCCTCTTGATTTAATCGAGATCTGTTGATCGGGGAAGGTTCGTTTTTCTCCGGATTCGCTTTTTTCTCTGGATTCGCGCAGTTGCGCAGTAAAGAGAGAACGTCGGGAGCGCATCGGAGCCTCGCGGGAAGCAGTAGATTGGCGCAAAGCCAAGAAGGGATAAGGGTTAGACTTGTTTTACTGCCGGTTTGCCGGGAGTGGATCTGGAAGGTGGCAAACCGACCGCCGGAAGGAAAAGACGTGGTCTGCAAAGCCAGCTGGTCCACATAGGTGGTCGAATTAAACGGCTGGAGATTAAAGGATGATCCCATCGATGGTCAGCCCGTCCACGGAGTCCGTGAGGTAGATGGAGCGTGATGCCTGGTCCAGCACGTAGGCGTCGTATTCCAGGCGCAGGGCGATGGCCTTGGCGCCATCCCATACCCAGAGCCGGCCGCGGTCATCAAACGAGATCCCCTTGATCTCGGTGACCAGGCTGGACAGATCGAAGCTGGCCAGCGGGACCAGCTGCTGGTTGATCCAGGGCACGCGGTCTTCGACTACGCTGCCGTCAGAATCAATCGCCTGTATAGAGAATACGTAGCTTCCTGGTGCAGCCAAAGGAATGAAGAAGGGTCTTTGGCTGAATGCTCATATGAGCACAAACTAAGGATGGAGTTAAATCCAGGCAGTCCTACTTGACGGGCTGCCCGATTAGGAGTACCCATATGAGTAAAGTATCTGCATGCACTTCTTCGTTCTTCCGAAATCCAGAACGCTTCCGCCGCGGCCTCTGGGGCATATTGTTCGGCGAGGAAATCCAGTTCCGGCGCCAGAAGCGCGGGCTATCGATCAAGAATGCGGCCAAACGGGCCGGCAGCTCCGTCGAGGAATGGCAGGCCATGGAGGCTGGCCAAGTCCCCGAGTCCTGGGAGCAACTGTGTGCCTTCGGGAGGGGCCTCGGAGAGAAAAAGCTGGTCATGGCCTCCCTGGTGATCCTCTATTCCGGAGCCTGGGAGGATGGCGATAGTCTATCCGGCCAAGTTAGGCATAGGTACTCATAACCAGATACACTCACCCCGAAGAGGAGGTGAGCCAGATCAAACCCGTAAAGCAGAAGGTGAAACGCATGAACCTGAACGTACCCGTTGAGTTGCACAACAACTTCAAGGCAACCACCGCCGCACAAGGACTCAACATGACCGATGTTTTGATGGAGTTCATCAAGGGCTACGTCGACAAGAAGTCTCCCAAGGGGCGGCGCAAGTGAAACGCACCGCTCTCTATCTCAGGGTGTCGACTGTCGACCAGCATCCGGAGACTCAGGGGTATGACCTGCGCCAGATGGCCGTTCAGCGCGGCTATGAGATCACGCAGGAGTATACCGACCGGATCAGCGGCGTGAAGTCACGCCGGCCTGCTCTGGATGATCTGATGCGCGATGCCCGCCGAGGACGTTTCGACGTAGTCCTGGTCTGGGCCTGCGATCGTATCGCCCGCTCGACCAGGCATCTGCTCGAGGTGCTCGACGAGCTGAACCACCTCGGCATCGAGTTCGTCTCGTTCCGCGAACAGATGGACACCGGCGGTCCGCTGGGCCGTGCCATCGTGGTGATCATCGGGGTCGTCGCTGAACTGGAACGCAACCTGATCATCGAGCGCGTGCGATCCGGAATGCGGCGCGCTCGACTCGAAGGCCGTCAGATCGGAAGAAAACCGCTTGACCTCGACCGCGAAGCCATCCTTCGCGATCGCCAGCACGGTCTGAGCCTGCGCCAGATCGCCGACGTTCACCGCATCAGCCGTGCCACTGCGCATCGTGTCGTCAATGCCCAGAACACTGCCGGCGATACTGTCTCACAAGGGTTGTGAAAACACCCCCACTAAACCCAAGCAAATGAACGGCCGAATCTCACCGATTCGGCCGTCTCATAACGTATAGGTTAAGAAACGAGACGTTCAACCATTATTTCGTTTTTGATTTCAGTTTTTGAGGGTCGCCACTGAACTCGTCCTCAACGGCGGCATAGCAGATACCCACCAGTCTCCATCCAACCTCGCCATTGATTGGATGGACGTGATCGCGGCGTGTTCTTCCTCTGAGCCTTCCGGGACCATACTCATGTCAGTTTCATCAAGGGAATCTCCTGTAAACACATAGCCTGCAGCCTTATTCCACACGGTGAAGACACTCTTTTGCTCAAACCCCTCGGCTCCAAGGTAATCTCCAGCCCAGAGAAAAACCTTTCGTCGATTTTGTTCTGTTTCCCAGATTGGCAAACCCTCCTCAAACCCTCGCCCGGTTCCGAGACCGATGAGATCAAGCACCGTTGGGACTATGTCGATATGCGATGTCACCTCCCGAATTGTTTGCCCCTGCTGCAGTGCTTGGGGGGCAAAGACCAGAAGAGGAACATGAAACGAATAATCCGGTAGTCCAAAAGTTTCGAAGGAAGGATCCTCACCTGAAGCTCTTACTCCATGATCGCCGGTTACGACGATGATCGTGCGATCGAGCCGGCCATCCTTTGATAGTTGCCCCACAACCTGGCCAAGCCATTGATCTTCCAGTCTGAGCAGCGATCTTGCGCGATTTGCGAGTGACGTCTCGGCACCGTTGTGCAGAATGTCGGGCCACGGGGCATGACCAATTTGAGGTGAAAAGACCGCGAGGTAGGGCTGATGCTCTACGGCATCTCTGTGCGCATCCCGCATCAGCATATGCAAGGCATCGAGATCACGCCGAACGACATCTTGCCAATATGGCATTCCAATGTGATCACCTTCTGGAACTGATCCACTGGAGAATATCTGGTTAAACCCAATCGCTGAGTACATTGCATCTTCGAAGTGGTTCTCGAATGGATGCGGAACATAGTAATGCGTGTCATAGCCCGCAGATTTGAGAGCACGCACCAGCCCTGGTGCCTGCCTGGGAGAACCGCCGAAATAGATTGGGTTTGGAGGATACATTGATGTGAGAATGGAGAAGGTTGCCTTGGCCGTATAGGGAAATGTGGAGTAATGTCTGCTCCCGATCCAAGCATGCGAGGCTAGTTGTTTCAAGGTTGGAAGGTCGTCCAACGACTCAAACGAATCGTATCGGTATGGTGCGGTTTCAAGTACAAAAACGATCACGTCGGATCCGCGAGCTTTGCCGAAATACCTCTGATCAGGTTCTCTCGGGGTGGAATTCGCCACTACCTCATACTCCATGTGCAAAGACTCGGAGGATTTCATGGCGGCTTTTTTGCCCAAGTCCTCATCTCCCCCCAAGGCAAATAGCGCTGCACTGATTTCGGATTGACCGAGCCACGTTCTTCCAATGGCGGTGACCCTACCAAATGTGCCCAGAATCGCCCCAGCAACAATGAGCAGAGCAATGGCTCTCGCGCCTGCATTTTCGAGGGCCGACCCTGCGCGAGGCGAACTTTGAGAACGGTGGATAGCAACTGCAAGCACCACGATGAATCCGATGAAGCATGCCCACTCCAAGAAGATGTGTGTCCCGCCGTAGGAGAGAATGTACTCCGGATGTGCAATGGCCCAATGAGCCGTGTCATCGATGAGATACCACGGAATAAAGTGCCCTACGTTTTTGAACGCCTGCATTTGGAAGAGGATTTCGAGCGATATGAGAATGCTGAACAGCGCGACAAATGCAGACCAAAGCTTTCGAGGAACAATGAACATGAGAAGTATGAAGGCTATTGGGACAACCGCGAAGCCCACCAGTAGATCTGCTGAAAAGACCGTTGCTCTCTCTAGGGCAGTGAAGTGAGACGCCGTAGGAACAGTGCTTGCGCGGTGGAATGCATGCGCGAGGATTCCCCACTGTTTTTCATCGAGGATCCTGAATTTGACAATGATTGCTAGTACCGCAACTGGAAGCCAAATCGCCGTAAAGATCAACCTATCGAAGGATCCGCGATAGATCCTCTTAACCAAGGCCAGAGGGGAAAGAACACTTGCCGGCGAATTTGGGTTTGCCTTCTCGGCAGACCCGCGAGAAGTTTGATATCTCAAAGGAAAAAACCCTGATTCGCCGAATCATACACCGCAAATCGTGGACTTGCAAGATTAGTTGCTTCTCCCCTGCAGCTGCGACTTTCGAGTCGTGGTTCTGCTGGCAGTGGCGGCAACGGCGATGGGAATGGGGGTCACAGCGGCTAATAAACCGTACATTCGGCGACCGGCACGAAGACAAGCCTCCCGAGTCCTCGCCAAAGGAAGAGATATTTCGTGGAGGGTCGCTCGAATGGCATTTCTGGACAACATCTACGGAGCGCAGTAGTACCAGAGCATCTTATGGCACCATCCACCCATCGAAACCAATGACTTCTGCGTTTGCTCATGAAGTGCTTTGGAGGGACAACTGATGCAGCGTTGGCGACCTGACCGTACTAAACTTACGGTTTGTAAATCCTATGACCGTCTGCGACGGAGGTGGCAGCGTTTAGTCGATGGGTCGAGTGTCTCGTCGGACAGTGAGTCGCTCGACCAAAATGCGGCAACCAGCGCAAAGCAGAGAATGGTAGAGCACCGAGCAAGTTGTCACGTGTGCAAACAGGAAGACCTTGCGATAAAAGAAGGCGACCTCCCAAGGCATGCTGAAGCTGGCATCATTTAGTTACACTTTCAGGGTCAGGACTGAACGAATTATCGTTCGATTGATGCTGACATCGCAGGCCTAAGCAGGTCCGCGCTCTGCTGTCTCGTGATGGAACCAAGAAGGCAGCTACATCTGCTGCCCGAAGAAGCGAAAGATGAGGGCCGCTTCCCTTAGAAAGATTGTTGATGCACAGCGACGGCGGTGGCCAAGCAAAAGGCGTCCAATAGATGTGCGGTCAGTAGGTAGGCGTTTTGCGCACAAGGGTTGTATCACCGGCCACTCGTACCTTTGACAGATTTTCGCCACTCTAGACATACTCAGCTTATGTCAACAACCGCACCAGAACTGCTTGCAGCATGTGAAGCAAGGGACCGGACAAAGATCAGCAGGCTGGTGTCATCGATTCCAAGACACGCGTGGACGGTGATTCCTGGCCAAGCGATGGTCGAGCTGGAGCCGCTGAGGATTCTCATCTGGCATGAAACGGGAGGTTCTGGGATCAATCTCTATGAGACTGTCATCGTTCAGGTTATTGTCCATGAAGAGAACGCGAAGCAGTTCTCGTACAGGTTCTCACCTGATGAACTCCAGTTGCCGAACTACATGCCGCCGAGCGCAGAATGATTTTGCAAGCTGCAGACCGACACTGCGATCTAACGGCAAACCTTCTCAAGTATCGATCTCGCCAGTCCAACACTGTCAGCAATCACTGATGTCAACCTTGGTGACGGGCGGCTGATATTATCACGCGCCAGCCTGACTGCGGCGATGATAGCAGCAGCGATGACCAGCGTGGGTGCAAACCGATCCTCCTTCCTGCGCTCCTGCTCTTCTCGCGAGATGGCGCGATGCATTTCACCCATCAGCGCAGCCCTCGCTCTGGCTTCACTTGCTTCTTTATTGTGAGCAAGTGCGACAACCGACCCCGAAAAATGTCTGGCGAGCAAGTATGCTCGGCGTTCCCCGCACAAACGACAGTCCGCAACAATCCACGAATCCGGCATTGTCATCACTGGGGCAGGAATGTTTTGGCCACAAGACTTGCAGCAGACTGTGTAGTCACAGACTCGCGACACTGGCAGCATGAACACATGACCAGTATGGGCGAACAAAAGGTGAAGATTTACACAGAGCCAAAGTGCTTACGAACCCGTGATTTATAACGCATGACCCCAATCCTGTAGAAGACGCCTGTTGACGTGCGAGAAAACTGAACGATAGCCTTACTACCAAATGCTCGACACATCAGCCAGCCGAGGTCTCTTTATGGCCGATTCGCGGTGCTCTCAATTTCCCCATCGGGAAAATACCGATGGAACTCACGATTCCATCTGTCCACGATGCTTTGCCACGATAGCCACCGAACACGACCCAGATGATCTTCTAGCGCAAGAATCCGAGCAAAACAGGCGAATGAGAAGAAATTATGAACTGAGCCTCTATATGCTTCCGAAGCGTATCGGTCCCCCAGAACCACTGTGAAAACCTCGAATTTACAGCTCTCAGACTTGCGCTCCATGCGATTCGCGGCGATACCATGTCAGATACCCCGAGGCGCTTCGCGAGAAATCTCGTAATGCATGATTCACGGCGTCCGTACACCCGGACTTGAAATGATCGTGTAACTCAATCACCACTGACCCAATCCGATCTTGCCATTGGCAAGCTTCAAAAACCTCCTTTTCTGAGCCTTCAATATTCACCTTGAGAAGATCGATGTAATCCAAACCGAAATCTCGCATCAACGATGGAATGGTGATTGAAGAAACATCCCCTGGATTGGCGGAAACCACAAATCCCCAATGGCCAAACGCTTCGTCTGGTGAAGTGGAAACACTGATGCGCCCCTCCGAGTGCCATAGGGCGGCATGAATTGGAAGAATGTTGTGATATGCGCGAACGTTTTTTCGCAGCATGTTGAAATTGGAAAGCTCTGGCTCAACTGCAAAGATCTTCGCACTTGGGAATTTATAAGCGTAAAAAAGCGACGTCATGCCGATGTTTGCGCCTGCATCCACAATCACCTTCGCGGAAGACGGCAAACCGAAGGCATAATCCTCTTTCACAAGGACATCGTCAAAGACCCTCATGTCGGTCGTGTCGAGACGGAGGCTCACGGAGCGACTCAACCGAGGCGGAAAAGCAACGAGAACCTTAGGGAAACCGCATAACCTATGAAGAACGAATCCAGCGAGACCCACTACTCCGAGATCAGCCAATTTCTTAGAGATTTTGGCAAAAACTGACCTCTGATCGGCAAACTCCATTGAATTACTCCAGAATGGCGACACGAGACTGAGAAGCCAACCGCACTTCAAATGATCAGCCGAGGCACCGCACAGCCGGCTGAAGGGGCCATGATCAAGATACTCTATGCATGCGGGCATCGAACGTAACCTAGCAGAAAATACGAAGCACGCACTGCCGAATGGCTCGGCTTGGCTTTGCACCCGTCGCACACATTCTTCAGGCATTCTTCGCATGAATCGTTGGCGTCCTGCGGATCGGCCAAGCCAACCCCGCCAGCGTTGCCTAAAGCTTGATCGGTGGCCAAAAAGGGAGTTGGAAATCTGTCGCTTATATCGTTTTGATGAGTCATGGTTTTGGCATGGTCAAGAGGTCTGCCGCTGCAAGGCTTAGAAGAGGTCCTGCAATGTTGAAAAATGCCCTCGCGGTATTGCCCAGCGCATCGTTGTAGGCGCCAAAGATCATGGCGAGAAAGAATGCGCCCGAAGTTGCCCAAATCCACCTGCGATCCATTCGATGTATACGCACAAGCCCGAGAGGCATCAACCATACAAAAACAAACCAGAATTCGCGCGCAGTAAGACACCTGAGCAGCGCCTTCAAGAATCCAACGTCGTGATAACGCCTCATCTCCAGGCTGTAACTTAGGCCACCGAAGAACAGGCCGTGGGGCGGATTCAGCGATACTAAAACGGCCATGCATGACAGCACCCCGAGCCCTCCGATCCAGATTGCACGCGAAGCCCGAAATGGACGGTCATTCGCCCACCAGATGACAGCAAAAAGAAATGCAAACGGTGCAAACGTGTCTTTGGAGAGGCTGCCGGGGATCGCCCAGACTGGCAAAAGAAACCATCGCTCAGACAGCAGCGACCAAATCACCATCGCAAGGAAAAACGCTTCGCCTGAATCAACGTACCCGGACAAGTTCCAATTCGAAACGGAAAAGTTGAAAAGGAAGAGCATGCCCCCAACAAGCGAGGTTGTATAGGAGAATTTGTTTCGAATACCTATGGCGATGACGGCGATTGCAGTGCTAGCGCTAAGAATCGAAGCGGCGACCAGCATTCCGAAGAGAGCGGGGTCCCAACTTCCGATTCTTCCTTTACCGAGAAGATAGAATGGCTTTGCTAAGGCTGGTACAAAGATGCGATACGAAAGAGTCAAAGGGCTCCTTACTGCATCGCAATAATCTGCCGCATCTGAAGTTCCTGGAACCTTCCCTGGATCATATCGATTTAAAATCGGATACCCAAGACCAAAGCAGATCATGAAGAACAGAGCCCAAAGCAACTGGGCCCTTCGGATTGAGAATTCGTTCGACAAGGATACATTCTCCGCGTTTTCGAGCCGTACCTTAAGCCCCGCTACTACAGTCTGCCAAATTGCGCTTTTATTACCCTATCGAAATGATCTCGATATCTTCGACATTCATTTGAGACCGGAAAGAACCTCGCCCGCGTGAGGGAGTCGCCTCCTACGCGCGCGCGGTGAAATCTCCGGGAACGACGGCTCCCCGGCAGCTCGCGATCGAAAAATGGGGAGAAAACCTTGGATCACGCAGCATGAAATTGATTTGGTCGCTTCAACCGCTTCCTCCCCGGATCCAATCCTCCGGCCGCCTTCCAGAGACCTCGATCAGGCGGTGATACCAATGCAGTCCACAGCGCAGCGTGAGCGCGCGCACCGCCACCTCGCGCAGTGGCCCCGGCATTCCGCGCCACTGCCCCATCGTGCAAACCGGAGACAGCAGCAGGTCGGCGATCGCGGGACACCGCACTAACAGTTCTCGCGCCCATCGTTTCCACTGTTTCTCTTCTCGAATTCGACTCAGAAACTCGTGCGGGCTCCATCCCGGATGAATGCGTAGGAACATCACATCGCTTTCGGCGAAAATCTCCGCATCGCGCACCAGTTGCTCCGCGCTTTTCTCGCACCATTGATAGGCAACTGCGTCGCCCACAAACTCCTGTCGCACCCCCGCCTCCAGCAGCCGTATGCCCAGTTCGCAGTCCTCCCGCTTGCGAAAGCGCTCATCAAAACCGCCCACCCGCTCTAGGACGGCCCTCCCGACCGAGGTGTTTCCAAAGCTCCAGACGTTTTCCGGCCACTTCTCCGCCGGATGCTCGCTATGACGAAGGTACACGCCACCGAGCCCTCGGAGAAACAATTCCGCGGCTAGGCACGGCCGATGCTCCGGAGCCACATAAATCGCTCCCAGTCCCGCGATCTCTCTCCTTTCCGCAGTTTTTACGTGTGCCGCCACATGCGAGCGCAGCAACTCCGACGTACAGTTCATATCGTCATCCAGAAAAACCACAAGTTCGCCCTTCGCAGCGCGCAGCCCCGCGTTGCGCGCCGCCGAAGGCCCCTGGTTCCTCTCCAACTCCAACACGCGAATTTGATGCTTCGCGCCCAACGTGCGTAGCGCATCCGCCGTGCCATCCCTCACTCCGTCCACCGCTACGATAATCTCGAAATCGGATGCGGGAAAATCCTGTTGCAGGACCGTCCCAACCGTCCGCATCACGAGGTCGCAGCGATTTGCAGTTGGAATAACGACGGAGACTAGCATCAGCTTCAAACTCCTTCTAGGTTCTGTGGGGGCCTGTCACCGCGACTTTCCAGGCGCGCTTGTCTTTGTATGTGTGCTGTGCCAAAATCTTATTATTCACGCAGTGGTTTCTTTTCTTAAGCGATTGCTTCCTCAGCCGGTCAGGCACTGGCTAACGCTCCAGAAGCTTGAGGCTCAGCGCTCTTTATTGCCCTTTGATCGTCTTATTGATTTCTCCGAACTTCGCCGCCTAAAACCGTATCGTCCGTCCTTCGGCTGGTTTCGCGGCCGGTGTATTGATCGCGTCTACATCGAGCAATTTCTCTCCCGCCATGCTCAGGACATCCGCGGACACTGCGTCGAGATAGGCGAAGACCAGTACATGGTGCGCTTTGGGAACAACCAAATTACCCAGGCCGACGTCCTTGACGTTATGCCGCGCGAGGGCGTCACCTTGCTTGCCGACCTCGCGGATGCTCCAGGGCTCCCATCCAACGTGTTTGACTGTATCATTTGCACTCAGGTTCTCATGTGTATCTACGATGTGCGAGCCGCCATTCAAACCATTTTCCGAATCTTGTCTCCTGGCGGTGTCGCTCTCATCACTCTTGCCGGCATCAGCCAGATCGCGCCTCCTACGATGATGGCCGAAGGCGGAGAGTTCTGGCGTTTTACACGTTTCTCCGCGCAGCGTCTCTTTGCTGATTCATTTGGTGTCGAGAACGTCTATGTCGAAAGCTTCGGCAATGTTCTTGCCGCCACTGCGTTTCTGCACGGCCTGGTCGCCGCAGAACTCACTACTGAAGAGCTAGCCTATAACGATCCCGACTATCCGCTGACAGTAACCGTCCGCGCCGTCAAGGCCGCTCCGAATGTCTGACCAACCGCTTGTCTCCATCCTCACGTCGGTCTATAACTGCGAGGCATTCCTATCTGAGACGATTGCAGCCGTCTTGGCCCAGAACTACTCTAACTGGGAATACTGGCTCGTCAACGACGGTTCCACCGACGCCACCGCCAACATTGCCCGCGAAGCCGCCGCAGCGCATGCTGACCAAATCCACTACATCGAGCATCCCGGCCGCAAAAACTGTGGCCTTCCCGCCTCCCGCAATCTCGCCCTCGCCAATGCCCGCGGGAAATACGTGGCAATTCTAGATGGTGACGACGTCTGGTTCCCCACGAAGCTTTCTGAGCAGGTCGCTCTCGCTCGGGCGTTTCCGCAAGCTGGATTAATCTATGGTCGTAGCGAGTACTGGCACAGTTGGACTGGCGAACCGACAGATGAGGCGAAAGATCAGGTGCCGAAACTCGCGCCCGGGGACCGCCTATATGAACCTCCCGAACTCCTGGCCCTCAACTACCCGCACGGCCCATTCGGCACGCCCTGTCCCTCCGACCTGTTGATCGATCGCGAACTGCTCTGCTCTCTCGGCGGGTTTGAGGAGGCCTTCAATCGCCTTGCGGAGTACGAAGACATCGCCTTTCTAACCAAACTTTATCTCGCCGCGCCAGTTTATGTTTCCAACCGCTGTTGGGACCGCTACCGCATTCATCCCAACTCCATTTGGGCCACTGGACAACGCAAGGGTACCATTGCCCTGTCTCGCCGTGCCTACTTCGAGTGGGCGGAGAATTACCTTCTTTCACACAATGTCAGCAGCGAGGGAATCTGGCGGCTCTGGCGTCATCAAACCCTTCGCTACCGCCATCCTATCCTTTACTTCTTCGCTCGGGTCGGACGGCGCCTGCGTCGGACACTTACACCTAGCTGACAGTTCTTTGTCCAGCACGCCACTTTTCCAATGCAGATTCAAATGGCCCTCGTAGCTCACGCGGGATCATTCTCAGCAGCGGCGACACCTCCACTTTCAAGCTTTGGAGCGGGCTCACTCCTGTGGCCAGCTTCCAGCCGTAGGACCAAGGCGCCACGGACTCATTGACCTCCGTCCGGAGCATGGCAAAGGGGTCCTGCCACGAGTTCAATCCCTCTACAGTGGTAAAAGCGAACTTATAACCGGCCTCAACGACCGCCGCCCGCACCCTTCGGTTGGCTTCCCCAAAAGGATAGGCAAACATGCTGACCTTTTCGCCCAGCAGGTCTTCGAGTCGATGCTTGGAATCCGTTAGTTCACGGCGCAACTCGACGGCATTCAATTCCGGTAACGATGGATGAGTCAGCGAGTGCGACCCGAAGCGCACTCCGTACCGCTGCAGTTCTTTGATCTGGTCAGCGTTTAAAAGCTTTCTTTTTCGTAGTCCTCGATTATGATCCCAGCGATTCGAATCCCCAATCCGCTCCGCTACCAAAAATACAAGCGGTTTGAGTCCGTATTGCGTCATAAGCGGAAACACTTCGCGATAAAAGTCGTCATAACCGTCATCAAAGGTCAGCACCAGCTCGCGCGGCCCCCAACTCCCGTCCGCATCTTCCAGCTTGATCGGATCTGCGCATCGGTATCCTCCCTCGCGCATCCGATCGAGTAGCATTCGGAAACGTGCCGGCGACAAATAGTACATCCCTTCCCCCGCATTCTGCGGCGCCGCGATGCTGTGCAGTATCAGAACGCGGACAGGCTCTCCGGCTAGTTCCCGCATTTCTGCTCGTCCTGTTCCGAATTCCTGCACAGCTTCCCAGTACCGAGACAGCCGTTCCGTGTCGTGCCACAAACGGAAGGCCAACCGCGAGCCCGTTCGCTCCGTCAGCCAGCGCAGCCATTCCCCAATCCTGCGTCCCGGCCTGTGTCCATACCAGAAAGCGCGGTTCGCCAATTGTTCCAGTACCGGCCCGGTGTCCATCTTCAGTAAGTTCCGCGTCTGAGGGTTGTGTTGTCCCAGCTTGATGGCTCGCAACGTGTCGCAGGCGCCGCCCAGTCCCCAACAGCGGCAGAAGTAGGCCACCAAGTCCTTATCATTGCGGTGATACACCATCGCCGGCGTGCTAAGGAACCGCACTCCGCGCATGTAAAGCCGTGCCCCGTACTCCAACTCCTCATCCATCCAGCGCAACATCGGATTGAATCCACCGGTCTCCGCGAACAGGTCCCGGCGGATCGAACAGTTCAGTCCGAAGTAAGAGTTCGTCAGTGCGTCGGTCATTTGAGGGTCCGTCTCGCCGGCGCGGATCGCCGCCTCGTGACGGGCAAGCGTGAACATCCAGGACTGTTCCACAAACTCGCCCGTTCGGCTGCTCTGTTTGACTCGCGCCGATTCCATGATCCTGCCACAGGCGACATAGTGGAAATCCGCCTCCTTAGCCTCGGCCTGCAAATGCGCCGCAACATGCGCGCACAGCAAGCCCGGAGCGGCCTCAGCGTCATCATCCAGAAACAGGAGCAGATCTCCCTTTGCCCGTATCGCGCCGGTGTTCCGGGCTGACGGCAATCCCAGATTCTCATTATGAAACACCCATTCCATGGCCAAGCTATCTGCAACGTAACTCTCAGCGAGTTCCAGCGTACCTGCGTCATTTCCGTCGCACACAACGACTACCTGTACCGCGTCGCCGCCCCGGGTTCGCGCGTCCTCGGATAGCGAGTTCAACGTTGCGCGCAGGATTTCGGACCGCCTCCATGTAGGTATGACAACGGTGATCGACAATTCGCTCCTCATCGCTTCGCTCGGGTTCATAACACCGCGGGAGCCTCCGCGCTCGCGCGCCTCCACATCGGCAGGGCCGTGCAACCCACCCAGACCGCGAAATATAGTAGCGAAACACCGACACAGGCTGCAAACATCTCCAACGCCGCAAGATGCCGGACGCCCACCGCGAGAACCACGGCGCACGCAACATATGCGCCGCCCTGCAATAGGTTGGACGTCCGCTCACTTTGCGCTTGCTGACCGGATGCCCCGGAGCTTCCCATCAGCGCCGCACGCCACAACTCCCACGGACGCATCTCCGCCACTTTGCAGGCCGCCGGGAGATAGCAGAAGAGATTCACGCACCAATTCCATACCGCAACGCCGGCCGCCGCGCCAACGGCGCCATACCGCGCCGCCAACGCTAGTACGACAAGGATCTTTCCCAGAGTCTCAATGCAGCTGAACCACGCCGCTTGCCCAATGCGATTGTGCGAATAGAGAACCATGTCGGAGGGCGTCAATATCACCATCGATAGCGCCGAAATCATCAGCCACGATAGAACTGGCGCTGCTCCCAGGTAAGCGGGCCCGGCCCAAATCGCTATGAGCGGTCGGGCGCCAATCGACCCAAATGTCGCCAGCGGCACAACACCGGTTAGGCAGACGCGATAGGCATTGCAGAATGTCGACCGGAGCTGCGCCGTGTCACCCTCCGCGTGATGCTGCGTCAGAGTTGGTACTAGGACAGACAATCCCCGGACCGCGAACTGGTACAAGTGAGCCGGAAGCTTGCCACCTATTCCGAACATCGCAACTTGATTGAGTGACCCCAGCGCTGCCAGAACCACCGTCTCCGTATTCATCCCGATACGCCTCGAAACGTCGTCGACAAAAGCCCATCTGCTCAGCCCGATGGCCTCACGCAGCCTGTCGGTGTCAAAGGAAAACAACCGCAGAGATAGTCCGCTGATCCCCGTCGACGCTACCAGCCACAACCCTGCGAGCCGCGAAAGCGACACAGCCACCTGAACCCCCGCCAGTGCCAGTATTCCCTTTCCCGCGTCGAGCACCACAAGCGTCAGCACCACGCGCATTGCAACTGCCGCTATCTGCACCTGGTTCACTCGGTCAAATCGATGAAATGCCTGGCACAGATGTTCGAGTGCCATCTGCGGTAACATTAAACAAACCGCGGCCGACACCACGATCAGCACCTGCACTGCGAGCGCCATGCGTGCCGTAGGTAGCCGGATCAGTTCCGGCATCAGCATTGCCGCCAGAGAGAGTCCAGTAGCGCCCGCGATCCCCATCCCAAGTAGAGTCATCACCAGACAGCTTGCCAGCTTGCTCACTTCGGCGATCCCCCCTCGGGCAAAGGTGGACACGTATAGGGGTACCAACACGTTCGACAGTCCGAAATCAAGGAGATAGAGGAACGCCGCCAACGACTGCGCCAACAGGTAGATGCCATAGTCGTCCACCGGTAGCTTGCGAACCACGAATGCCAGAAGGAAAACCCCAGCGACGAACTCGCAAAAGTATCCCAGGTAGTTCCACGTTACTGATCGCACAAGACTCAGTTGGGCTCTCCAACACTTGCCAATTCGTCTAGCTCACCAATCACCATGGTAGCGCCAGCGTGCGCCCCCAGGGCAGTAGGTGCATTGATTGGGCTGCTAGGGGGTGCCCATTTCGTCTTTCAGTGAACAAGTGCGGCTCAAGGAGTTGGGTGATCGCATACCCAGGGCGCGCAACGCAAGGAAAGTGCTGCGGGCACACGACAGGCATGTCGGGTGGTTGTCCGGAGGAGATGACTGAGCGAAGACATGTCGATGAGGGCTCATTGGCGTTCGCAGAATCTATTTGTTTTGAGTCCTCGTAGGTAGATGGCAAATCTGCAGTCCAGAAACTGATGGCCCCAACTCTATAGGGATTTCCGTCGATGAATTCTCGGAGTCAAAGCCGCGAGGAAGGGACGGTGCAATCGGCTCAGGCAGTTGCCGCACCTCAAAGGGTATCGCAGGCGCAAGAGAGACGAAAAATCCGATGCTCGCAAATCAGATTCCAGCGAAGAAGCGGGACACGGACTTCTACGAGACAAAATTTCCATCCGCGATCCCGCCGCATTGAGCGTTTCCAGAAGAAGGGAATCAACGCTGAGATTCTTTTCGCTTCCGAACCTGCTGAAGACGTTCGCCGCAAAGCAAGACGTTGACCAGAGTGGTGATTTGACGGTTGGACGCTGATCCAAGAGTAACGAACTCGACGGGGCGCGGTTCGCCACTTCTATTTGGTTGCGGCTGAAACTAGCTGCCGATCGGCTGCAACTCAACACTGCGACGAGGACCCACAAGGTCGCAGTCACCGCACAACCCTCACTCGAAAAACGCTAGATTCGTCCAATGTGGGTGGGTTCGACGGCGAATAGTCTCGCGCGATGGTGCAGCAGGCCAGCATTGAACAGCACGAGACCTCTGGCCTCCTTGCCATAGGCCGATGATGCTTCTTTTGAACGCTACTTCCTGCCCAACAGCAATACCTTCGGAAGCCAGTAAGCGTAACGCCTATCTTGAATGAGCGAGCCAGACTTCGCTGGCCAGAAGGCCAGCCGAGACGCCGACAAATGTTCCGGCGATCACATCACTGACGAAATGCCATTCACCCAAAATGAGCAGCACTGACGGGACGAGTAGAAATACGGAAAGCGGCAAGATACTGGTCCGATAAAGTCGCATGAAAACACCGGCGAAAGCGCCGGCAAGGACCATGTGTCCCGAAGGAAAGCTGCTGCTCGAAGATCCATGCAGAAAGTTGAAAGCATGTTGGGATCCATGTAACACGGCCAGAGGGTTCGGAACCCCAAAAAAGAACTTCAGGGTGCTGTCATTGATTGCGTAAGCACAGATGGAAGCCAGGCATGCGAGCAGCGTCGCCTCGCGAGAAGGCGACAGATGTCCACGCGTTATTCGAATGAACACGAGTGCAAGCGCAACAGCGGCTTCGATGCCGAGAAGAACGGCACTTCCAAATCCCGTGGCCAAGCTTTCAGCGGATGACAACATCCCGTAAACTCGACGGGCAATCGGCACGTCAAAGCATACGAATACCACTGCCATAATGAGCGTGCAAATCAGCAGGGATAGAACCCACATTGGGTAAGAAAAGCGTGGACTCTTTCCTTCTAATGCTTTTCTACTTTGCTGCCGAAAACTGCGGGTACTCTGAAGCAATGAAATCTCCTGTCAGTTGACGCCTCTGTGAACCCTACTCTCCCTTCTATCCTAGACGTAGCTCGCATTCTGGTCGCAAAAACTCCTTCTTGTTTTGCACGAGAATGTGTAACGTCAGGATTGGCGGTTGCTTCCCGATACATCAATTAACGCCCTACGTACATGGGCTTGGCATTTCCTGGGCATCGAGTTCGCCACGAAGTTGATCGGTTCAGAAGTTAGCTACTTTGGATGACGCGGATCTCGATGGTAGCTTCAGGTGCAGGCTGCAGACGACGGAAAGATACTGAGACAGTAACCGTAAGGACGACGCTGGCGCATCCCATTACGAGCGGCAAAAGGATGTCGTGACCAACATGAGAAACGGACTGCAGAGTCGACCACATACCTCGTTGCGTGTGGAAACTAGGCTTAGATCGTCGGTGACGACAACCGGAAGCCGATGAGCGAACGAGCCCTGCCCCGCTCTTGGCGAGCTTTCCGAGGCGCGGCAGAGACGTGCAGGCACAGGAAACTCGAAAGTCGCAGATCTGTTCAGAGCCCTTTTAGGAGATGCGATAGCGTGATGGATAGACCATCTGCAAGAGTTTGCAGGACGGTCAAGCTCGGGTCTCGCTGTCCAGTTTCGAGTTGGGACAAGTAGCCCCGGTTGATCGCCAACAGATCAGCCATTTCTGCCTGGGTCCATCCCCTGCTGGCCCTCAATGCTCGGAGTCTTGCCCCAAATCGCGTCTTGATTTCTGCGGACACTCCTACATGGTTGCTGCTCGGCGCCAAATAAATGTCTACGATCGTAGACATCGGCACAATTTTGTGATAAATAAAGTGGTACAAAATGTGTCGGCAAAAGAGCGGCAAGCCAAGTGGTCATGTGTTTAGGAGTGGCCATGTCGACAAATCCGGTCTCCATCCAATCGGAGATTTCACAAAATCGGGTAACCTGCCAAGAAGGAGTGGAAACTCCAGGCATCCGGTCCTTGCGTGCGGCACAGTACGTTAGGATGTCGACCGATCGCCAGTGCTATTCCATTCAACATCAGCTAGATGCGATCGCATTGTACGCACAAAATCATCGGATGGTCATCGTCCGCACGTTTGCGGATGAGGGAAAAAGTGGCCTCAGCTTGGACGGCAGAGCGGGACTTGTCGATCTGTTTTCGCTTGTTCAAAGCGGATTAGCGGATTTTAAAGCGATTTTGGTATATGACGTGAGCCGCTGGGGACGCTTTCAAGATGTAGACGAGAGCAGCTACTGGGAGTATGTGTGTAAACGCGCCGGCGTTATCGTCCATTACTGCGCAGAACCATTCATTAACAATGGGAGTTTTTCGTCGGTCATTTTCAAGGCTCTAAAACGGACGATGGCCGCCGAATACAGCCGCGAACTGTCGGACAAGGTATTTGCTGGGCAATGCAGATTGATTGAGCTCGGTTACCGCCAGGGCGGCCCCGTCGGTTTTGGATTGCGGCGCATGCTTGTCGATCATGAAGGCCGTCCGAAAGGAATCCTCCATAAAGGCGAAATAAAGTGCTTGCAGACTGACCGGGTCGTATTGGTGCCAGGTCCTGAAGAAGAACTGAAGATCGTACACGAGATTTACCATTCGTTTGTCGAAGAGTCAAAGACCCGATCACGAATTGCAAACGAACTAAACGCGCGAGGGATTCCGAGCGGAGCCAAACGGCCTTGGTCGTACTATCTAGTCCACGAGATTCTGATAAATCCCAAGTACATCGGTGCCAACGTTTATAACAGAAGGTCTTGCAAGTTGAAGCAGCGCGCAATCCCCAACCCAGAACCACTGTGGATCCGCCGGGAGGGTGCCTTTCCTTCGATCATATCCCCAGATATGTTTGAGCGGGCGGCGAAAATCATCGAATCAATGAACCACAGACCGACTGATGATGAAGTGCTCGACCAGCTACGATCGCTGCTCATCTCTAAGGGAAGGCTCTCAGCAAAAGTGATTAATGATGAAATGCGTAGGCATAAAAGTCGGTGTATTTCGGACCGGTTCGGCAGCTTAAGACGAGCGTATGAAAAACTCGGATACAGCCCGCAGCGTGATTTGTCGTTCTTAGACATCAATCGCGTGGTTAATGCTCTACAAGTGGAATGCATCAACAAGATCTCATCACAGCTGGAAGCAAACGGTGCAGTCGTTGTATTTGATCCGCGAGCCGGAATCCTGAGGATAAATGGAGACTTCACGCTGCGATTGATCATCGCAAAGTGCTGCAAGCCATTCGGCACTATGCGTTGGCGCATTCGGCCTAAATCTTCATTTTGCGATCTGACTGTGATAGCCAGAATGAGCGAAGACAATACCCACATCATGGACTATTACCTCTTCCCGAATAGAGAACATCTACCTGAGAAGTTCGTTCTTGCAGCAGAGAATTCAATTGTTTTCGACGTTTATCGTTTTGACAACCTCGATCCTATCTATCAGATTTGCCGACGTAGGCAAGTAGGAGATTCTTTATGAGGCAAAAAGCTCTTTTGGATATCCCTATCTGCGAAATCCGGATCGTCAATCCGAGAACGCGCAAGAAGAAGCGCTTTGCAGCGGTTGTAAGCAGTATTGAAACAGTCGGTTTAAAGAAGCCCATCACGGTAGCTAAAAGAGCCGCTGCCGAAGACGGAACTCAGTATGACCTGATCTGCGGACAAGGCCGAATTGAAGCCTTCTTAGCCCTGGGACAACAAACAATTCCCGCCAACGTTGTTGAGGCATCGAGAGAAGACCAATTCGTAATGAGCCTCGTCGAGAACATAGCACGACATCAATCTTCGAACAAAGGACTGCTTCGCGAGGTGATGTCTCTTAAGAATCGAGGATACGGAACCAAACAGATCGCTTTGAAGCTCGGATGCGATGTTAGCTACGTCGCGGCGCTTGGCCGCTTAATTGATCGGAATGAATTAGCCCTCGTTGAGGCGGTTGAAGCCCGTAAGATTCCGCTGTCTATCGCACTGGTGATTGCCACTGCGGAGGAACCTGACATTCGGGCCGCACTCTCTCAAGCATATGAAAGTGGGGAACTTCGAGGTGCGAAGCTACAGCAAGCAAAGCGCATCATCGCGGCTCGTGGTACGAGGGTACCTGAATTGGGCGGACCTCCTCAGGACTCGGGACGAAGCGGTCGGGCACTCGTTAGAGAGTACGAAAGGCGTACCAGAGAACAGCAAGCCTTGGTAAGACGTGCTTCAAATACGCGGGATAAACTGTTACTTCTCAAGTCTGCAATGAAGACCCTTCTCGCAGATGAGAGTTTCATTACACTTCTCCGCGAAGAGAACTTGCAGGACATCCCGAGTGAACTCGCGTGCGAGGGAGCGCTAATCAGATGACCAAACCGGTGCACATCGCATTTGAGAAGTTTGAGTACACCATTCCATTGACAAAAATCGTCCCTCAGCGTCCTCTCGTTCCGGAGCATCGGCAAACCGCCAAGTACAAACAAATCTTTCAGTCGATCAAAGCAATCGGTATTATTGAGGCTTTGGTGGTGTATCCGAAAAGCCCTGACGAGTATTTGCTTCTCGATGGCCATACTCGCCTCGGCGTGCTTAAGGAACTTGGCATTAGCGAAGCTCGTTGCACGCTGGCAACAGATGATGAGGCCTACACATACAACAAACATCTAAACTGCATTTCAACTGTTGGTCAGTATTTCATGATTCTCAAGGCTATCGAGAATGGCGTTCCGGAAAAGCGTCTCGCAGAAGCCTTGAATGTAGATATAAAGAATATTAGACTGAAGCGTAATATGCTGAATGGCATCTGTCCTGAAGCTATTCTGGTTTTACGCAACCAAAAGGTCGCCGTCGGCGTTTTCCCGGTGTTGCGAAAAATGAAGCCGGTCAGACAGGTCGAGGCAGCAGAGCATATGACTGCTGGAGCCACGTATTCCGTCACATTTGCCAAAGCCCTTCTGGCAGTCACCAAGCCCGAACTGCTCGTAAAACCCACACCTAAGCCAAGAATCGCGGCTAATTCTGTAGCTGCTCAAGAGATGCTGGGAATGGAAACGGATCGGCTTGTCAAGGATCTTAAAACCATCGAGGAGTCATACGGCAAGGATGTTCTCACGCTGACTGTATGCTCAGGTTTTATTAAGAAGATGCTAGCCGATTCGCAAGTGGGAAGCTATCTGTCTCTACATCATTCAGACCTGCTTGAGGCTGTCAGGACGGCGATCGCAGATTGATTCTGTCCTACTGGTATAAGCCTTGATGCTAGGTCGATGGTGACAAGCGCTCAAGATTCAAATTCATTCGATAGACGCCGATCCCATCGAAGGTGACGACCCTGGGACGTCCATCGGCGATTCAACGATTGCTGACTCGATTGAGTAGACCTTACATGAACCCTGCATGAGTCCGGCGCTGCCCGAAATCGACTCATCATGAAGGCTACAAACTTATCGAGTGTAACGGCGAGAATTGGAAAATGGCCAAATCAAGTGCGACGCCATGATTACTCTCGCTTCTCACCGGTCTCGTATCAGGAAACGTAAATCATTCTTTGCGGGTTGGATTAGAAACGGGTGCCCGATTGGCCAAAACGATATGTCTCTCCGAAAGTGAAGCCTCGCGGATTGAGGGAGTGGTTCTGATTCGTAATACTGCTGTGAAAATTAGGGAAGAAGTCATATGAATACTCGACGTGGGTCCACAGATGACCGCCTGTGTGATATTCCACGCCGCCTCCAAGTGTCCAGATATTGCTTGTATGGTGCAAATGGCCCGAGGAATTAGAGGGGTGGGATAGGCTTGCAAAACCCGCTTCGCCCTTGAACATAGGCTGAAACCTACCCCAATAATCGGACGTATAGATCAGGCCGCCTCCACTTGTAAAGTATTTGTAGGTCGACGCTGCATTGTTTCCACCCACGATCATGGAGTGGCCTTCTGCGATGATACTGAGGTCATGCCAGATCGTGATGGTTCCCCAAGCTGAAGGGCCCCATCTGTTGATGTCCCCACGCTCCCAATCGCCCGACCAATAGTTGATACCCGCTCCAAGCGAGGTGGAGAGCGGAGGATGAGTTGTGACCGCAGGTACCACCTGCGCTACGCAGGAAAGGGAAATGAAACTGAGAGTTATGACGGCAAGCAGATTCGCAACCATTTCATATTCTCCTCATGTGAGGTTTGTTTATAGAGACGTCCGCCAGGTGATCGTTAGAGCACCTGTATACACCTACCTAGATGCGTTTGGTGCCGCGAGGGGCACTCGCCATTCCAATTTTCTCCCGCGAGCGCTTTATTCCCAAAGACGTAGTTGGGAATATAGTTCTGACCCCCAATCGAGGTGGCTTGCCTGCGTAATGGTCGGCGGTTTTTTCCCGACATTACTCTTGAACGGCGCTAGGAATTCGCTGACATATTGGACCGCCGCGCCAGTTGCGCGTTGTATTCACAATTGTGGCCAGCTGCCCCCTCTAATAATTAGAAAGCCAGTTTTCTTTGGGGATACCAAGTGAACTGGACAGCGGTGGTGGTGACTGTCTGCTGACCCGGTAGATAGATTGGGGCCTTCCATTTTTCGAAGGCGAAGCTGCCGTTGACCTCGAGGTCCTTGCCGATACGCTTCACGACCTGGAATTTAATGTCGTTGATCGTTGTGCCGCCCTGGATGAAATCTTTGGCAGCCTTCTGATTTCTGATGCCTACCTGAATCCACTCGTTGCCGCTGAGGTGATAAGCGATCCAACCTTGTCCGCCCTTGGCTTCGCGACCGATCCAATCGCCAAAGATCTGCCCATTGTTGGTGTATCCGTGTCTCTGAAGGGATTCCCAATACATGAAGTGGCCGCCTCCGCTGGTGGAGACCGGAGGATCTGTGTAGACAGCTTCAGCGCGAACGTCGACTTTTGGCAAGCCGGGAACGTGAGACAAATAGAGGCCTGGACGCCATGCCGCGCGACGCGGCGCATCGATGGGAGATACGTCATCGTGAACCTCGCCGTCAGAGTAAAGAGTGAGCCAGTTGCGCACGAACGGCAGCCGGTAAGAAAAATCGAAGGCACCGAAGCGTGCCCCCGGATCGTTGCGGCCAAGCTTCTCTCCAGCGGGAGGAGAGGCGAAGCTAAAGAAGCTCTTGAGAAATGTGTGTATCGTGATGGGTCCATGACCTTGTCCGCCCCAGATGGCTGTGCGTTCAAAGCCGAATTCCAGGTTTTCTGTTGGACGGAAGCTGATCTTTTCGAGATGCATCCAGGGGTCGCCTGGAGTGATCACATTCGGCTGGCCTGCGCCGGGATAAGCGGGATTGGGAACGTACGTGTGGCCGTGCAGTCCGCCGATCATGAATTCATAGCGGAACGGCCCTGTCACATACGATAACCCGGGGACGTGCAAAGGCTCGATGCGATTGATGCGGAACGTATAGAGGTTCTCAGCGTTATTGGAGTACGCGAATCCGGCGCCCAAGCCCGGACCAAGCCAATCATCCTGTTTCCCAAGCGAGATTTCGTGATGAAGAATATTCGCGGAGACGTAGGCTTCGAGAACACGGGCATGAACCGTTGTATCGATGGGGCCCAGCGGAATCGTCATTTGATGGTAGGGATGGCCGGTTTTCGGATCGATGAATGGTATGCCATCGATTTCGGAGAGTTGTTGTGCAAGCGCTGGAGAGTATCCAGTGGCGGAAGGCGCCGCCTGGAACTCGCCGCGCGCGTAGACCAGGAATCGGCCAGCCGATGCGTATCCGCTGATGCCCGTGTAGTTGTTGAATCCGTTCTCGTCGGGGCGACCATAGTCGTTAATGACCGTCTGGCCGAGGTGAAAGCTATCGTGGAGAGGGGTACCGGTGATAGCGCGAGAAGTGGAGTAGATTGATTCGATGCGTGTGTGGCCTTTGAAAGCAAGGCAAGGGCCCTGCATATCTGGGTGAATCTCGCGATCGAGAGCCTCATAGATCTGCTGAGCCTCGTTCGACGTTGCGTCGGGCGTGTCTTGCGCGTCTTCGATGCGCGCGGCAGCCTGCTCGAGCATATGGTCCAGGCTCGCGCGGGTCCATGGGCGCATGTTGAGAAATACTGTGTCGACATAGCCAAGACCATAGAGCCGGAAGACCGCTGGATAAACCCAGCTGTCGACGGGGATGTATGGGGAATCGAGTGTCGAGGGCTCACAAACGGGAACCGGGCGACCAGTGTCGGGAATTGTTTGGGCACCGCCTTCAGCTGCTGCGGGTGTCTCGGCTAAGACCGCTGGCCCGATACTCAGGAATCCTGCCAGCACGGTCGTAACTGCGATGAGAGAAGCAGTGGCTGCGCGTTGTCTGACGCTCATTTCCTCACTTTACCATTCGGTTTAGGCCGGGTTCTGCTATGTCGTTTGTTTCGCGGGAGATAGACGAATAAGGGATACTGCAATCTTGATTGGACTATTAATCAAGGAATAGGGTAGCCATTCGAGGTCAGTGACAACTCATCACTGCTGCTGTTCCAGTTTGATGGCTTTACTCTTCAGGTAGTTTTCCACGGCGGGCGGGGAATCGGCGAAAAATGGCGACTTGGCTGAATAGGCGATTTCTCCTAGGCCGGGTTCGACATGCGTCCGGGCGACGTACTGAAACAAAGCCGCGCCGCAGCCCTAACATGACCGGACCCGTCCGCCTACCAAACGAATTGTCCGATTGTTAGGCGTTCCGCGTTCCCACTGATGGCTATACTGTGAAGGTAGGCTCTTATGTTTGTGTGCGCACAGAGATCCGATAACGTACAGATCGCCTGAAATTGGAGACTAGATGATTTACACGTTAGTGGCTCTGGTATTCACCGTTCTTTGCATTTATGTTGGGTCTCTCGTTTGTACGATTGTGATTCTCTGTCGTCAGATTAGGAGAGATGAACCCGGACTTCATGGAGAACGGCGATATAGAGGCTGAAGCTCGCCGCAAATCCCGGGTGAATCTGTGCCCCTATGATTGTTGTTCTTCGCGAGATTCGTGCACAACGGATTCTAAAGCGAAGGGCATTAAAAGTGATCTAGCCTGTACCTTAACCTATACGTTATGAGACGGCCGAATCGGTGAGATTCGGCCGTTCATTTGCTTGGGTTTAGTGGGGATGTTTTCACACCCCTTGTGAGACAGTAGCGCCGGCAGTGTTCTGGGCGTTGACGACACGATGCGCAGTGGCACGGCTGATGCGGTGAACGTCGGCGATCTGGCGCAGGCTCAGACCGTGCTGGCGATCGCGAAGGATGGCTTCGCGGTCGAGGTCAAGCGGTTTTCTTCCGATCTGACGGCCTTCGAGTCGAGCGCGCCGCATTTCGGATCGCACGCGCTCGATGATCAGGTTGCGCTCCAGTTCAGCGACGACCCCGATGATCACAACGATGGCACGGCCCAGCGGACCGCCGGTGTCCATCTGTTCGCGGAACGAGACGAACTCGATGCCGAGGTGGTTCAGCTCGTCGAGCACCTCGAGCAGATGCCTGGTCGAGCGGGCGATACGATCGCAGGCCCAGACCAGGACTACGTCGAAACGCCCCCGGCGGGCATCGCGCATTAGATCATCCAGAGCAGGCCGGCGTGACTTCACGCCGCTGATCCGGTCGGTATACTCCTGCGTGATCTCATAGCCGCGCTGAACGGCCATCTGGCGCAGGTCATACCCCTGAGTCTCCGGATGCTGGTCGACAGTCGACACCCTGAGATAGAGAGCGGTGCGTTTCACTTGCGCCGCCCCTTGGGAGACTTCTTGTCGACGTAGCCCTTGATGAACTCCATCAAAACATCGGTCATGTTGAGTCCTTGTGCGGCGGTGGTTGCCTTGAAGTTGTTGTGCAACTCAACGGGTACGTTCAGGTTCATGCGTTTCACCTTCTGCTTTACGGGTTTGATCTGGCTCACCTCCTCTTCGGGGTGAGTGTATCTGGTTATGAGTACCTATGCCTAACTTGGCCGGATAGACTATCGCCATCCTCCCAGGCTCCGGAATAGAGGATCACCAGGGAGGCCATGACCAGCTTTTTCTCTCCGAGGCCCCTCCCGAAGGCACACAGTTGCTCCCAGGACTCGGGGACTTGGCCAGCCTCCATGGCCTGCCATTCCTCGACGGAGCTGCCGGCCCGTTTGGCCGCATTCTTGATCGATAGCCCGCGCTTCTGGCGCCGGAACTGGATTTCCTCGCCGAACAATATGCCCCAGAGGCCGCGGCGGAAGCGTTCTGGATTTCGGAAGAACGAAGAAGTGCATGCAGATACTTTACTCATATGGGTACTCCTAATCGGGCAGCCCGTCAAGTAGGACTGCCTGGATTTAACTCCATCCTTAGTTTGTGCTCATATGAGCATTCAGCCAAAGACCCTTCTTCATTCCTTTGGCTGCACCAGGAAGCTACGTATTCTCTATACAGGCGATTGATTCTGACGGCAGCGTAGTCGAAGACCGCGTGCCCTGGATCAACCAGCAGCTGGTCCCGCTGGCCAGCTTCGATCTGTCCAGCCTGGTCACCGAGATCAAGGGGATCTCGTTTGATGACCGCGGCCGGCTCTGGGTATGGGATGGCGCCAAGGCCATCGCCCTGCGCCTGGAATACGACGCCTACGTGCTGGACCAGGCATCACGCTCCATCTACCTCACGGACTCCGTGGACGGGCTGACCATCGATGGGATCATCCTTTAATCTCCAGCCGTTTAATTCGACCACCTATGTGGACCAGCTGGCTTTGCAGACCACGTCTTTTCCTTCCGGCGGTCGGTTTGCCACCTTCCAGATCCACTCCCGGCAAACCGGCAGTAAAACAAGTCTAACCCTTATCCCTTCTTGGCTTTGCGCCAATCTACTGCTTCCCGCGAGGCTCCGATGCGCTCCCGACGTTCTCTCTTTACTGCGCAACTGCGCGAATCCAGAGAAAAAAGCGAATCCGGAGAAAAACGAACCTTCCCCGATCAACAGATCTCGATTAAATCAAGAGGAAACCTCCTGACTTTGGACGGCAGTGTCGGTCATGAACCTAAACCGCAAGGGAGCATGTTGTTGGAATGGAAGTAGCAGATCCGGCTATTCGCTGTAGGGGATTAGGCCTCACAGGGGTTCTCTGTAAAGTTCAACTCCTAGTGAACACGCCGGCGGTCTTTCACCTTTACCGCCGGCACACCGGCGTACACACCCCACGGCTCCAGGTCGCGTGTCGCCACTGAGGCGAGGCCGAGCACCGCACCTTCCCCTACCTTGACGCCCGGCGAAACACTGGCCCGCGCACAGATCCATGCATACGCACCCACTTCCATCCTGTAGGCCACAAGGGGCAACGACGGATCATCCAGGTCATGCGCAGCTCCACAAAGATAAGAACCCTGCGAAAGAATGGCGTGCGTACCAAGGTGAACCGGTGCGGGGTTGTAGATCTCTGCACCATCCCCGGCAGTCACCTGATCTTCGCAGATCAGATTCCACGGGGCCCACAGCCGCGAAGTTGGATAGAAATGACAGTTCGGCCCCATCTTTGCTCCGAAAAGGCGCAACAGCAGTGCACGCCATGAATGAAAAGGTCGCGGCGAGCAGCGGTAGAAAATGCACCAGCAGATCAACCACGTGAACCTTGCTAGGCGCTGCTTGAGCGAAGAAACAGGCTGCAGGTGAGGCTCTTTTGTGGTTGCTACAGAGGTGTGTCCTTCTACATCACCGTGGGATCCGTTAACCATTCGAGGTGATTCTACCAAGTGGAAGATCTTGAAGGGCACCTCTCATTCGATCCTTGAATTGGTTCAGGGGCGAGAACGCCGGGGCTACCGGACTCACAGATGGTCCAGACTTCCCACTTCCTCAATTCCACATTCTGCATCCATCCAACTTCGCTATCGAGACCCTGTGTAGAATTCAAGTGGGCATTCTCTCGGCCATATAGAATCGCAAACATCTTTTTCTCTATGAAGATTCTCGTTACTGGTGGAGCGGGTTTTATTGGAAGTAACCTCGTCGATCGCCTGGTGCGCGATCAATATGGACATGTGTCCGTGTTCGACGACTTTTCTCGCGGGCGCCTCGAGAATCTTTCACAAACTGGCAAAGCCATCCGAATTGTTTACGGCAACATCCTCGACTTTGAGCGTCTTCGTGCTGAAATGGTCGGCACCGAAGTCGTCTTCCACTTCGCCGCGCTCTCTAACGTTCTCGATTGCGTAAACAATCCCGCGGCCGCAATTCGGACCAACGTTGAGGGGACGCGCCAGGTTCTGGAAGCCGCGCGCCAGACAGGCGTTCGGCGCGTTGTACTCGCTTCTTCACGCGAAGTATATGGCGAAGCAGCGAACTTGCCGGTTCTAGAGTCCTCACCTCTAAACCCGAAGAATATCTATGGCGCCAGCAAGGTTGCCGCCGAAAAAGTCTGTGCGGAATATGCCGCTTGCGGACTAGAACTCACAATACTCCGTCTCTCCAATGTATACGGAACTCGAGATCGCGGCCGTGTGATTCCGCTGTTCATCGAGCGGGCACTCCGTGCGGAGCCAATCACCATATACGGCAAGAACAAGCTGCTCGATTTAGTTTGGATCGAGAACCTGCTCGACGTCTTGACCCGCGCCGTGCAACTTCCCTGCCCCACTCGGCCAATGAACATTGGTTGTGGCAAGGGTACTCGACTCGTTGAACTCGCGGCGCGCGTGTGCGCACTTACGGATCAGACGTCTTCAATCCACATCGCCGAAGAGCGAGAGCCGGAGGTTGAACATTTTGTTGCTGAAGTCACGGCAGCACGGAGGCATTTCAGCCTTCACTGTCCAGATGATCCACTTGAATACTTACCGTATGTCGTGGAAGATTTCCGAACTCGCATGTAATTCAGGACGCCGCACGGACCGGCAAACGATGCTCCTGAACGTGTATACAAAGGTGGACCTCGTGAAGATTTCTACTTCCGACACCCACTCTGTCACGCCTAGCTCATTTTGCCCTCTTCTCTTCAGGTCTCATTTCATTGGAATTAAAGGTTATCCCCTCCGATATAATCCTCCCCGATGACTTACGCACTCTCTGCTTTCGGCTACGAGATGGTCGTGTGCCAAACCAGGAGAGGCACTTGGACTTGCGGCTATCGCGAAGCGGGTTTTACAGGCCCGTATGCCCCAATAAGTGAAGTTGAGTATCCCACTGCTCGCTCAGCGCAGTTCGCAGCTTACAAGGCGATTCAAGCTTATGCCGCTCAGTCGGCAGAGTCAGTCAGGGACCCATGTTCTGAGAGCTTAAAGGCATGGTCGGATGACCAAGTACCCAACCCACTAATTCGACGGCGTTAGAGCCGTATTGCCCGGTCAGGCGAACCTGGCTTATTCCCGAGGATGCGGCTCATTGGGCGAGTCGATTCGGGAGTAGCTCCAATGAAGGGGTTTACTTGCCAAGCGCGAAACCGACCCAACTCTGCAGATCGGCAAACAGTACCTATTACACGAAAGTACCATTTCAGTGGATTAACCTTGGCGTCGACACTTGAATGTTTGGGAAACCTGGAGCAACAACAGGCATCTGCATGAAAGATGGGTTCCCAATCACCGAAAATGGACTCGCAAGCTCAGATCGATTTTCTCGCAACGTTGCGCCTCTCTCTCCAAGTGTTGAAGGAGGCCGAATCTGGATCCTCAGTTGACGAACTCCGACACATGATTGAAGCCCGAATCGCCGAACTCAAGTCTGAGGCCAAACTCCAGCATAAACCGGCTGCCCTAGAGATCTCATGTCCTGTCTGCAAACAGCGAGCCGGACTTCCCTGTATCAGCCTCCCATCTAAAACTCAGTTCGGCAAGAAGAATGATCTCTTATTTGAATCCCACATCGGCGGAAAGAAGGTCATAATGAGGCGGCCCCACTGGGAGCGAGTCCGTAGTCGCGTTGCAGCCAATTCACTATCCAGCAACTGAGGGATACCACAACGCTTTGGTTTTCCGCGTGATTTCTAATGGGCTAAATGCTCTAATACTTCAACACTTCACTGCTCCACGCGATGCATCGATAGAAAAGTGCCACTTATTGTTTGGCAGAGCAATGAACTTAGATTCTGCCGGAACTGGAACTCGCAAACGAATTGCTTCGGGTTCGACCCGGTTCGCTTCGAGGCGAGGCGATCCTGTAGCCACAACCTGACCTGACCGGGAAGTCTGTAGTTAATTTGCCGATAAATTGAGCGATACAATGCTGCAATGGTGAACGACCTCGAGATTGAGTCTTCTAGAGACGTGTCGCAAGCAGTTCGACGGGACTTCGCGCACAAGCTGTCGCACCAGTTTCTGCGAAAGCTGTTCTTTACTGCGTTGATTCTGAGCATTTTGAACTTTGCCTTGTTCTTCGCTGGAACCTTTTATCTTGGCGGCAATGCCATAAGGGGCAAGATCGAAGCAGACAGGTATTACGTGTGGGGATATCACCACGGTGTTAAGGGTTACGCCGAAGTGAGTCACGCCGCTTTCATTTACAGTGAATGGCATGGAGACAGCGTTATCGTAACCTGGCCTTTGATGATTCTCGCATGTTTCATTTATGAAAAAATGAGAAGACGCGGCGAGGATTGATCTGCCCGTCCTCCTTGCGACCCAATCACCGGGGGACCATCGGACCACCGCAGCATGTTTCTCTTTTGGGCGCCTCTGATTTTCGCCTTTCACATCCCCCATTGCATTGACACTAATCTCCTGGAGAAGGCGAGGCACCAGCCAGCAGCGAAAAACAGCCGCTCGAATATCGTCGAGGTGGTTAAGTTCCCTAGGGATTTCAGTAACCAGACGTGGTATCAAGGGCCAAGGTCCGGCAGCAAACGATAAACATCCTGCGGGGATTGTCCCGTGCTCCGCCGTCTCTTCGACGAACATAAAATATCCGGGAACGATCACGGGGCGACAAGTGCAGCTGCACCATATGGCAAAAGGGATTGACAGTGATGTGCGGCAAGCGCCTGGAGAGCCAAATCTGCCTGGGGACTATCGGTCGGGTGGTTGCCATCGGTGAAACCATCATGCGCACTCCGGCGTATTCTTCTCGATAAAACCATTCAATTGGGCGAAGCGTTGCTTCAGTTTGCCCGCTTGACCATGTCCATTAGCTGCAAAAAATCAGATGCCGTTGCTTCCATCGTGAAATGTTTTAGAAAGCCCTGACGTGCTGCACTCTTCATCATGATGCGCTCACTCTCGGACATAGTGGCAAATCTGTGTATCAGGTTCGTAGTTCCTTGAAGAGTGTCGGGCTCTACGAGGCCCGCCTGCGATGACACGACCTCGCGCCAGACATTTACTTTGTCGCTGATAAGAACTGGAGTGGAACACGCCATTGATTCCGCGACAACGATGCCAAAATTCTCCTGATGAGACGGCAAAATCATTGCCTCGGCAGATCGAAACGCTCCCCATTTGAGTTCACCCTTCAACATGCCGGGCCAGTGAATCCTTTGACCGATACCAAGTTGATTGGCCAAGCTTTTGAGACCCGGCGTCAAGCCAACCTGGTCTGGACCGGCAATAACCAGATCGAGGTCGGGTGGAATCTGATCAAGGTTACAGGCGAACGCACGAATTAGTAGATCGCAACCCTTCTTCGGATGAATTCGACTGAGAAACAGGAGAAAGGGCCTGTCTCCCAGTGCGGGCAGCGAGGATCGAAATGCGACCTTCTCGCTCACTCCATCGGCGCCAGGATCCATTGTGCCGAATCGAACTATCCGTTCTCGATACATATATCCGAGAAAAACATTACGTGCCCGAATTCGTTCTTCTTCACATGTGAAAAGCACTGCGAGGGCATCCCGCAGGACTCGACCTTCGGCAAGCCACCAATAGAGTTGCTTTGCGAGGTGCTTAACTGGATAGCGATCGCGAAAGTAGCGATCCAGCATACCGTGTGAATAGATGAAGTACGGAGTAGAACTTCTTCGTAGTCCGAGCCACGCACCAAGCGAGGAATAATTCCAAAGTCCGTGAAGAATAACTGCATCAAAGTCTTTAGCGTTTTCCCTGATCCAGTTCGTGAAAGTAGGGTTATACCCAAATCTGCCTTTTCCCTCTCCAAGACCCACAATTGGAAAAGGAAAAGCGCGGGAAGACGCTTCTTCTTCTGTCTCGAGACAGGCGACTTCGACTTGATGGCCCTCACTGATGAGTACCTCTGAAATGCGGCGCACAGCCTCGATTGGGCCGCCCGACTCGGGAACGGTGCTGTGAATCACCTGCAGAATTTTCTTATTACGCGACGCCTCAGACGCAACGGAAGGAGCAAACCCAATTGCACGAGCAAAATCGAGTGCTGCAGCCTCTATCTCGAAATTGCGCAGAAAGCCTTCGCGCGCCGCTACACCCATTTGTGTACGTTCCGCTTCGGATAGGCGGTAAAAATCGCGGATTAAATTGTATGTGCCGACCGCGGTGTCGGCCTGAACCAATCCACCTCGCGATGCAGCAATTTCACGCCAGATGTTTACCTTGTCGCTGATTAAGACCGGGGTCGAGCACGACATCGCCTCTGCCACCGCGATCCCGAAGTTCTCCTGGTGAGACGGCAGAATAAATGCCTCTGCTGAATGGAGAGCGCCCCATTTAACGTCATCTCGCAACATGCCCAACCAGTGAACTTGATTGGCAATCATCAATTCATATGCCAACCGTTTCAGTTCTGCAATATAACTCGACGAACCGGGGCCAGCAATTGCAAGCTGGATCTCGGGACCAATTTCGTTCCGAGCTTCGGCGAAACCCTTAAGTAAGAGATCGCATCCTTTCTTAGGATGAATTCTGCCTAGAAATAGGAGGAAGCGCTTGTCCTCAAGATTCGGGAACCTGGATGAGAATTTTGCCTTCTGCATTGGTTCATCCCTAGGTGGGCTTGGGACACCATAGCGGACAACACGCTCCTTGTAGGATTTCCCATAAAACACGCCGCGCGCGCGACTGCATTCTTCTTCGCTCGTAAAAAGTACACCAGCGGCGTCATTCAAGACACGTCCCTCCGCCACCTGCCAATACACAGATTTCAAAATATGTTTCAGTGGGCAGCGGTGTCGAAACCATGGGTCCATCATGCCGTGAATGAAGACGAAGAATGGGATGGATTGATTCTTCAGGCCTCGCCATGCCCCTACTGACGAGTAATTCCAGAGCCCATGAAGAACAACTGCGTCAAATCTTCGCGCATTCTCTTTAACCCAGGGGATGAGCTTTGGGTTGTAACCATATTTGCCAATGCCGCGACCAAGACCAGTCACGGGAAAGGAAAATCCGCGTGATTCGGCCTCATCGGCTGATTCCAGACTTACGACCTCAACCTCATGTCCGTTACGAATGAGAACCTCAGAACTGCGGAGGAGGCCTTCAATGGGACCGCCAGATTCGGGATTTGTTTGGCGAATAACTCGCAAAAGTCTCATCTGAGGAATCAACAAATTCAAACGTGATTGAGGAATGGAAGATGCTTGAACTAATCTAGAACGCTCACTTCGAGGGTTTCTCAGCCTCTAACAGCAGACCGCTGACATTCTTCATTTTTCTTCTTGCTTCATTCGAGACAGTTGGGTCTTAAACTGATGCCAGTTCGACCATCATACTTCGAGAGAGGCTCCCGCCAGTCGTTCCCAACGGGCTAAAGGCCGTTTCCCCAAGATCGGTTAGAGAGCGAGTGTGTGCTTGCGAGGTCACCCTTACTCGATCGTTCTCAAGTCCTCCTCCTACATTTTGCCTCATTTCACACCCCATTGTCGCGCGAAAGGCTTTGGGAGTCCGAGATTGCCATTCTGCCGCTCACACCTTCACAAACAACACATGGCACGGCATCTGTGCTGCAGTTCCCCAGGTGACAACCATGTCGGTGTCGAGGCAAGCACAATCACCTGCGACAAGGACATCCTTGTCTCTGCCTATATTCAGATCCAACCTACCTTCGATCACGTAGATGAGACACGATAATCCTTGATCTGATTCTGAGGCCGCAACCATGAGCTTAGGAGGAAATTCAATCAAACTGGCAACGCATCGAGTCGATCCGATATGCTCGTAATGAAGCGGGATTTGCCTTACAGATTCTTGCGATCCACGAACTGCTTCGAGATGGCCTTTGCGCGTGATTGATAGACTATGTCTCTTTGGATCCGCGAAGAAGTAGCTCAAAGAAACCCCGTACACGCGGCAGATCCTGGAGAGAGTCTGCAGGGTTGGAGTCATTCGCTCGGACTCAAGCTTTGAAAGGAGAGCGGTTGATAGTCCTGTCTCGCCTGCTAGGCGAGAGAGGGTGAGTCGCTTCCCGATTCGTAATTTCCGAAGTTTCAGGCCGATTTGATATTGATCCAGAGCCGACGCATGAGAGTAAAGCATCAGCTGGATCGTCTCATTCTCATTAGGTTTGGAGATGTGGGCTCGATCACAGCGAATTTGAGAACCACAGAGAGTCTAGGTCGCTCTGCGACGCTTGAAGAGTATGTAATCATTCAGGTCATTTCGGTGCACCTAGCAAGAATCAGAAATTCAGTCCGGCGAACCAGAATATGGGAGGCCATGACTTCATTGGCGAGCAACGCTGATGAATCTCACATTGCTAACAGCGCGTTGTGATTGGCAGAATTAAGATGACAGTTCCAGCGCGATGCTTTTCCCCTGCGGCTCTTCCCTTGCCGGGTGAATAGACCCGAAAAAGGCATTCCATTAAGAAGGCGAGCTCATAGATTGAATCTCCCGCTCCAAACTCCAGTTGAAGCCTGTAAGTGATCGTTCCAACTTTTCTGAGATTCAGGACAGACCTAAAGTAACATTGTGAGTGTTCATTCAAGCGATTTTCGTTATAGCATCAAGCTTGATATGCGAATCGTTCCTCTGCTGCTGCTCGGTCCGACCGCACTAATGATGGCATCACCGTTATTGCATCAGACTGCCGGTAGTCCGAGCGAAGCCAATTCAAACAGTCTCGATCTGTACGAAGCCGTGATACGTTTCCAAGTCAAAGCCTGGCAGCCATCAATACATACCTACTGCGTCAAAATCAACGGCGCAGATCCAGACGCGGCTCTGCGACAGCGTCTTCGGGCCTTGCATGTAAAGGGAGCATCTGCCTGTGAAAAGCTCAAAGAGAACGGACAGATGACAGTTGTGGACGCGAAAAAGAAACAGTCCGTAATCTTTGATCTTGGTGCCGTTCAAAATGTCTCCGACTCCAAAGTCGAGTTGCAAGGTGGCTACCTCTGTGGGAATGTGTGCATGGCACAGGGAACCTACAGAGCATTCCGTGACAGATATGGTTGGCACGTGGCGGGATTCGAAGCGCAACTCACGTTTTAGCTGACGTGCAAAGTTTTGGCAACCCAGCATCGAAAAGCGCAATTATCGCCACAATCTGTTTTCCCGTATCCCGACAAGCGCTTTGACCACGGGGTTGTGCGCCCTGTCACAACGCAAAGGATCATCAATCCCCTATCGTCCAAATAAAGTTGTGTAAATCTCGGAGCATTTCAAGAAAGATTGTTCCGTTGCCTTCGAACCCAGAACTGGTTTCCGTGCGGCTCAGCAAATTCCAGACAGACCTGATCTGGACCGGATTGAACCATATCCTCTGCTCGTACGCAGCGTGGGAGTCCGTTGGAGAGTCGCTAACCAGTTATCCGTTCCGGATCCAGCCGTTACCACGCAAATTCAATAGCGGCACGTTCAGCCCCTCCATGATGAACCGCACTTTAGGGCTCTGCACCAAGCTTAGGCCAAAGAGATCGACGGGAGGCACGTTTAAGCTGGACGCTTTCGAACTTCGCGGTGCCGCCTTTGCAGCGCGAGTCACACTCAAAATTGAGCGATTTGAAGCTCAAAAGAATCGTAAGTCGAAACCTCTAGGTCCAAAGGGCCAAGGCGTGGATCCTAACCCAGTCAAGAATCTGGCGCTGAGAATAAAGCGCTGTCTCAGATTCCTAGAGCACGAGATGAAGCGCGCCACGCGCCAGTTCCTTAAAAACTCAACCAGTGGCGAATTTAAGACACTTTCCAATGAATGGCGCGAGCACCTTCGTTGGATGAAATATCGTCTGGCCTATTTCAGGTCATTTCGGCCCGGGAGCCCCAACTTAAGACGAACACAGCGGCAATGGATTGACCTTCTGGTTTCAATGGCGAAGACGGCGATCGCAGCTGAGAGACCGCAGATCACGAATGAAAAACTGCTTCGCGACATCATTCGGCGATTCGTTCACGATTGCCGTCGTCGCCGAGTGGGCGAACGCAACTTTCTGTATATGCTCAAAAATCAAGAGGACCCAATCGCCCAAGCCGAGTTGTTGAAATACGTCGCGCCTCGATTGGGATGGGAGGAAGGATTGATGGCAAAGAACCGGGGAAGGGCAACCGTGGACTCGACTCCACCTACCAAGCAAGTGGAGGTTCCACGGAAACAAGCTCCGATCGTGAAGCCGCCGGTCCAAGTTGCAGTTGCGCCAAGCCCACCAGTTCATCAGCCAAAGGCTTTCGTTGCCAAGAAAGCATTTTCAAACAAGGTTGTTCTGCCTCCACGTCCAGATCCGAAGGCTCGACCCAACGCGATTGAGACACGACGCCGCGAACTCGCCGAATTTCTTATCGAGTTTTTCAAAACAGTAGGATCCACGTTAGGTCTTCAATACCCAGCGGACCTCCCTAGTGTTTTGCGGGATCTTAGGAAGCTGATGAACGATTTGCCTACTTCTGGTCAGGCAATTGGCGTCGTTCCGATGGGAGACGCACGGTCTGCTTTCTTCAAAGGAATCAGCCTGGGCGCTTTGGATTGTGACAGGCAGATCAACCTAGCCACGGGACTGCGGAACCTAATGAAGGCGCTCGGCGGAAGCAGGTCGACTTGGGAAGATGCGCTGGGTGAGGTAGATCCGATGAGAGGAAAAATGGCCAGTGATCTTGTACAGAATCGTCAATCGACTTCCCTAGACGTGGGGTTCTCAGAACAACAGGCTTCCCTGCCCGGAGTCTTGCCCGTGAGGCGTCCTGTCGAGTTTGGGATAGTAGTTCCCGGCTTTCGCCGGCGTCAGTGACAGCGAATCATTCAACTGTCATCCCGCCTCATGAACCGGCATCCCAACCGTCAGGGGTGTTCCCAGAAGTGTGAGAGGCTTTTTGGGACAGCAGATGCTGCCATATTCTAAGACGCAAACTCAGCCTCTCCCGTTTCCTTGGAGGCACAAAGGAGATTGCGCACACCTGAATCAATCAATCGAAATCAAATGTTAGTTGCGGCCAACCGAGGGGGTGGTCCAGCAGAAGCCCGGGAACCGCTGAACGCCCCCAACTAGTTACCCTTCGCTGGATTTGAAGACCGTTAAGTGCGCGCAAGAAGCCCTTGCGCGCGAAGTGACGGAAGTTGTCATGGGACCAGCTCGGCCCCTGCTGGTTTGAGTCCACTTGACACGGAGCTGCCACCTGGGTGATCCCCTGGGCATTTGCCTGAGGTTATGTGAACGAAACGGATAAGCACAGAATTCACCACGGGGATTCGAGTGTCCACGTTCATCGTACGTTGTTGGGAGAAAGAACCAGTCCACCTAAAGCTAAGGGATAGAGGTTACCTCAGATTATGCAAACACCAGATCGTGTTGGTCGCATCACCAGCTAACCGTGCAATCAGGCCATACAATGCACGACAGCATGCTTCCATTAGATGCCGCCCCGGCCGGGGCCCAAAGGAAAACAGAGGCGTAAATTCAAACGCGCAAGCGTGCGTCTTCTGTTTTACACATGTCTCAGCAGCAACCAGCGTGAGACGGAAAGAGAACCATGAAAAGAAAAACTGTAACTGTCATCGTCACAGCAGAAGCCTCGAGGATGTTCAGGTAATGTCCGAAGTAGAGCGCTTGCTGTACGGAAGGAAGTCAGCCGCAGAGTGTCTGTCTGTGAGCGTAAGGGTGGTCGATTATGCCCTGTCTCGGGGAGAATTCGAGACAAGAAAGATCGGGCGCCGGACGCTCATCACAGCCAGAAGCCTGAAGAGCTGGGCTAGTATGAACCACTACGGATCCACAAAGAAGCCAAAACGGCCCAAAGAGGACAACAACCAGGACAAAGCTGCCTGATTCAATCCTCAAGTTGATCCAGAATGGGTCAGGCTTCTCCTGACCCATTCCTTTGTGTGCATAGTCGGACTTTAGTACGACTGGTCCGCATTAACACGCGCAAGAGCAAGACCATGGCAAAGAGAGAGATTAAGAAGGTACGGGGAGTCTTCGAGCGGCCGAAAAGCTCTGGGGTCTGGTGGATCAATTATTACGCCGAAGGTGTCCAGCACCGCGAGTGCATCGGAACCCGCGGTGACGCGATCGACGCCTACCGAGACCGTAAAGCTACGGCAAGACGCGGACGCAAGTTGCCCGATTTGCGCCATGGGAGGCTTACCCTTTCTTCACTGGTCGACGACGCGCTTGAGTATGCCAAAGCTCACAACAGCCGATATCGCGATTATGCAAGCAAGGCAAGCATTGTGTGTGCGGAGTTCGGCCCAAGGATCGCATCGTCCATCAAGCCTCAAGAGATCGATTCTTGGCTGACCCGGAGGTTCAAAACTCCAGCAACATCGAACCGGTATCGCGCGTTCCTGTCCCTGGTTTGGAAACAAGCGATGATCAACGGCAACGCTGAATCGAATCCAGCGCGCCTTGTTCGGCAGCGCAAGGAACCGCCCGGCCGCGTTCGGTTCCTGAGTTACGAAGAGTACGACCGACTGTACAAGGCCATCGAGCGTCAGTGTCCCGAACATCTGGCGGAGTTCATCGTGAGTGTACACACCGGGATGAGATTGTCGGAGCAGTACACAACCAGCTGGAACCAGGTTGATCTTGATCGGCGCGTAATCGAACTCGGCAAGACGAAGAACTTCTCACGACGAACTGTACATCTTAATGCCGATGCGATCACCGCAATCAAGTCCGTCCGGTCACCCGGCCGGAAGCGGACCGCCATGGTGTTCCCGAACCCCGTAAAGGACTTCGTGACTGACCGGTGGTTCCACCCTTGCCTCAAGGAAGCTGGGATCACCGCCTATGTTTGGCACTGCAACCGTCATACCTTCTGCTCTTGGCTGGCGATGAACGGAGCATCGATCAATGAGATTCAGGTCGCCGCTGGACACAAGACCATTGCAATGGCTGCAAAGTACGCGCACCTGAGTCCGGCCCACAACTTGGGGGTAGTTGACCGCATCTCCGGCGCAGTCCGTAATCCCAACAAGCACTGATGGGGCCAACAGGCACTAAAACAGGCACCAGACGCCAAAGGCCACCTCAGTTCAGAGTGCCATTTCCGATGCAAATTATTGATTTCATTGGTGCCCGGAGGGGGACTTGAACCCCCACGGCCTTGCGGCCTGCGGATTTTAAGTCCGCTGCGTCTGCCAATTTCGCCATCCGGGCCTGGGTGGGCGTTAGCTCTATGGTAAATCGAAACGAGCGGACCGAGGGTGCATCGTTAGCCGCTTCGAACTACGAAGTTGCCAGAAGAAGTGTTGTCAGGATTGGCTTCTCAGTCTAAAAACAGAGAATCCTTCCGGGGCTCAAAGCCGCATGGGTTCTGCACTCGGTAATGGGCTGAAGACCATACCCTGCAAAACTGATCAATGGGGTGGGCTATTGCGGGTGACGGAAGCGGATGTTTTCGCCTTCGAGTTTGTACTCTGCTGAGCAGGTGTCTCCGCCGCAGATCATCGCCTCTTTCTCGCAGAGCTGACGGCGGGTGATCAACCCCATGGTGCCGCAGCGCGGGCAGGACATGACGGCGATGTATGGGTTCTGGGCGTGGCCAAGTTTGGACTGGTTTTCAAGGACGAAAACCGTACCAGGGTCCATTTTTTCGGGAATCCACTCTTCGAGAAACTGTAAGTCGGTAGACATCCTGCCCTCCGAGAGTCTGACGTTACAAATACAGATCGTGTTCGGTAGTGCTGGGTGGTCCGTCTTTCAACAGCGTGGTGCAGGAGGCCCGGTGGAGAGTCTAATCTTTTCCAGTTGCTTCGTAGTGTTTACGGAGGGCTGGGTTGGCGTCAATGAGAAACCATCCGCATTAGTTGCAAGTTGGATTCCTCAATGCCGTGGCTACCTGCCACTTGAAGACTTAGATGCGGCAGGAGCGGTTTGGCTAGCGTCGATCTCGCGATAGATTTCGATGTTGCGCAAAATCGCCTGAACATAATCGCGAGTTTGAGTGAAGGGTATGGATTCGACGAACTCGTCAATGCCACTGTAGGGGCCTGAGGCCTGCCAATCTTCAACGCGGCTCTCGCCGGCATTGTAGGCGGCCAATGCGTACTCGGGAACTCCGCCGAACCTGTCGAGCGTCTGTCTAAGATAACGGGTGCCGAGACGGATGTTGGTTTCGGGATCCAGCAGCTGAAAGGTCTGGAAATGCGTCATTCCCTCTTCGCGTGCAATTGTCTTGCCAGTGGACGGGAGGAGTTGCATGAGGCCCCAGGCGTTGGCGTAAGAAATTACGGATGGATTAAATTCGGATTCCTGGCGGATGAGTGACGCAACGAGATAAGGATCTAGATTGTTTTTGGCGGATTCAATCTTGATGGTTGTCCAATAAGGCTCCGGGAAGAGTATGTGCCAGTAGGCAAGAGGGATGGACTGGATAGGCGCGCTCGCGGCACCTGGTAGCGCGCGCTTAAGGGCGCGCATAGCGCGATATGCCTCTCCGTAGGATGCGTAGATTTGAGCTTCTGCGAGGGCGCTCCACGAGCCTGAATCCGGATCCGCGGCGATTTCACGCGGGATGTAGTCGTTGAGGCCGGCATTGGCGAGCAATTTGGCTTTTGCGAGATGCGGGCTGTCTTCGGGGAAAGATTCGGCAAGCGTGGGAACGTTAGCAGACTTGATCTGATCGAGATCAGGAGTGGGTGCGGGCTCAGTACTGCCTAATGCGGCGAGGCGTTGACGCGCCATCTGCGCATAAAAGAAGTGTTGATAGACGCGAACAATGGTGCGATAGTTAGCTGCGGCTTGGGCAAGATTGTGATCCTGGCTCTCATAGAGACGACCGCGCCAATAAAGGGCGGAGGCTGTCTCTGTCGTGCCCGGAAAGTTGTGAATCTGCTCGTCGAAAATGCGCTCGGCGTCTTTAAAGTTTCCCAGGCGGTAGTTCAGCCATCCGGCGCGCCAATGGGCTGCGGAGGCATTCTTGTTCGATGAAAAATGCTCGGCGAGGTAGCTGTAGTATTCGGCTGCGCGCGGATAGTCTTTGCGAAGCAGATACATGTTGCCGCTGGAAAAAAGGGCCTCAGCCAGCCACTGGCTCGAAGGGAAATCAGTTTCCAGGCGTGTCACGATGCTTGTCTGCTCGTCGAGATCGTTGCGGTTCCGCGCAAGTTCCATAAGTAAATAAAGGCGGCGCGCGCCGTTCTCATCTGGAGTATCTGCAAGGGCCGTAGCCTGGGTCTCGGTGAGGCGCTTGAGTTTCAAATCGCACGCTGCGGCGGCGACGGCGAAACCATTGCGGGTTTGCGGATCGAGATTGAACTTCTGGGCAAGTGCTCGATACTGCTCGCTGGCTTCTTCGTAATGCCCAGCCTTGTAATAGGCGTCGCCGAGACCGCGGAGTTCGTCGCTGGTGAGGGAGTCCTCTGCATTGAGCGAGGTGAGCTTGGCGCGGGCGATGGCGGCTTCAGTAGAGAGCGGGTATGCCAACAGGAGCGCCTTGAAGATGTGAACGGCCTCCTGATTCTGGTTCTGTGCCTGGGCTAAGAGGCCGGCAGCAAGTTGATAGCCAACACGACCGGCGGCAGGATCGCTGGCGGCAGCGTCGAGGACGCGCTTGGCTCCGACGAGATCGTGCAAGTCGAGAAGCACGTTGGCTTCGAGTTCGGGCACCTCGTCAACGAAGATGCTGTCGGGATACTTTTCCTTGAAGCCCTTGAGCAGGGTTTCGGCCTGGGCTTCAAGATTGGCTTCGTGATTCGCCTTTGCGGCTAGGAAGTCTGCGTAGTCGTTAAGCTCTTCTCCAGATTGCTTCGCCTGATGGAGGCTGGCGACTGCATCAATGTAGCGCTTATCGAGCAAGTAGGCGTGACCGAGAGAAAGGTAGGCTGCCGCAGCCGGCTCGCCGGAATGCGCATGTGCGTAGGACAAGACGCCGGAGTAGGCAGCTGGCGTGCGCAGGGTGGCCAGTTGCTGGGCCATAGGTCGCAACTCGGTGGATGCGACAAAGGCGAGCTTGATTTTGTGGGCGCGAGCGGCGCGGCGGCGACGCTCGGCGGGGCTGACGTATTTCTTTTTACCTCGAGGCGCAGTGGCTGACCGGTGGGTCGTGGCCGATGATTTCCTAGCGGTGGAGGTACCGGGTTTTCTGGCGCTTGTGGCAGACGGCTTTTGAGTGGAAGTGCTACCCGGCTTCTTCGCCTTGTGAGTGGCGGGATGCGAGGTATCGGGTGATGCGGAGGTTTGCGCGTCGTACCGTTTCCCCTCTAATGGAGTGGCTGCCAGCAATGCACAAAGCACGGCAGCCAGAACCCGAGCCGGGACTTGCGTTAAAAGAGGGGAAAAAACTGGACTCATAGATTCAATGGTATGCCGGAATTGCCGGTAGAGAACAGCTGAGAACCAGTACCGTTACGTTCCCATGGGAACCAACTATGCTCGGTTTCACGTACACGAACTGCTTTCTGGATTGCAGATTGGCTTCGGCAAAGCCGTCCATTACACTTAGACGCAGGGTATCTGGTATGTTTTGACCGCGACAGCAGATTTCCCGCAACCAACTCTCATGGCGACCATCCAACCGATAGCAGGCGAAAACGAGCAACATCCCGATGTGGCCTTGGTAGACCGGGTCCGCAAGGGAGATATCTCGGCGTACGATGAGCTCGTTCGCAAGTACGATCGCCAGATTTTCAGGATTGCACAGCACATCACGCAGAACCGCGAAGATGCTGAAGACGTGATGCAAGACGCGTTTCTGAAGGCGTATGAGAAGCTCGATCAATTTCAGGGGAACTCGAAGTTTTACACATGGCTGGTCCGGATCGCAGTAAACGAAAGCCTGATGCGACTGCGCAAGCGGCGTACGGGCAAGATGGTATCGATCGACGAGGATATCGAGACGGAGGAGGGCAGCGTTCCGCGCGACCTCGCCGACTGGGCTCCCGATCCGGAGCAGAACTATACGCAGGCGGAGTTGGCCGAGATTTTACGCAAAACGATACAGGGCCTGCCTCCGGGCTTCCGGATAGTTTTTGTGTTGCGCGACGTGGAAGGTCTATCCACGGAAGAGACGGCGGAGACGCTGGGTTTAAGCGTGCCTGCCGTGAAATCGCGGTTGCTAAGGGCTCGGCTCCAATTGCGCGAACGCCTCAGCCGTTACTTCAAGAAGAAAAAGGTTTCCCGGGAAAAGGGAGTGAAAAGTGACGTGCACTGAGTTTCTGGCAATGCTCGACGATCTAATCGACGATTCGGTAACGACCGAGATGCGCGCCGATCTGCAGGAGCACCTGCGCGGCTGCGAGCACTGCGAAGTCACGTTAAGCACCACGCGCAAGACCATCCAGATCTATCGATCGCACGAGGTTTATGAGATGCCGTTAGGGCTGCGGGAGCGGTTGCATAAGGCGATCATGGAGCGGTGCAAGAAGGGCTGCTGAAAAGCGCCTAATCAGTCGGCAGTCTCTTCGATAGATTCTCTCCGCGCGATTCACACGCGTCGCAACAACCTCAATTCAACAAGCCGAAGACCGCCACTCCGTTCGGGGTTCCGACGAAGACTTTTCCATTGACGATCGAGGGCGTGATGAATTTGTTGCCATTGCCGAAGTGATCGCGTCCGGCTGCGGCCTGGTCGCTGTTATATAGCTCGTTCAAATTTGTGGCGTCGTAGGCGTGGAGAACTGCTGGCGAGGAATTTTCAACGGCCCAGACAATGCCGTTGGCGGTCCCGTTGGCGCTGACTGCGGGGGTAGTGCCGGGATATTGGAACGAATTCGCGCTGTGGAAGGCAGGCGCGGCGGCAAGCTTGGCGTTGGCGATGGGAAAAGCCTTGAGGGTGTCGCTGACTGCGCCGTAATAGACGGTGTTGTTGAACCAGGCGGGCATTGACCAGACTCCGCCGATGGCGCCGTCGATTTCCTGATAGAGCGCGCTGTTATCCTGCGCGTTGAATTTGCCCATCGCATCGCGGTTGACGACATAGATCTTCTGATCCTTCCCTGCCCCAACGGCGAGATGCCATGTCGTGCCTGCCGCGTCTTTCAGATCAGGAAGCAAAAGGGCTCCGCCAGAGCCAAGGTCCACGTCATCGTTGGACTCCGTGACGGTGTTGAATGGCTCGAAGTAATCGGCAACGGCAAGAGTTCCGCCGCTGGTCGAGACCTTCAAGAAGGCGTTGCCAAAATCGGAGTTTACGGGAAAGCCGCTGGCGTTGAGCGAGGCGTCAAACGTTCCGTTGGCATCAAGGAAGTAGATATTCCCCGACGTGTCCGCAGCGAGGCCCGCACCCGCCATCCAGATTGAACCTTCGCTGCCGTTCGGCGTGAGGTTGAGAGCGCTGGTCTGCGCCAGCGTGGTCTCGCTGTAGCCCATCAACCAGCCTGTGTAGGGCTGAAAGTCGCAGTGCGATGTCCAGCCCGCGTAGATGACACCATTCAGGAGGAGCAGACCGGCGCGCTCAGCGTATTGCCCCGGAGCGAAGATTACATTCCCGCCGGAGCTGCCGGCTCCGGTGCCAGGAAAGATTGCGCTGATTTCGGTCGGACTGCCGGATATTTCCGCGCCTGTGGTGACGTCGAGGGCGTGAAGCCGCTGGTGATATGCACCCTGAGCATCCAGCGACATTCCCACAACAAACATTGTTCCGTGTGCGCCGGCGCTCCTGTCGATGACCGGCGTCGAGGTGATTCCGATCTCGGGAGTGATCTGGCCGCATCCATGGTCACCGCTCGTGGTTTCATTAGCGCCCAGAATTGAGGTCTTCCAGATCTGTGTGCCCGAATCCGCGTCGAAGGCATAGACGCTGTCGTGCTCCGTGACTGCGAAGACAACGTTGTGGGTCTCACCGGCAACATTTAGAGCAGAAAGATACAAGGGCTCGCCATCCACCAAGCCGTCAACAGGAAGCGTTCTGAGCAACCCGAAGGTTCCGGAGGTGACGTTGGCTGGCGTGAGTGTGCTCTCGTTGGGATTCAAGCCGGTTCGCGCGACGTCGTCATGATAGGTGGTGACGTCGACGCCCGAAGCGGCTGCCGTTACGGTGATGGTGATCGGCAAGGAATGACTGAGATTGCCCGAGTTTGCCGAGATGGAGGCCGTCGAGGAGTTCGCGGCGGCGTTGGGTGCGGCGGAAAAACTGATTTGTTGAGCGGCGCCAGCAGAGAGAGAGAGGGTTGAGGGCGAGGCACTCACTCCCGAGGGTAGCCCTGTAACGGATGATTGAATCGCGCCCGTGAATCCGTTGACGGCGGTTGCGGTCAGAGTTACGGCTTGCGCACTTCCCCCGGCCTTGAGGTTCACGCTTGTTGGGCTGGACGATAAGGAAAAGTCTGCGACTGTCTTGGTCTGGGAACCGCTCCCGCAACCACATACTAAGCAGCCCGCGAGCAGCATCGATAGGCAGTTGCAAACTGATGTCAAGAACTTGCTCACCATGGGCCTCGCTTGGGTAAGCGTTGGACGCAGCAAACGCATCTGCGTTTGAGAGTAGCGGATCAGCTTCTCGCCAGTCGACAGAAGGTTTTCACCCCCTCAACAAACTTGCGACAAATAACGTCTCAGCATGCCGCCAGAACACAGGTTGCCATGCATTGTGGATCGCATCGGGAACAGATTTCGCGCTGAGTGGCGGAGGATTGAAGGATTTCCGGCAAAGACTTTTCACAGAGGACGGATCGGTTTCGGCCAGCATCCTTGGCTTTATAGAGGCCTATATCTGCCACTGCGAGGCAGTCTGCGGCGCTCATCTCGCCAGCCGAAATGACCGCACCGATGCTCAACGAGATGCGCACATCGCCTTGCGAGATGTGAACGGGCTCGCTGCAGATGGATTTGCGGATGATCTCTGCGCGTTGACACAACGATTCTTTGCCTGAGCCTGGAAAGGCGATAAAAAATTCTTCGCCACCATAGCGACCAACAAAGTCGTAGGAACGGACGTTCAGGCAGAGGCGGCGCGCGGCTTCTTTGAGCACCAGGTCGCCAGCCATGTGGCCGTACGTATCATTGACCTGTTTGAAATTGTCGAGATCAAGTAGGAGCAGCCCGGTGTGACCGTTTACGCGCGAGGCGCGCTCGAGTTCGCGCTTGAAAAGATCCAGGAAGGCGGTGCGGTTCCAGAGTCCGGTAAGCCCGTCACGCATGGCTTGGATACGCAACTCTTCGCGAGCGTGAATGAGTTCGTTCTGAAGCGCAAGGATGCGATTGGCGACGAGGAGACGTGCACGCAGTTCAGGGCCGCCAAAGGGTTTGCCGAGGCAATCGTCGGCGCCAGACTCGAGAGCGTGAACTACGTCGAGTTCGTCGGTGCGGCTGGTGACCATGAGGATGTAGTGGTAGTAGGAGCGGGATTTATCGCGCAGGCGACGGGAAAGCTCAATGCCATCGATTCCGGGCAAACCCCAGTCCATGATGACGACTTCGGGTGGGCGTTCCTGTTGGAGTACCAGCCATGCGTCCTCGCCGTTGTCGACAACGACGACCTCGTAACCCCATCGCTGAATCCAGTTCTTGAGGATGAGTCTGGAGACCGTATCGTCCTCGGCGATAAGGACGCGGGGAAGTTCGCTCCCGCATGGCCCTGACTCGAGTGGGTGCATCGTTTCAACCTCGTTCAGCCGCGGGCGGTGAGTAAAGCGGCGCGGACTATGGTTTAAAGAATATGGCAAGTTTATTCAGCGGGCCCAGTGTTTCAAATCACTCTATAGTGCTATCGATGGCTGTTTAGAATCAGTCGATTCCGTCGCCAAGCGTTAGTAGTTTTAACTTCGTTGGACTACCTGTTGAACCGCAAACCTGCGGTGGTTCATGGGTGCGGCAGGATCTGCGTAGAGCTTCTCCTATGGTTACGAAGGATGTAAATGCACGCTGTGACCACAACTTCCGCAGAAAAATAGAGTCATTCTAGACAAGAGGTCTCACTCGTAACGGACACAAGCCATCCTGAGGTAAGGAGCCGTAGATGCAGTTTTTTCATGGACCGCTGACCGCCGTGCTGGGCCTCAGTCTTGTCGCTCCGGCTGTTCCGGCGCAGACATCGGTTTCGGATACGAACCAGCCGCCGAAGCGGCTTTCCGGACGCTCGAACTACCACTCGACAGAGATACAAGGGGACGCGCGGATTCTGCACGCTCTGAACCGCTTCACATTTGGACCACGACCGGGAGATGTGGACGCGGTGCGCACGATGGGGCTCGACAAATGGTTCGATCAGCAACTGCATCCAGCGACGATAGGCGAAGTCGACCTGAGAGCGCGGCTGGCAGAGTTCCCTGCAATGCAATGGAATCCGCAGGAACTGCTCTTTCGAGTACCCAGCAATGCGATCATCCGTCAGGCCCTCGACGGAAAGATTCCGGTGCCGGAACGGGGTGCGCTGCACGCGGTATACGAGAATCAGATGTATCGCGTGAGTGTTAAGAAACAGGAGAAGGAACAGAAGAAAGTTGGTGAGCAGGCAAAGCCACGGATGGCGACAGATGCGGTTCCGCAAATGGCTGCGAATGCGGCGACGTTGATGGCTGCTTCGAACGACCAGAATAGCGTCCTCGTGCAAGAGCCGGGCTCGATGGATATGAATCAGATGACTGCCGAGAAGGCTGCGCCCGCAACGCCTGTCGACGATGGGCAGTTTCGACGGATGCTGGATCTGGCACCGGAGCAACGGGTACAGCGCCTGGTGGCAATGCAGCCTGAATCATTTGAGGCATTTTTCAAATCGTTGAAGCAGCAACAGCGCAATGCCCTGATGCAGGATCTTTCGCCTAATCTCAAGGAAGTGGTTTTGGATCTTGATAATCCGCAGCGGCTTGTGAACGAGGAGATGATTGCACAGCGGCTGACGCACGACATCTACGCAAATGCGCAGTTGCAGGAAGTGATGACGGATTTCTGGCTTAATCACTTCAATGTATTTCTGCACAAAAACGAAGCCACGCCTTACTACCTTGTGAGTTTTGAGCGCGATGTGATTCGACCGCGGGCGCTGGGCAAATTTGAGGATCTGCTGGAGGCTACCGCTCATAGTCCGGCAATGATGTTGTACCTCGATAACGCCAGCAGCATCGGGCCTGATTCGATGGCAGCGGAACGAGCAGACCGGCGCCCCAACAACAAGAAAAAGCGTGAAGGGCTGAATGAGAACTATGCGCGCGAACTAATGGAGTTACACACATTGGGGGTGAATGGCGGCTACTCGCAAGCAGATGTGACGCATGTGGCTCGCATTTTGACCGGATGGACAGTCGAACGTCCGGAGCGCGGTGGAGGATTTCAGTTTGAGCCTAACCGGCATGAACCGGGCACAAAGGCTGTGATGGGCGAGAAGTTCAAAGATCACGGCGAGCAGGAAGGGCGCGAACTGCTGCATATGCTGGCGACGCGACCCGCAACTGCACAGTTCATCTCGCGCAAGCTGGCACTACGCTTTGTGAGCGATGATCCGCCGCAGGCGCTGGTGGACCGGATGGCTAAGACGTTTCTGAGCACGAACGGGGACATCGCAGCGGTGCTGAGCACGCTCTTTCATGCCCCCGAATTCTGGGACGCCAATATCTATCGCGCAAAGGTGAAGACTCCGGTTGAGTTTGTGGTATCCGCGGCGCGCGCAGGGAATGCGGATATTGAGAATATGCAGCCGCTGGCGAATGCAGTGCGCGAAATGGGCATGCCGCTTTATGGTTGCGTTACGCCGAATGGCTATAGCTGGCAATCAGATACGTGGGTTAGCACCAACGCTCTGGTGAACCGAATGAATTTTGCGTTGTCGCTGGCTGCGAACCGGCTACCGGGAATTTCGATTGCCTGGGATCCGACGGCAAATGTGAACAACGACGCGACGATGCTGCAGACGAACCCGGCTTCACCCGATCCGCAGGTGGAAGAATCGCGGCTTGAGGCCCTTTTGGTGAGCGGCGGAGTAAGCGATTCAACGCGAACTGCGGTGTTGCAACAGTTTGAACAGCAAAGAAATCAAATCCAAAATAGCGCGGCGGCGATGCCGGTGGCGGTAAGCGAGCGGCAGAAGTTTCGCGCACGCGCAGTGTCGGATGTAGAAAGACAAGACCAGGTGCTGGCGGGGCTGCTGCTGGGTTCACCGGAATTCCAGAGACGCTGAAGGAGACGTGTATATGCAAATGAATCGACGGTTCTTTCTTCATAAGGGTGCGCTGGCAGTCGCGGGCACGACCGCGCTACCCGGTTTTCTGGTGCGATCGGTGTTGGCTGAGACGGCGGGCACGGCCAATCGCCGCATGGTGGTGATCTTTCAGCGTGGAGCGGCGGACGGCCTTAATGTCGTAGTTCCCTATCGCGAGAAGAACTATTATGCGATGCGTCCGAGCATTGCGATCCCGCAAAACCAGGTAATCGATCTCGACGGATTTTTCGGACTGCATCCGGCGATGACAAGCTTTAAACCGATGTTTGACGCGGGGCAGCTGGCGATTGTGCATGCTGCTGGTTCCCCGGATATGTCGCGGTCACACTTTGACGCGCAAGATTTTATGGAGTCTGGCACTCCGGGAATCAAGAGCACCGAAGATGGGTGGCTGAATCGCGCGCTGCAGGCGGAAGATCAGAATCGACGGCGGCGGCAGGAGACCGCGTTTCGCGCTCTGGCCCTGGGACCGGAAGTTCCGCGCACGCTGGCGGGAAAAATTCCGGCAATCGCGCTGAACAACGTGAACAGTTTTTCGGTGGCTGGCCGAGGACCTGCGCCGTCGCCTGCGGCGAATGCATTTGAAGCGATGTACGGAAGCAGCGGCGACCATATCTTTCACGCTGCGGGCGAGGAGACCTTCGAGGCGGTGAAGATGCTGCGCGCGGCGAATCCGGCACAGTATCAGCCGGCTGCAGGCGTGGACTATCCGAATTCGGAATTCGGCAATCGCATGAAGCAGGTGGCGCAGTTGCTGAAGTCGAATCTTGGCGTTGAAGCAGCATTCACTGATATCGGCGGATGGGATACGCATCAGAATCAAGGCAGCGTTGATGGACAGCTTTCGCAGCGGCTGCGTGATTTCTCGGAAAGTATTGCGGCGTTCTGGCGCGATATGGGCGACGACGCAGAAAATATCACGGTGGTGACGATGTCGGAGTTCGGGCGAACGGCGCACGAGAATGGCACGGGCGGCACCGACCACGGGCACGCCAACGCGATGTTTGTGCTGGGTGGAAACGTGAAGGGCGGCAAGGTATATGGAAAATGGCCGGGGCTCAACAATGACCAATTGAACGAGGGACGCGATCTCGCGCTAACCACCGATTACCGGCAGGTGCTCGGCGAGGTTGTGAGCAAGAGTATCGGCGCCAGCAACATGGATCTAGTGTTTCCCGGGGCACGGATTGCGCCCAACGGATTTCTCCAGCTGGTCTAGTTATTACACATCGGCCGTGGCTATTCGGCTCGCAGGGCTTCAGTCGGATTTACAGAGGCTGCGCGATGGGCCGGCAAAAAGCTGGCAGCTAATGAAGCTGTCCCAAGCACGACCGCGACGGCGGCCAAGGTCGCTGCATCCCACGCCTGGACGCCGAACAGCAGCTTGCCCATTGCCATGGATGCGCCGACTGCACATCCAAGTCCGATTCCGATGCCCGCAAGGGTAAGCCATCCGGCCTGGCGCATCACCATTTTGTACACGGTGCTGCGCTGTGCTCCAAGGGCCATGCGGACGCCGATCTCGCGGGTTCGCTGGCTGACGGAATACGCAATGACGCCATAAAGACCGACCACTCCGAGAACCAGCGCGATGATCGCGAAGCCGCCGACCAGCCATGTGGAGAACCGATGGATCAGGGCAGACTGCGTGCTGTTGATCTGATCGGTCATGGTGATCTCACCGTAGGTGCCGAGGTTGGGATCTAATTGATGCAATGTTTTGATGAGTTCGGGCAGGACTGCCTTCTCGTCGCCAGCGGTGCGCACAGCGATCGCGACGAACGTGCCGGGACTGTAATACATCGCTTGATATTCAGTCGGCCAGAGGTCGTCGTCGAGGCCGCCCTCGCGGACGTTGGCAACCACGCCAATGATTTCGCGAACACTCTTGGGGTCGAGATCGCCGTTGGCGACTTTCTTTCCGATGGGATCTTCACCGGGAAAGTATTTCTGCGCGAGGGCTTCGTTAATCACGATTTTTTGTGACCTGGAGGAGTCGTCGTCTTCTGCGAAGAGCCGTCCTCGAATCAAGCGAGCTTTGAGTGTGGGGAGGTAAGCGGGACTAACATCGCGTTCGTCGACTTCGTTGTGTTCGCCGTGAAAAGGCTTGCCGACGATTCGGATCCAATCGGTATCGCAGTTGCACTGGATCGGCAGATCGCTGGTGATGCCGACAGATTCGACGCCGGGCAGCGCAGAGAGACGTCGCGTGATCTCCCGGAATAACGCTACTTTCTGTTCGGGCTTGGGGTATGAATTCTCGGGAGCGGCCATTTGAAGAGTCGCAAGGTGAGTGGGATCGATGCCGAGATTGACGTGGAGCAGTCGATAGAAACTCTTTCCGAGCAAGCCGGCGCCTACGAGAAGAATGACGGCAACAGCGAGTTCGAGGACAACGAGATTAGCGCCCATGCGCTGCCAGAAGCGTCCTGCAGCGGAGCGGCCACCCTCGCCCAGGCCTTCTCGAATGTCCTGAAATGAGAGGCGCAGAATCGGCGTGAGAGCCATGAGCCCCGTGGTGAGAATGGCAATGGATGCTGCAAATAGTGCTGCGTGCGTTTGGAATCCAACGCGAGATAGGAAAGGCAAATTGTCTGCCATTGACTTAGGAACAAGGCTCTTCAAGATTGCAATCGCCCAATTCGACACGAGAAGACCGGCGAGGCATCCAGCGGAAGCAAGGAGAAGGCCTTCCGTTACAAACTGGCGGCTAAGGCGGGCAGATGTTGCGCCGAGCGCACCGCGGATAGCAACTTCGCGACGGCGCGATTCGGAACGGACAAGAAGCAGACTGGCAACATTGACTGACGCAATGAGAAGCAGAAGGCCCGAGGCAGCGAGCAGCGTGAGCAGCACGGGGCGAACCGGACCAATGATGATTTTCGAGAGGGGCTGAACAACGGCGCCCTGACCTTTGTTGGAACCTGGAAACTGAATCTCCAGTTGTGCGGCTATAGCTCTCATTTCCTGAAAGGCGGCCTGGGGCGTGACTCCGTCGCGGAGGCGTCCAACGCCGAAGAGATTATGGCAACTGCGCCGCTGTTCACAGCCATTCTTGTCAAGAAGCGGCACATAAAACTCGGCCGCGGCACGGGGGGCAAACTCGAAGGTGCGAGGAAGAATCCCGACCACTGTGTAGGCCGCTCCATCCAGTGTGATCGAGTGTCCAATGATGTCTGTGCTTCCGCCAAATCTTCTTAACCACGCGCCATGAGTGAGAATGACAATCTTCGCGCCGCCTGGATTGTCTTCGCCGGTGCGGAAATCGCGGCCGAGTTCCAGCTTGACGCCGAGGGTGCGGAAGAAGCCGCTGGTGACGCGAGCCGCGGGCACTGGTTCAGAGCCGGATGCGGTTCGCAACAGATAGCCCGTTCCGCCGTAGGCTTCGAGCGAACTGAAGGAGTGATTGAGGCGGTTCCAGTCCTCGTAGTCGGCACGGGAAAGATTCGAGCGCGGAAACATAGAGCTGTTTTCCGCGACATCCATAAGACGATTGGGGGCGATGTACGGCAATGGCTGGATGAGCGCTGCATCGACGAAGCTGAAGATCGCAACGCTCACGCCCATTCCCAACGCGAGAATGAAGACGGCCGTGAGAGCAAAGCCGAAGTTGTGGCGAAGTTGGCGCAGCGCAAAGCGCAAATCTTGCGCGACCGTCTCCCAGCGGAACGTGACTAAGTTGTGACTTTGTTCACGGAGATAGGTAGCGTTTCCGAATTGGCGCGCGGCGGCGGTGTGGGCTTGTTGCGGAGGCATTCCAGTAGCGATAAAGTCCTTTTCGGCCTGGTCACGATGAAAGGCCATCTCTTCGTCGAGTTCACTACGAAAGCGAGTGCGACGGAATAGGATGGAGAGCTTATTTGCGAATAGAGTGAACGGGTTCATCGGACCTCCGCGTCAATCAGGTGTGCAACGACTCGGTGGGAAAGCAGAGTCTTTGCCGGCCGCTACGAGATCAGGCCGGCTCGCTCAGAACGCGACCAATGGCAGCGATCATCTGTTCAAACTGCGATACTTCGAGGCCCAATTGCTTGCGACCTGCCGCCGTAAGTGTGTAGAAGCGGGCGCGGCGATTGGTTTCGGTCATCTTCCATTCGGCTTTGACCCAACCCTGAAGGAGAAGCCGCTGCAAGGCGGGATAGAGCGAACCCTCTTCAACCGTCAGCACGTCATCAGAGAAGCGTTTGATGGATTGAGCGATGCCGTATCCGTGCAGAGGGGTACGCGTGAGGGTCTTAAGGATGAGCATGTCGAGGGTGCCGGGAAGCAGGTCCGGTTTCTTCATGTTTCTATGTATAGGATATCTATGGGTAGAGAGTCAATGGAGATAGGAACAATGGGCAATGAGCAGGGATGGAGGAATAGGGAGTTGGCACCAAGGACCGGGGGGTCTCTGGACAGATCGAACTAACAACGTCCAGTTGTGGTCCCCCACGTCCCTGGTGCCTGGTTTTTTAGTGTTTGGAGTACATATCCATTACATCCTTGCGAAGGGCGAGGCGGCTGTCGGGGCGGGTGTAGAACATGTGGCCGCCGGGAAATTCGCGCACGGATACTCGAGACGGATCGCCCATAAGTGGCATCTGGTTAACGGTAAGAACGGAGCCCATGAAGGGGCACGAAAGGTCGTTCCAGCCGTGGACGATGAGGACGCGAAGCTTTGGATCGGCGGCGACCGCCTCTCGCAGATCGGGCACCGAACCCTGGCGCAATTCCGCGCTGTCGCGATCCCAATGACGGCCTACGTCGTACGAGAGTGCGTTATAGCGGGCGTCGACTTTCCAGCCGACGGTGCGCGTGACAAAGTCCACCATGGCGGTGGTGAGCGGCGCAACTATGCTGGCGAGGATTGGGTCGTTGGCACGCTGCTCTGGTGCGAATGGGAATGGATCGTAGGAAGTCACGTTGGAATCGTAGACGGAGCCGAGTTTGCCCTCTTCGCGATGGACTTCCCGGAGATATGCCCCGGTCTCGATACGGCCGCCGGAGAACTTAACGAATGCCGGATCGAGACCCGTGAGTTCTGTGACGTGCGCGATCATTTTCTGCGTGGCGGCCTCGTCGGCTCGGCCTTTGAGAAGCGTCGTTGCATATTCACCCTGGGTATACGCGATCACGTCGGCCATGGCTTCAGGAGTAAGCTTCTTCTCCCGCTCGAAATGAGCCGCAGTGATGGAGGGGAGCGTCATCATCCATGGAAGGGGAGAGAGGTCGCCATCGTTCTCGATGGTGGGGTTGAGATAAGGCGAAACGAGAACCACGCCGTTCATGGCGACGCCCAGTTGCGACTGGAGGTAGTGGGTGATGCGCGGGCCGCGGAAGCCACCGTAACTTTCGCCGACGAGATACTTTCGCGAACTGAGGCGATCGTTTTTGACGAGCCAGTCGTAGACGATGCGCGAGAGATACTCGATGTCGGGGGCGGTCGAGTAGAAGAGCTTCTTGGTGGTGGCTTCATCCACAGTGGAGCGACTGAAGCCCGTGCCGATGGGATCGATGAAGACAAGATCCGTGAAGTCAAGCCAGGTGCCGGGATTGTCGACAAGGTTGGCGGGGTCGGAAGGGCTTGCACCTTCGTTGCCAGCATCGACGCGTTTTGGACCGATGGCGCCGAAGTTGAGATAGACGGATGCAGCGCCCGGGCCGCCGTTGAAGGCAAAGGTGACGGGACGATTTGCGCCTTCCACAGTGAAGGCTGTCACGACGACTTCGCCTGCAACCTTGCCATCACCATCGCGCGTGGGCAGTGCGCCGACAGTGACGGTGTAGTGCAGAGGCTTGCCGTCAAGTTGAATGGTTTGCGCGGCGTGTGCTTCAGCAGGAAGCGGCGGCAGGCCGGCTTTGTCGTCGGATATCTTCGGAGCGGATTTGTCTTTACCTGCTGCGGCTGGATCGGTTGCTGCGGGTGCCTTATCGGCCTGCGCCACAGCGCGGGCAGGAGCGATCGCAAGGCACACAAGAGCGCACGAGAGAATAGCGGGGCGCCAGGGGAAGTTCTTCAGATGTATAAATCTCATTCGATAAACATACATTGCCGATCGCGGGCTCTGGCAACGGGGCCGCAGGATGATTTACCCTCGAACGTGGCATGAGATTCAGAATCAATTCTTTCGCGTCGACCCTTGCCATCGCTGTTGCATCGATGACCGCAGTAGGGCAAGAAGTTCCAAAACCAGTTGAACCGGCACTTCCCGATGCTCCCCAGGCAACGGCCGCGGCTATGATCCATCCCAATGGACCGACGGTGATTATGGATACGTCGATGGGGCGCATCACCTGCCATTTTTTTGAAAAGCAAGCGCCGAAAGCGGTGGCGAACTTTATCGCACTCGCGCAAGGCACAAAAGACTGGGTCGATCCGCAGACTCAGAAGACGATGCACAACAAGCCGCTGTACGACGGAACGATTTTCCATCGCGTGATTCCAGAGTTCATGATCCAGGGCGGCGATCCTACGGGAACTGGCGCGGGCGATCCAGGATTCTCGTTTGAAGATGAGTTTGATCCGAACTTGAATTTTGATGTGCCGGGACGGCTGGCGATGGCGAATTCCGGACCTGGAACCAATGGAACTCAGTTTTTTATCACCGAGGTGCCGACCGAGCACTTGAACCAGCACCACACAATCTTCGGGCAGTGCGATGATCCGAGCGTGAATGTGGTGAAGACGATTGCGCGGGTTGAACGCGATCCGGATGACAAGCCGGTAACTCCGGTGGTGCTGAAGAAAGTCACAATTGTTCCAGAAGGCCAATCTGTCCCGCCTGATCCAAATGCAGCAGCTAAGCCTTCACCTGCCCCTCAACCGTAGCCGGTTTTATTACGGTCTTGCGAAGACTGACATTCCCACAAAGACTTAGGAGTATTTATGGCACTCGCACCAGGAACTTACGCAACGTTCAAAACTAGCGAAGGAAAAATTGTTGTCCGCCTGTTTGAGTCGGACGCTCCGATTACTGTGAAGAACTTTACCGAATTGGCGGAAGGCAAAAAGGAATGGGTTCATCCAACGACGCGTGAAAAGTCTTCAAAGAAGCTTTTCGACGGAACGATTTTTCACCGCGTTATTCCCGACTTCATGATTCAGGGCGGCGATCCTGCGGGCACGGGCATGGGCGGACCGGGATACAGGTTCGAGGACGAAACGAAGGGATCACCGCACAAATTCGACAAGCCGGGCAAACTCGCCATGGCTAATTCCGGCCCCGGAACGAATGGTTGCCAGTTCTTCATCACGGTTGCGCCGACAGCGTGGCTCACCGGCAATCACACGATCTTTGGTGAGGTCGTGGAGGGGCAGGATATCGCCGACAAGATTTCAAAGGTTCCGCGCGGTGGTCAGGATAAGCCGAAGACGCCGGTCGTACTGGAGTCGGTAACGATTGATCGGGTGGCGTGATAGCAGTTGTCAGCGATCAGTTTTCAGTAATCAGTTTGGCCTCGCAGATCTCGATGATCGCGGGGCCAAATTTTTCTACCTTCGTGGGGCCGATGCCATCGATTTCGAGAAGCTGGCGCGGATTGGTGGGGCGAACGAAGGCTACTGCGGTGAGTGTGCGGTCGTGCATGACACAGTAGGCGGGGATGCGGAGGCGCTTGGCCTCACCGGTACGCCACTCTTTCAGTCGCGCTGCGAGCGCTTCGCCGTCCGCGGACAAAGTGTGCGGAAGGACGCTCTCCACACGACGGGTAGATTGGGTCGTGCTGCGATTTGTCACGTGGCCTGCCGAAACTTCATCGCGTTTTGAAGTCTTGCGAGCGCGATTGTGGGCTTCAGGCGACGCGAATTCTTCTGCGATTCCGTCATCGAGCAGTAACTCGACAGACGCAATGTTGCGGGTCTGCAAACCGGCCTCGGTCAGGTGGACTTTGCGGTAGTGTTTGACTTCACCGTCTTTTTCATATTCTGCATCTTCGATGGCAATGAGGCTGGCGCGGATCATGGCATCTAGGAGCGCTTCGAAATCATCTCGCGTGGTTCGGCCAGAAGGATCTAGACTACGCTGCAATGTTCCAGTGGCCTTGTAATCGACGGCACGAAGTTCGTCGATTACGGACTGCGCCATTGCGCGTTCGGTATTGGTGGCGCGGCGGAAGAGACGCAGAATGGCTCCGGCGGGATCACATACATCACAGACACCGCAAGACTGCGTGGCATCGGCATCGTCTCCGAAGTGGCGGACGAGGGCGGACATGCGGCAATCACTCGATGTGGTGAAACGGAGGACCTTCCCAAATTGTTCGGCGCGGTGCTGGGCCTGGACAGCATAAGTCTTCTTCCAGCCCGACGCGCCAAGAGTCACGTTGCCGCCAAAATCTACTCGTGCGCCGCCGTGAATTTCGAGCTTCTCAAGTGCCTTGTCAAATTCTTCATCGGTGAGTTTTGACTCGCTGCGAAGTTTGTCGATGGGCCGCGCGTCTTCGCCCAGCATTCGGAAGACCTGGTGAAGATGATCGGTCGGCGGGTAGTCGCGGTTGAGAAAGAAGTCGTGGGTGCGCTGATCAGCGTAAGAGTGCATGAGGAAGGTGCGGCTGGGGGCGCCATCTCGACCGGCGCGGCCGATTTCCTGGTAATAGCCTTCGAGGGTGCCGGGAAGTCCGGCGTGGATGATCGTACGAATATCAGCTTTGTCGATGCCCATGCCGAAAGCGATGGTTGCGACCACAACCTCAAGTTGGCCGGACTGGAAAGCACGCTGCACGCGCTCGCGGGTATCGGCGTCTAGCCCAGCGTGATAGGCAGCGGCGCGCATGAGCTGCGACAGTTCCGCAGCGAGGCTCTCGGAGTGCTTACGCGAGGTGGCGTAGACGATGGCAGGACGGCGATCGCGATGGGCAAGAAGAGCGCAGATCGCGCTGGCGCGCTGCGGCACCGAGAGCTCGACGACTTCGATAGCGAGATTGTCGCGGCGAAATCCGTGAATGAAGCGGGCGGGCGAGGTCATGCCGAGTTGGGCAATGATGTCTGCCTGAACTGTGGGCGTGGCTGTTGCGGTGAGGGCGAGAATCGGAACACGTTCTGAGCCATTGCGCAGCGCGGGAAGGTATTGGCCGAGCATGCGGTAGTCGGGACGAAAATCGTGGCCCCATTGAGAGATGCAGTGGGCTTCGTCAATGGCGATGAGGGCGGGCGGACGCTTAGCGAGCATCTCAGGAAAGCCGGGAACGCGGAGGCGTTCAGGAGCGATGAAGAGAAAGTCCAATGCGCCAGCGAGGTAGTCCACACAGGCCTGGCGGGAGACGGAGCGGTCGAGGCCAGAGTGGATGCGGGCAACGCGCAGGGTGAGTGCGACGAGTTTCGCCACCTGATCTTCCATCAGCGCGATGAGGGGCGAGATGACAAGCGCTGTTCCGCCGAGTGCAATTGCGGGAAGCTGATAGCAGAGCGACTTCCCTGCTCCGGTGGGCATGACGAGCAGCAAGTCGCGGCCTTCGATGGCGGCGCGGCAGACTGGTTCCTGGTTGGCGCGAAAGCGCGCGAAACCGAAAACCGAATTTAGAAGCTTAACGAGGTTTTCCGGATTGGGTGGAGTGGTCAAAAGAGGCGCCGAGGGGATTGATATCGAGTAAAAATATTGAAGGTCCCTTCTCCAACTTTACAGGACCGGCGCATCTACAGATAGAGATGAACAATTTGAATCAACCTACGGCCGTGCAGCCCAAGGCGAGCCTCAGCGACTATCTTGCCGCGGAGCGCACGCTGCTGGCCTGGATACGCACCGGGCTGGCGATGATGGGATTCGGATTTGTGGTGGCGCGCTTTGGTTTGTTTCTGCAAGAGATGCGCGTAGCACAAAACCATAGTCCGGAACAGTCTTACGGAATGTCGCTGTGGTTCGGTACGGCGTTGATCTTTGTAGGAGTGCTGGTGAGCATCTTTGCGGGATGGCGTCATCTGCGGCTGGTGAAGGAACTCGATCGCGGAAAAACAACGCACACGCATCCCACGGCGCAGGCGGTTGGCATCGCTGTCTTGCTGGGCGTAGTTGGACTTGCGATGGCTATCTATCTGATCTCGGTGCGCAACATAGCGCCACCGAACGGAGAAAACGGAAAGGGGACATCGATGAATCGGATGATCGATAACGGACTTGTCAATTTGCCGAGCAGTCATTCGGTTGATGAAACGGTGGAGAAGCTCAGAGGAATTCTGACTGTAAAGGGCGTGACGCTGTTCGCCGTTGTGGATCATAGCGACGAAGCAACTAAGGCCGGGATGCAGATGCCGAATACGAAGCTGCTGATTTTCGGCAGCCCGAGGGCTGGGACGCCGGTGATGCTGGCTGCCCCGAGTATTGCCATCGATCTGCCGTTGAAGATTCTGGTCGCGGAGGATACGTCGGGCAAAGTTTGGATTTCCTACAACAGTCCGCAGTTTTTGCAGGAACGGCATGGCGTACCGGCTGAGTTGATGAAGAACCTGGCGGTGATTGAGGCGCTCGCGAATGCGGCGGCAGTCTGAGATGCTGCCGAATCGCTTTGGGAGAGAAGTGGTGGTACCCCACCCCCATCTCTGGAGATAAAATCTCGCCTTTCAATGGTATACGGAATATCATGACTCCAAATTCCTCTGCTGATTAAACTTAGCCGTAAAATATTCTCAGGAAAGGGCTTAGAAAGGCGAAGCAGTTTGGAGGTTCCGGCATCGCCTTCATCGCATTCGGCTAAGTCAAGTCGAGGCATTGAGTTCAATTTCATTGTGCTCTAGAGCGCGGTAAGTACCTGCAAAAGTGGCGCATGTCTTATCGCTGTTGTTTGAGGGATTTGAGACCGAGTATGTCGGCGCACACCTTGACATCGGAACTGTCGCACATCAGATTTGAGGATGAATCTGTGCCCTTCCGAGTTTGTAACACTCGAAGAAGAAGCTGCACCATTTTTGGTAATGTCCGGATAGCCCACCACACACTCACAAAGCAGAAGATCTTGATTGAAGTGCTCTCTAGCGATTTGTCCTGAAAGGAACCGTCGTGATTCAGTCTGCCGAATCTCGCGGAACCATAGCCGGACTTGGGATATAAATCCAGCCTTGATGCGTGAACTTGTTCAGCTTCTGATTCCGGCAACGAAATGACGCGACTCTAGTGACAGCGTTTTCTCGAACGATGATCGAGTGGCCGACTGTCGATCTGTTAGTCCGAAGGTTTGGACGTGCTGAGGAAACATAATGTCCTAAGCGTTGATAGCACTTCTATTCGCCTCGCAATGCTCCAACCGGATCGACAGCCGCTGCCCGGCGTGCCGGCAACGCAGACGCCAGCAGCGCCAGCGCAAACACGGTAATCGCCGCCAGCGCCAGCACGCGGGAATCGAATGGGCTTACCTGGAACAAGAAGCTGCGCAAAAGGCTGGAAGCCGCTGCTGCTCCAGCGAGGCCGATCAGGACTCCGGTCACCGCCAGTTTTGCTCCGGAGATCAGCATTAGCCGCACGATGTCCGCGCGCTGCGATCCCAAGGCCATTCGGATCGCCATCTCCCGCGTGCGCATGGCGGCGGAAAACGCAATCACGCTGTAGATGCCCATGATCGCCAGCAGCACGGCGACCGCGGCAAAGCTTGAGATCATCGCGGCATTGAACCAGCGCGGCGCCTCCATGCGGCTCAACGCCTCGTCCATCGAATGAACCTTGGTGAGCGGAAGCTGCGGATCGATGGACAGAACCGTCGCGCCCAGCGATTTGATCATGCTGTCGGGCGGCAGCGCAGTGCGCAGCACGATACTTCCAGCCTGCGCGTTCAACAAGCCGGGCGGCACCAGCTTTCCGTAGGAGGCCATCAGTTCGCTGGAGGGCTGGTAGATCTCGTACTGCGTCGGTGCATCCACGGCCATCTGCTTGATATCGCCCATTACGCCCACCACCGTCATCCAGGGCGTGGGCGTTTTGGGGTATCCCCAGCGCAGGCGCTTGCCAATCGGGTCCTGTCCGGGCCAGAAATGCTCGGCGAGCATGTGGTTCACGATGCAGACCAGCGGCGCCTTCACGTTGTCGGCCTCGCTGAACACACGGCCGCGCAGCAGCGGAATCCCCGCCGCGCGGAAGTAATCGCCCATTACCTGAGACGGCCAGGCAATATCTACTTCAATGCCCTTAGGCGGAACGTAACTATCGGCGACGAATGTGCTGTTGCGCACCATTCCTGAAGCGGGCAGGTACGACGTAATTCCCACGGACTCGATGCCCGGCGAACGTTCGAGCCTGCGTAGCAAGGTGCTATTGAATGCATCGATGGCGGCCTGCCTCGAGTATTGCTTTTCGGGCAGCCTATAGTCCGCGGTTAGCAGGTGATCGGTGCGAAATCCCAAATCCAGGTCGCGCAGCTTCTCAAAGCTGCGCAGCAACAGGCCTGAGGCGATCAGCAGCACCAGAGCCACGGCAATCTCCGCGATTACCAATGCAGAGCGTAGGCGCACCTGCGCTCCACTCACCGATCCCGTGAGTCCGCCGTCTTTGAGCGTCTCGTTCACGCCGGTGCGTGCCGCCGCCAGCGCAGGCGCCAGCCCACACAGCAAACCGGTTAGCAATGCCGTGCCCATCGCAAACAGGACCACGTGCCAGTCGAGCCGGATAGATTCGATACGCGGCAGCGACTCCGGCAAAAAGCTGATGCCAACCCGTACGGCCACGGCCGCCAAGCCCAGTCCAATCAAGCCTCCCGCAAAGCTCAACGCAAGTGTTTCCACGAGGCTCTGCCGCAGCACTGCCGCGCCGCTCGCGCCCAGCGCCCGCCGCACCGCAATCTCCCTCCGCCGCCGGATCACGCGCACCAGCAGCAGTCCGGCGAGATTGGCGCAGGCGATAAACAGCACCACGGCAACGGCTAGAAACAATATGCGCAGCAATGGTCGCGCCTGCGCCACCGTGTCTTCGGCCAGCGGGCGAACAATGGCGCCGATACGCTGGCTGCTCATGTAGGCGGGAAAGTTGCGCGTGATCTGCCACGCCACGCGCCCGGCGTCCTGCTGGGCCTGCGCAGACGTCACGCCGAGCTCGAGGCGCCCCACCATTCCGCAGCACCAAGCAGCTGCCTCTTGTAGCTCATCAGGCGTTGGACTCAAGGGCACCCACAACCGGCTCTGATCCATCAGGCCGGGGATGAGCGGGAACTCGAAGTCGCGCGGCATTACGCCGATAATCTCGTAAGTCTTGCGGTTGAGTTCGATCTTGTGGCCCAGGATCTGCGGATCGGCGTGAAAGCGGCTGTGCCACATCGCGTAGCTGATCACGGTTACCTGCAAGCTGCGGTCATCTTCCTGTTGTGTGAAGGTGCGGCCCATCAAGGGCGCAACGCCCAGCAGAGGAAAGATGCTCGCCGTGACTCGCGCCGCACTGATCTCGGCGGGCGCGCCAGCATCGGAGAATTCGTAGCCGGCCTGCTCAAACCCGCCCAGGGCGGCGAAGCCCCGTGTCTCGCGCTCGTAGGTAAGAATCTGCGGCATGGTTCCGCCGATGTGGCCGCTGCTGCCCAAATTTATACCCGGCACAGTATCCCCAACCACCACCAGGCGGCCCGGATCGGCAAACGGCAGCGGACGCAGCAACACACCCTCGACGATCGAAAAGATCGCCGTTGTGGCGCCGATGCCCAAAGCCAGCGTGAGGATAGCCGTCGCCGCAAACCCGGGCGACGTTCTCATTTGATGCGCTGTGACGCGCAACTCTCGCAAAAACGACTCGACCGCCGATTCCCAGCCAGCCGACCATATGTTATGCCGCACCATCTCGCGGCTGCCTATTTCTGCACGGGCCTCGCGCTCGGCATTTTCCTGGCTCATGCCGCGTTGCAGCTTATCCTCCACCGAGGCCGCGAAGAAGTTTCTGAGTTCTTCTTCGATCTGGGCGTTGCGCTCGGACGGGCGAATCAATGCCCGTACACCGGCCATGAGACTTCGCAGCATGTCTCCCCTCTCTCAGGCTTCGAGAATACGTTCTATAGCCGCAATCTGGCGGCCACACTGGCGGCATCCCTGTTCAAATGCTTTACGCCTGGCGGCAGTCAGCGTGCCATATTTCGCCCGACGGTTGTTTTCCGTCGAGCGCCATTCCCCGCGAATTCGCCTAGCCCGCTCCATGCGGCTCAGTGCGGGAAGCAGTGACCCCTCATTCACCCGGAACACACCGTCGCTCACCTGCTCGATGCGAAGCGCTATTCCTTGCCCATGCATCGATTCGGGAGCCAGTGTCCTGAGCACTAGCATCTCAAGCGTCCCTTGAACCAGCTCGCTATTGCTCATGCCCACTGAACCCTCCGCTAGATAGTCTAGAGGTATACGGCTCCCTCCTCTAGGTCGTCAAGATGTAGATATGGCAATTCGAATTCAGCCATCGCTCAAGCGGGCGGAAGCTACAAATAATGACAAACGCCTATGTCATAAGTTTTGTGGTGGATGCTCGCGAAGCGTAGCGCCAGAAATCCCTCTTCGCCCGAGTGACCGGCCAACTGGACACAGAGGCCACTCCTTGACAACTTCCCCATCGCCGACCACTCGACCAGAATGCAACTCCGGCGTCTAGGATGCGCTTACGAGCCTGCGGTGCGAGTAAGCTGGATGAGCAATCTCGGAGATCGACGTATGAGCAAGGATGCTCAAACAGTGTTGGAACGTGGATCGGAATTGATAAGACCATTGCTGCTTCGGCATGGTTTTGCCTACAGACGGCTCGATTCGGGAGAGAGCAGCGGTGGTCGATTTGCGAGTGCTGAGTTCAAGAGAGAGTCTCGAAGGTTGGAGTATCACTTCCGCGATAGTTTGGGAATGGTTTCATACCACATTGACTCTCATTCGATGTCGCATCAGGAATACATGAGCTCCGTACTTAGAAACCTTAACGCGAGCCATTACCCAGGTTTTTCAAGCGATCCGCTGGACGGGTTTCGTCACCTTCTACTTGATCTCGAAGAACACTGTGTGGAATTTCTCGAAGGGTCAGATGAAGTCCTCCGCCAGCGCGTCGAAGATGCGCTAAGAAAATCGCACATCATACCTGGAATTCAAGGGTAGCGAGCGAATCATCGGCTGCTCGGAAGTAAGCATTTCTGTGGCTCGAAAACTGGTGAGGACAACGGCAGGCCACGTGGTGCGTGGCGCCCACCAAGGCCAGAAGATCAGTTGAGATCGTGCTTTTCAACCCAAGCTGCGCTTGGCTGGGTACCCTCGTTTCATGCAGGTTTTGAGTTTTCAGGGCGACGCATTTTTGGTCGTTTGTCTTCAGAGGCAACTGCAGATCCCTCTATTTCGGTCGGGATGACAAGCGCGAGGGAGGTCGCTGCGATTCGTGCACGACGAGCGAGTACGTTGTCGATCACTTCCGGTTTCCAGGGGGTGCGTTTAGTATTCGTGTGATTCGCTTAATCCTCGGGAAAGAACGGTGAATGTATTGATGCGTGGTCTTCTGTATCGGAATTGGTTGATGGGTTCGGCGGTTGCGATGATGGTGGCAGGTGCGGCTAGCGGGCAGACTTCGGATTTTTTGAAGAGCTACAAAGGCACGCCGTTTCATGACAGCAAGTACAACGGCGGAGCGCAAAAGATTCCGGGGACGGTGATGTGCGCTTACTACGATGTGGGTGGCGAGGGCGTGGCGTATCACGATTCAGACGCGAAGAACAACGGAAGCGGCGCTCTGAATCCCGCGAACGGAACCTATTTGAATGAATTTCGAATGAACGAAGGCGTGGATACTTCGTATACGAAGTTCGGCCTCAATCCGAAGATTGACGACAATCCGTATGACAAGGCGACGCCGCCAGCGGGGATGCTTTATGTGGGTTGGACGGAGCCTGGTGAGTGGTTCAACGTGACGGTTGATGTAGCGGAGACGGGAGAGTACTCGGCTGATCTGCTGTATACATCGAATCGCGGCGGCGCGATCTCGCTGGATGTGAACGGAGTGGCGACTACGGGGCCGTTGACGATTGCTTCAACGTATGATGCATCCGATACGGTGGCGTGGCGGCAGTGGCACCACTGGAATCTGGCGAAGGATCTGGTGAAGGTGCATTTGGAAAAAGGCAGAAACGTGTTGACAGTGCACACGGTGGCGCAGGGTCAGATGAATTACGCGACGCTGGAGTTCCGCGTTGCGAAGTGAAGAGTGGTGAGTAGTGGTCAGGCCCACTCACTCAAAGGATGCGCTGCAGTACGGACTGCAGGATGCTGCCGCTTTCAGGTTGAGTCCCAGTTGGTTCTCCGGTGGGGCTGACGTGGTTGTTCGAGATTACGTGGCTAACCACAAGCGGAATTACGACGGCCAGAGATCCGCGGACGACTCCCTCAGAGAGGCCGGTGCGCTGCGCGATGTTCGCGATGATGCCAGTACCGGCGAGGCCGTTTTCAATTGCGGAGGGATTAGGCTGCGTCTGACCTTGTGACCACTGCTCGACCGCGGGTCCCATGCCGTTGCGCTGGAGATTCTGGATGAGGCCACCGATGCCGCCGGGCTGATTTTGAAGTTCTTCCATGAGGCCGCCAGCGACCTGCGCGTGTTCTGGGCCGGCATTGCCCATGGCCATGGATTCTACGGTATTGAGGATGCTCATGATTCACCTCGATTGTGTTGATGGATGTGGGATGCGGGTTGATGAAGTGAAGTGGTCCAGCCGATCGTTGGGGTTGGGTCTGTGGTATCCCATCCTTGAATCACAGAACGATTCAAGGATGGGGCACCTTCTTTCTGTATTTGGTTGAACTCCACCCAAGTCTCAAAGCTAGACCTCGGGCACCCAACTCTGCGCTCGTTAATCGCCGGCTACGGTTTCGGCGACTGGGTGGGTCGAGGGAGGATTGGCTTCGATCTTCCCTCCCCTCAGCAGATCGAAACGATCGGCGTTCATCACTTTGTTCCAGACAGCCACGAAGTCGCGGACAAATGCGTCTTTGGAATCGCTGCTGGCGTAGACCTCGGAGATGGCACGGAGTTGGGCATTTGATCCGAAGACAAGGTCGACGACGGTGGCAGTCCACTTGAGTTCGCCGGTATGACGATCGCGGCCTTCGAGAACGTCCTTCTCTTTTTCGGACTTTGCCCACTTCGTTCCCATATCGAGCAGGTTGACGAAGAAGTCGTTTGTGAGGGTTTCGGGTCGCTTGGTGAGGACGCCGTGTTGCGAGTGCGCCACGTTTGCGCCGAGTGCGCGCATGCCGCCGATGAGAACGGTCATCTCCGGGCCGGTGAGGCCGAGGAGTTGCGACTTGTCGAGCAGCAATGCAGCGGCATGCTCTTCAGTTCCCTTTCTTGCGTAATTGCGGAAACCGTCGGCGACTGGTTCGAGCACTGCGAAGGAATGTACGTCGGTCTGTTCCTGCGAGGCGTCGGTGCGACCGGGTTCGAACGGAACCTTGACGTCGTGTCCGGCTTTCTTGGCAGCAGACTCGACTGCTGCGCATCCTCCGAGAACGATGAGGTCGGCGAGCGAGATTTTCTTGCCGCCTTTTGCTGAGGAATTGAAGTCCTTCTGAATGGCTTCGAGCTTGGAGAGAATCTTTGCCAGCTCTGCGGGCTGGTTGACTTCCCAGTTTTTCTGCGGCTCAAGGCGGATGCGTGCTCCGTTGGCGCCACCGCGCTTGTCGCTGCCGCGGAAGGTGGAGGCAGAGGCCCACGCGGTATTGACGAGTTGCGAAATCGAAAGGCCTGAAGCGAGGAGCTTGGCTTTCAGGGCGGCGATGTCCTTGTCGTCGACGAGCTCGTGATCGACTTCGGGAACGGGATCCTGCCAAATCAACTCTTCTTTGGGAACGAGCGGGCCGAGGTAGCGGGAGATCGGACCCATGTCGCGATGGGTGAGCTTGAACCAGGCGCGGGCAAAGGCGTCGGAGAGCTTGTCAGGGTTCTTTAGGAAGTCGCGCGAGATTTTTTCGTAGATCGGATCAACGCGCAGAGCGATATCGGAGGTGAGCATCATCGGCTGATGACGCTTTTTGGGATCGTACGCGTCGGGAACAGTGTCTTTGCCGGCGTCGCCTTTGGGCTTCCACTGATGGGCGCCTGCGGGACTCTTGGTCAGTTCCCAATCGTAGCCGAACAGGGTTTCGAAGTAGCTGTTGTCCCACTTGGTTGGCGTGGGTGTCCAGGTGACTTCAAGTCCGCTGGTGATGGTGTCGGGACCGATGCCGGTACCGAAGCTGTTCTTCCAGCCGAGTCCCATCTCCTCAAAGCTTGTGCCCTCCGGCTCGGCGCCGACGTGACTTGCGGGGGCTGCGCCGTGGGTCTTGCCGAAGGTATGGCCGCCTGCGATTAGCGCTACCGTCTCTTCGTCGTTCATGGCCATGCGGGCAAAGGTTTCGCGGATGTCGCGGGCGGAACCTGCGGGATCCGGGTTGCCGTTGGGGCCTTCAGGGTTCACATAGATGAGGCCCATTTGTACGGCTGCTAGCGGGTTGGCCAGCTCACGATCGCCGCTGTAGCGCTTGTCGCCGCCGAGCCACTCTGTTTCAGGACCCCAATCAGTGTCGACATCGGGCTCCCAAATATCTGCGCGACCGCCGCCAAAGCCGAAGGTCTTGAGGCCCATGGTTTCGAGAGCTACGTTGCCGGTAAGGATCATGAGATCGGCCCAGGAGATCTTGCGGCCGTACTTCTGCTTGATGGGCCAGAGCAGACGGCGCGCTTTGTCGAGGTTAACGTTGTCGGGCCAGCTGTTGAGTGGGGCGAACCGCTGTGCTCCCCTGCCTGCCCCGCCGCGTCCGTCGTGAATGCGATAGGTGCCGGCGGAGTGCCAGGCCATGCGAATGAAGAGCGGACCGTAGTGGCCAAAGTCGGCCGGCCACCAATCCTGCGAATCCGTCATGACGGCGCGGAGATCCTTGATCACCGCTTCGATGTCGAGTTTCTTGAACTCCTGCGCGTAGTCGAATTCCTTCTCCATCGGATTGGAGAGCGATGAGTTCTGGTGCAGAATGCCGAGATTCAGCTGATTGGGCCACCAGTCGCGGTTGCCTTTTGCTCCTGCCGATGTGTGCTTGATTGAGCCGTTTGAGAACGGGCATTGTGCTTCGCTAGACATGATGCTGTCTCCTGTAATCGTGTGCAAAAAGATTGCTGGTTGAGTAGGAGGTTTCCGGGTGAGTCCCGGCAGATGTACGTCGCATTCAAGGGTAAGGTATCGCCCTGGGCTTCGATATGACAAATCAATTGTTTCTTTGATGATGATTGGTACAGCCTATGATGAAAAAGGACCAGGGACCAGGGGATAGGGACTGGGGACTAGGGAACAGGCAGCGCTGCGTATTCGTGGTTGGCGGGGTTGAAATGAATTTGCAGGAATTGCGGTATCTTGTGGCGATTGCGGAGCACCGGCATTTTGGGCGCGCGGCCGAGGCTTGCAACGTGAGTCAGCCGACGCTGAGCAGCCAGATTAAAAAGCTCGAAGACGAATTGGGCGTGACGCTGCTGGAGCGCACGAATAAGCGGGTGGATATCACTCCGGTGGGGAGCCAGATTCTGACCCATGCCAAGCGGGCGCTGGCCGAGGCGGGGCAGATGGAAGCGGTGGCGCGGGCGGCGCGAGATCCGATGGTAGGTCCGTTGAAACTGGGGGTGATTCCAACTGTTGCTCCTTATCTAATGCCGCTGATTTTGAAGCCGCTGCGGCAGGGGTATCCGGGGCTGACAATCGAGTTGTGGGAGGATCAGACGCGAGCGCTGGTGGAGGGTCTGCGGAATCACAAGCTGGATGCGGCGCTGCTGGCGACGGCAACGGATGCGCCGGAGATTACAGAGATCGAGCTTTATGACGAGCCGCTACTGGCGGCGCTGCCTCGAAATCACAGGCTGGCGGGCGCCAAGAAGGTGGATGAAAGTGCGTTGACGGAGGAATTGCTGGTGCTGGCGGATGGGCATTGCCTGTCGACGCAGGCGCTGGCAGCGTGCGGGGCAAAACATGGAGCGCATGGGATGGGTGTAGGGCACATGCGGGGGTCACTCCAGGGGACGTTACAGGGCTCGATGCAGGCGGCGACGCTCGAGACGCTTGTGAACCTGGTGGCGGCGGGATACGGATCGACGCTGATTCCAGCACTGGCGGCGGGGACGCTGGGACAGAGGGGAATCGTCCTGCTGCCGTTGACGGGGAGGTCCAGCCGGACCATTCGGCTGGCTAGCCGGCCGGGATTTCCACGAGCCCAGGCTTTGAGAGCGATCGAGAAAGTGATCCGGAAGGCAGTAAGTTTTCGCCAAAATCTTCGATAAAATATGGCCAATCAAGCCTGTGGAAAAATCGGCTGAAACTCAATAAAAGTAGGATGATTCCGGGAAAAAGCCTAAAATAATGGAAAAGACGGGTTCGGGACCCCCTTATCCACAAAAGAACCTCTCCCCATGATTGACCCTTACTTTTAGGCTCCTTAGAGTCTGTAATCGAAGAGGGTCTAATTCCCCTCGAGGCGTGAACCAGCGCCGAACGACCAGTCCGACGAGCAACGATCGCTTGGCGGGGTTTCCTGGTCCTCCGGTTCCGACTTCACGCGAAATCGTTCGTATCCCGTTGACCCGGAGTGAGCATGCTGAAACTGAAAAAAATCCACATCCTCGGATTCAAGAGCTTTTGCGACCGTACCGAACTGACGGTGCCGGGAACCGGTATTGCGGTGGTGGTGGGGCCAAACGGGTGCGGCAAGTCGAACATTTTGGATGGTGTGAGTTGGGTGCTGGGCGAGCAGAGCGCGAAGAGCCTGCGCGGCGGCAGCATGGCAGACGTGATTTTTGCGGGAACGCGGGAACGCAAGCCGCTAGGGATGGCCGAGGTGACCATTACGATGGTCGATCCCGAGGCTTATGAGGGGCCCATTCCGGTAGAGCCGGATGTGGTGGTGGATCACGACGGGCCGGCGGACTGGGACGAGGACGCACTCAGGAAACAGAAGGCTGCCGAGGCGGAAGAGATTATTGCTTCGGAGCAGCCCGGGCAGGTTCTGGAAGACGATGAGGTTCCGGCCGAAGTTGGAAGTCAGAAGCAGGCTCCGGAAGCGGAAGGCGGGATCCAGGCGAGCACGGGCGGGCCACAACCGGTGATGCTGAAGATTCGCCGCAGGAAGTTCAACCGGACTCCGCAAAAGGGCGAGGTTGTGATCACGCGGCGACTGTTCCGGACGGGCGAGAGCGAATATCTGCTGAACGGGAAGCTGTGCCGGCTGCGTGATATCCAGGACATCTTTATGGGAACGGGCCTGGGCCCGGAGAGCTACGCGATTATTGGGCAGGAGCGGATTGGGCAGTTGCTGAGTTCGAAGCCGCACGACCGTCGCGCAATTATCGAAGAGGCGGCGGGGATTACGCGCTTCAAGACGAAGAAGCGGCTGGCTGAACTGCGGCTGGAGAGTTCGAAGCAGAACCTGGCGCGCGTCGACGACATCTTCGAGGAAGTAACGCGGCAGATGAACAGCCTGAAGCGGCAGGCTTCAAAGGCTGAACGGTTTGCACAGGTTCGCGATGAATTGCGCGGACGTTTGCGCGTAGTTCTGGCGAGCCGTATGACGCTGATGGATGCGGAGCAGACGCGCCTGGAGCAGGAGATCGCCGCATTTGGAGAAAAGATTACGAGCGGCGCGGCCGAGATCGGGTCGATGGAGGCAAGCCAGCACTCGCTAACGGAGCGCGGGTATGGGCTGGATCGCGAAGGGCAGGATGCGCAGAACCGGGCCAACTCGGCTGCGGTGGAGTTGGAACGGGCCGCGGCGCGAGAGCGGAGCAATGCAGAGCGCGTGACAGAGCTTGAAGCGCGACTAGCGGCGGCGGCGGGTGAGTTGGAGCAGACCAGGACGCAACTGGGCGGGATTGCCGAAGAGCGCCAGCAGCAAAAGGCGTTTCTGGAGACGGCTGCGGGCGAGGCACGAGCGTTCCACGAGAAGGTAGAAGCGCGGCAGCACGAGGCGCGTTCGGCGGCCGACGAAGTATTCAACGCGGAGCGGAAGCTGGAAGCCGATCGCAGGCATGCAATGCATCTGCTGACGCTGGCGGGCAATGCGCGGAACAGCACGGCGCAGGCGGAAGAGAGTTTGGCGGCGCTGGAGCGCGAGGCCGAACGGCTGAATGCCGAGATGAGTCAGGCCCGCAACGAGCAGGAGAGTCTGGGCGTTCAGAGCGGACAGGCGCGACTGCGGTTTGAGTCAGCCGGGGAGACGCTGAGGCGGCTTGAGAGCGAGATTGCTGAGTTGCGCGAGCAGTTACAGGCACGGCGCTCGGATGAAGGCTCGGTGAGGACGCGAGCGAATCAATTGCGCAGCGAACAGGCCACTGCGGTGGGACGCAAAGAATCGCTTGAATCCCTGATTCGCGATCACAGCTATTCCACCGAAACTGTCCGGCGGCTGCTGAAGCCCGGTGCGCTGCAGAACGGTTCTACGCCGGTGGGGACGCTTGCCGACTTTATTGAGGTGAGCGGCGAACACGAAGGTGTCGTCGACGAGTTTCTGCGCGATGAACTGAATTATGTCGTCGTCAAGAGTTGGCATGCGGCTGAAGAAGGTGTGCGTGTTCTGAAGTCGGGCGTGGATGGACGGGCGACTTTTCTCATCCACGATTCGGCGCAGGCAGGCTTGTTTAACGAAGCCGAGGACAACATCTCAAGGCCCGGCGTGACTCCGTTGAAGGACGCGGTTCGGGTTCTGAACGGATTCGGACGCTCGCTCGAAACAATTCTTCCGAAATTGCGTGACGGCTATCTTGTGGAGACGGCGGCGCTGGCGCAGAGCCTTGCTAATGAACACAGCCATGCGTACTTCCTTACACCGGGTGGTGAGTGCTTCCATAACGCGACGGTGACGGGTGGCAAGCCGGCAAGTGCAGGTCCGCTGGTGTTGAAGCGCGAACTGCGCGAGACGGAGATGCGGCTGGGACTGCTGGAACGCGATCTTGGACTGGCAGAAATCGAAGCCGCAACACTTACTCGACAGATTGAAGAGTTGACAGCAACGCTTGAGATGCGGAGTGAAGAGCGTCGGCAGGCTGAGCGGGATGCGGCAGATCAGGGTGCGGCGCTGAAGCAGATGGAGAACGAGGCGCAGCGCATCGAGCGTCGGTTGCAGGAATGGATTCTGCAGGCGGAGCGGAACAAGGAAGCGCGCGAAGCCAAGCACGGAGTGATCGAGCAGAAGCGCGAAGAAGCGGTGAGGCTGGAAGCGGAACGTGCAACTGCCGAGGCTACTCTCGAAGAGCAGCAGAACAAGCTGGCAGCCATGCGGCAGACTCGCGAGACGCTGCAGCACGAGGCGGCAAAGCTGACGGCTGAATTGGCGGGTCTCGAAGAGCGGAGGCGCGGCGCAGAGGCGGCTTTCCAGCGCATTGATCGTCTGCATGCAGATCTGGAGCGACGGGTGCTGGCGATTGAGCAGCAGCGTGCCGCGGCAGAGGCCGAACGCGAGCAGCGCATAAGGGAAAGCGCAGAGCTGGCGCAACGCGAATTGGAATTGACGACGCTGAAGGCCGAGGCACTGGCGCTGGCAGAGTCGATCGCGGCGCAAGCGCTGGAACTGCGGCATCAATTGGCAACGATCGAGACGGATCTGAAGACCGCACGTGCAGCGCTGGACCAGTTGCGCGACGATCGCAGCGGGCGTGCGAGCCAAGCGGCGAAGTTGAGATCGGACCTGGAGCATCTTGAAGCGAGTTGCCTAGCGGAAGTGAATGCCGAGGCAGCGGTGTTACGCGCGGATGCGGAGATCGTGCGCATTGCGGATGAAATGCTGGCGGTCGAGGAAGAGACTTGCCGGACGCTGCGCCAGAAGATTGAGCAGATGGGCCCGGTGAACATGATGGCGCTGGAGGAGTACAAAGAAACCGCGGAACGGCACAGCTTCCTTGAGACGCAGCGCACGGATTTGATGGAGTCGATTGAGAATACGCAGGCTACGATCAAGGAAATCGATCAGCTTTCGCGGGAGAAGTTTGACGAAGCGTTTGCGCGCATCAACGAAAACTTCGGACACGTATTCACGCGGCTCTTCCATGGTGGGCAGGCGTTCCTGCGGCTGACGGATGCGGAGAACCAGGCAGAGAGCGGGTTGGAAATTGTAGCGTCACCTCCGGGCAAGAAACTGCAGAACGTGCTGCTGCTCTCAGGCGGCGAAAAGGCTCTCACGGCCATTTCGCTGTTGGTGGGTATCTTCCAGTTCCAGCCGAGCCCGTTCTGTGTGCTGGACGAAGTGGATGCTGCGCTGGACGAAACGAACGTAGGACGGCTGGCCGACCTGTTGCACACGCTGAGCAAGGAAACCCAGTTCCTGCTGGTGACACACTCGAAGCGCATGATGCATGCCGCGGACATGATCTATGGCGTGACAATGCAGGAGCCGGGCGTGTCCAAGGTTGTGAGCGTTAAGCTGAGCGGACAGGAGCCACAGCGGGCTACGGCTTAGTGATCTTGGGATAAAACTAACTGCATCGCGGTCTAGTCTGTTCGCAACGCGCGTGCGGGATCGACCGTTGCTGCGCGGCGGGCGGGTATGAAGCCTGCGAGCGCTGCCACCAGACAGATCGTCAAGATCCCTGCTCCGTAAACAGCGGGGTCGGCGACGGATACGCCGAAGAGCTGACTGCGCACCATTCGAGCAGCCAGTATCGCGAGTGGGATTGTGGCTGCGACTGCTCCGCCGGTCAGCACGAGTGTCTCACGCAGAATCAGCTTCACGACCGCGTGGCGCTGAGCACCGAGGGCCATGCGAATTCCAATCTCACGCGTCCTCTGCGCGGTTGAATAGGCAAGGATTCCATATAGCCCAATGCCGGCCAGCAAGGTTGCCAACATACCGAAGGCCGTGGCCAGCATGGAGATTGCGCGTTCAGCGAGCAAGGTTGCATCGATCTCCTGCGCCATCGTGCGCTGGTTGCCCACGATCAGCCGTGTATCTATGCCGGCGATTGCCGCACGCACACTCGTTATGGCCGAATCCGGCGGCTGCCAGGTACGGACGTAAAACGTCAGGCCAGTCTCGCGTGTCGCCTGCGCAAAGAGCGTGTAGCAGGTCGCGATGGCCGGGTCTCGCACACTGGCGTGTTTTACATCGGCCACGACTCCAACGATGGTTGCGTCGGTGTCTACTTTGTTGGGCCGACGCACGATGTTGCCGAGCGCCCGCTGTGGTTCTACAAAGTAGTGCTTTGCAAAGCTCTCATTCACAATAGCCACTCGCTGCGATGTCGCTGTATCGGCGGCATTGAAATAGCGGCCCGCACTCAGGGGTACGCCCAGGGTTTGCAAATAACTTGTGCTCACCCAAGGAAGCTCGACAGAGAATTCTTCATCCGGTTTTCCTGCATATCCGACGGGAAGCATCTCGCCCTGTACGTCGTCACCGGCGAGGTCCTGGTCGTTCGTCGCTCCAACCGCATGGACACCGGGTAGCGCGGCAATCGCGTCCAGTGCTCGCTCCTCTACGGACGCAACAGGCTTGCCGCTATATCCAGCAAGGAGCGGATCCAGGTCGAACACGAGCAGGTGATCAGTCGGAAACCCGGTCTCGGCATGGCGCAGATTGTGGATTGTCCGCACAAACATGCCTGCGGCCAGCATCAGTAACAGGCTGAAGCCAATCTGCAGCGCTACACAGGTACGCCGGAATCTGAGGGATCCGCCCGCACTTGTTCCTGTTCGCTGCTGCATGAATTCTGCCAGTCGTGGATTTCTGAACTGCATCGCCGGCGCCAGGCTGAACAGCAGGCTTACCGCGACGGTCACACCGAGCGAGAAACCAAGGACATGCCAGTTGAGTATCGACGAAAACGGCACTCCGCCCTGCGCATTGGCTGAGATCCAATGGATCAGCAGCCGCTGTATTTGTGGAGCCAACGCGAGTCCTGCTGCGGCGCCCACGAAGCCGAGCAGCATGCCCTCTGATAGCAGTTGGCGCAGCACTTGCCGATTGGTCGCACCCAGCGCATAACGGACGGAAATCTCTCGCGCGCGAGCTGCCGCACGCACCAGCAGCAGGCTCGCGACATTCACGACGGCCATGCCCATCACCAGCATCACCATGGCAAGAATGATCGTGAGCGGGGTCTCCAAACTGTCGCGCATCGGACTGAATCCTTTTGCTCCCGCGGTGACATTGAGGTGCGCGTTGGAGATGAATCCCTGTTTCGCATGCGCGGACTGGTCGCCCAGCTGCGTGAATTCTGCAGCGCGGAGCGACGTGAATAACATGTTCAATGACGCCTCTGCCTGCGCACGCGTGCCCCCGGGTTTGAGGCGTCCGATGAGATCAATCCAATAGGACCCGTGGTCCTTCAGATAAGGCCATTCCGGCGTTAGCACCTGTTCCATTGAAAGCGGCACGAACACAGCGGGCATCTGTCCCCAGACCATACTGTGGAAACCCGGATCGGCGACGCCAGCGATTGCGAATGGTGTTCCATTCACCAGCAGAGTTTTGCCGGCAACCGGAGCTCCCGCCAGATGCGTTCTCCAGTAGTCGAAGCTCAATACCACAACGGGATTCGCGCCCGGCGCGGTCTCATCTCCAGCTACAAACAGACGGCCGACTGCCGGACGAACGCCGAGCGTCTCGAAATAATTTCCGCTCACGAGTTCCGCCTGAACAGACTCCGCGTGATTGTTCCACGTCACGCCCAGGGTGAGTTGGGATTCCGCTATCAATCCGCTCAGCGCAGTGTTCTGGTCGCGGAGATCGCGATACATCGGATATGAGAATTCGTGATGGTGCCCGGGCGTGTTGCCGCCCACGGAATGCAGATGGCCCGGCTGCGCTCCAGCAAAGTCCAGCACCACAAGCTCCTCTGGATGCGCCGCCGGAAGTTTCTGCATCAACGTCTGATCGATCAGGCTGAAGATGGTTGCATTTGCTCCAATCGCCAGGGCGAGCGTGAGCACGGCCATGACGGTGAAGCCGGGATTTCTCCATAACCCGCGTATTCCGTAACGCAGGTCTCTCACCAAGGATTCAATGTAGAACGACGGTCGTTCCTGACGGCATGATTCGCGCGCACGCTCTCTGCTGCCGAACGAGACCATTGCGCGCCGCCTCGCCTCGGCGTACTCCATACCGGCGGCAAGGTTTGCTTCTACCTCGCGCTCGAGGTGAAACTGTAACTCCTCGTCTACTTCGGCGCGCTTTTTGCCGGCGAAGAAGAAACGGATTCGTGACCAGCTTTCACGCAACATAGATTCCCCACCACACCTAATGGGCTATGCGCCCTGCAGCACGAGATTGACGGCGCCTGTGAGCCGATCCCAGTTCTCCAATTCAGCGTCGAGCTGCCTGCGCCCCGCGGTTGTGAGCGTGTAGAATCGCGCACGGCGATTGTTCTCAGAGGCGCCCCAGGTTGCGCGAATCCAACCTCTATATTCCAGGCGGTGCAGAGCGGGATACAGAGATCCCTGACCGATCTGCAAAACGTTGTTCGACATGAGCTGAATTTTCTGCGCGATCGCCCAGCCATGTTCCTGTCCCGGGGCAAGCGTCTTCAAGATAAGCATGTCGAGCGTTCCCTGTAATAAGTCAGTGGATGGCGCCATGTTCCCCTCGACGTTCGACAACAGAATGACGCGTCTCTTGTCGGATGTCAAGGGGAGATATTTATGGAGGTGGGTTGATCGTTGAGTGCGGACAATTCATAAGATTCCCTGACGCAGATAGGCTATGATCGCAAGCACAAAACGGATACTAGAACGAGAATTAAAGGATTGAACTGCAATGTCTCGTGACGTTATCGTTCTTGGCCTAGGCGCGATGGGAAGCGCGGCTGCGCTACATCTTGCGGAGCGCGGGAAGCGCGTTCTGGGCATCGAGCAGTTCTCGGCGGCACACGATCAGGGGTCATCGCATGGCGGATCGCGGATGATCCGGCAGGCTTACTTTGAAAGTCCGCATTACATTCCGCTGGTGCTGCGCGCTTACGAGTTGTGGCGAAAGCTGGAGCGAGATTCGGGCAAGCGTCTGCTGCATATCACTGGCGGATTGAACATTGGTTCGCGTGACGGTGAATTGGTGAGGCGCACCATCGCGGCCGCAGAACAGCACGCAATTCCATTTGAGGTTGTGGAAGGGAGCGCGATCAGCAGGCGCTTCCCTGTTGTTGCTCCGCTGACTGGCGATGCGGCGGTCCACGAGACAAACGCCGGTTATCTTCTTCCCGAGGAATGCATCCGTGCGCATCTTGCACTTGCATCGCACGCGGGCGCGGAGCTTCTGTTTGAGGAGACGGTTCTGTCGTGGAATGCAGAGGGAGATGGGGTAGAAGTACGCACCAGCAAGGGCACGTACAGCGCGGAACATTTATTGATCACTGCTGGGCCTTGGGCGAACCAGGCGCTGCACGAGATCTTCCCGTTGCGGGTGACACGGCAGGTGATGGCCTGGATTCAGCCGACGACCGGAGTGAGGCCGTTTTTGCCGGAAAGCTTTCCGGTGTTTCTCTGCGAAGATTTGGATGGCGGCTTTCCGGGGTACGGATTCCCGGCGATCGATGGGCCTGCGGGCGGGATCAAGGCAGCGATCCATGGCAGCGATTGGCAATGTTCGCCGGAAAGTGTGGACCGCGAAGTTCATCAAGCCGATGTGAGGAGAATCGTCGAGCAGTTGAGGGTTCGGATGCCGGCACTTGATGGCGAGGTCGTACGCGCGAAGACTTGCATGTACACGATGTCCCCGGACGAGCATTTTGTGATTGGGTTGCATCCGCGATTTTCATCGTGCACAGTGGCGTGCGGATTTTCGGGGCACGGGTTCAAGTTTGCTAGCGTGGTGGGTGAAATTCTTGCGGACCTCGCGACGAAGGGTTCGACTTCGCACCCAATCTCTCTGTTTTCGCCGCAGAGATTTAGTTGTGATCAATGAGGTCTCAAACTTCGTCTTTTTTTCGGCTGCCCGAAATTGTGAAGATCCAGATTAGAAGGCTCCTTAATGCGTTGTGGCCGCTGTGGAAAATCTCGCTCAAACCGGCCCATGCCGTAATTCGGGAGTAACGAAGCCGAAATTCAGATATAGTTATAAGTTCAGCACTATCCCTGTGTGCACGGGCCTGCCACGACAGGCCGATGGTCGATTTATCCCGGCGAATTCCTCTGGGACTCGCCACGCTCATTGTGTCTTTGCCGTTCCTGACAACTGAACTTGCAGACCGACCTTATCCAGCGGAAGGAAGCCATGCAGATATCGGATCAGCGTAACCGTATCCCACAGCCCCAGGGTCTCTACCACTCACGTAATGAACATGATGCGTGCGGTATGGGCCTGGTGGCCAGCATCAAGGGCGAGAAAAGCCACGACATCATTCGCAAGGGTCTTGAGGTGCTCATCAAGCTCACCCATCGGGGAGCCGCAGGGTGTGATCCGGAGACGGGCGATGGCGCCGGCATTCTGATCCAGATCCCTCATGTCTTTTTTGCGCGCGAGTGCGGCGAACTTGGGATTCAGCTTCCCGGCCCGGGCGCTTACGGCGTTGCCATGGTTTTTCTGCCGGTCGACAAACACAGCCGCCTGCAGTGCGAGGGAGTATTCGAGCGCATTGCGGCTGCCGAAGGCCTCAAGGTGCTCGGCTGGCGCGACACGCCAGTGAACGGTGATGCCATCGGCCGCGAAGCCCGCGCTTCTCAGCCTTATATCGAACAGTTCTTCGTTGCACGGCCTGACGGAATGGACGAGGAAGCCTTCGAGCGCGCCCTATATCTTGTCCGTCGCCGCACTGAAAACGAAATGGCGGGTTCGGATATCGAAGGTAAGGACGATTTCTATATCCCGTCCTTTTCCTGTCGCACCATCATCTACAAGGGCCTCATGCTGGCGCCGCAGATTGAGAAGTTCTACTTCGAGTTGGCCAATCCACTCGTTACAAGCGCGCTTTGCCTCGTTCACCAGCGTTTCTCTACGAATACCTTTCCGAGCTGGAAACTTGCGCACCCATATCGCTATGTCGCACACAACGGCGAAATCAATACGGTCCGCGGCAATATTAGCTGGATGAACGCTCGCCAGTCGGTCCTTGACAGTCCACTGCACGGCGACAAGATCAAAGAGCTCTTCCCCGTGATCACGCCCGATGGCAGCGATTCCTGCGCACTCGATAACGCCGTTGAATTTCTCTTCCAATCCGGACGGTCCCTTCCGCATGTGATGGCCATGCTCATCCCCGAAGCCTGGGCTGGCAATCCCGATATGGACGAAGATAAGCGCGCCTTCTACGAGTACCACGCTTCCTTGATGGAGCCGTGGGATGGGCCAGCAGCAATCGCCTTCACCGATGGGCGCATCGTCGGGGCAACCCTCGACCGCAATGGCCTGCGGCCGGGCCGCTACATCGTCACCAAGGATGATCTTGTGGTTCTGGCCTCGGAAGCCGGCGTCCTGGACGTGCCAGCTGAAGACATTCGCAAGAAAGGCCGGCTGCAGCCCGGTCGCATGTTCCTTGTCGACACGGTGCAAAAGCGCATCATCTCTGATACTGAAATCAAGAAGAGCCTGGCCGCGCGGCAACCATACGCCGACTGGCTCAAAGAGCAGCAAGTCTCGCTCGATTCCCTTCCCGAGCCATCGCGCGTTATCGCTTCAAATCCTGAAACGCTGCTGCGGCGCCAGCGCGCGTACGGGTATAGCGAAGAAGATTTGCGGATCGTACTGGGCCCCATGGGTGCGCGCGGCGAGGAGCCCGTTGGATCCATGGGAACCGACACGCCTCTGGCTTGCCTCTCCGATCGTCCGCAGCCACTGTTCAACTACTTCAAGCAGCTCTTTGCGCAGGTCACGAATCCGCCCATCGACCCGATCCGCGAAGAACTTGTAATGTCGCTCATCAGTTACATCGGCACCGAGCGCAACATCCTCGACGAGACGCCGGAGAACTGCCACACTCTGAAGCTGCCGCATCCGATTCTGTCTAACCGAGACTTGGAAAAGCTGCGCCGCGTCTCTTCCGGCGATCTGCTTGCCACAACGCTGCCTGCCCTCTTCCGCGCTGCGGATGGCGAAGTTGGATTGCGTCACTCGCTTGACGACCTGAGCGCCCGCGCTGCGCACGCCGTCGATTCTGGATACACGCTGCTCATCATCTCGGACCGCGGCGTCGATCCGACATATGCTCCCATTCCAAGTCTTCTTGCAATGGCCGCCGTCCATAATCGCCTGGTAAAGGAAAAGACCCGTACCCAGGTTGCTCTTATCATCGAGAGCGGCGAGCCACGCGAGGTCATGCATTTTGCATTGCTCATCGGGTATGGCGCGAGCGCTATCAATCCGTACCTCGCTATCGAGACGCTGCACGATCTCAAGCGTCGCGGTCTTCTGCCGCACAACGTCTCCGCAAATCACGCCGAAAAGAACTTCATCAAGGCAATCAACAAGGGCTTGCTGAAAACCTTCTCGAAGATGGGCATCAGCACGCTGCAAAGCTATCGTGGCGCGCAGGTCTTTGAAGCAATCGGTCTGAACGACAATCTCATTCAGACCTACTTCCCTCGAACCGCGTCGCGCATCGAAGGTGTTGGCCTCGATGTGCTCGCCCGCGAAGCGCAGATGAAGCACTCCTACGCCTTCCAGCCGCTTACAGATTCCGAAACCGAACTCGTAGTCGGCGGTCATTATCAATACCGGGAGGGCGGCGAGTATCACCTGCTAAACCCGGCTACCATCAGCAAACTGCAACATGCGGTTCGCGCCAACAGCGCCAGCACATTCCAGGAGTACACCGACCTTCTTGATCAGCAGAATCGTACACTTTGTACTCTGCGCGGCCTGCTGAAGCTCAAGTATGCCGAAACTCCCATACCGATCGAGGAAGTGGAACCGGCCAAGGAGATCGTCAAGCGTTTCACCACGGGCGCCATGAGCTTCGGCTCCATCAGTGCCGAAGCGCACGAGACACTTGCAATCGCGATGAATCGCCTCGGCGGAATGTCGAACACCGGTGAAGGCGGCGAAGACGAAGCGCGTTTCAAGCCTGACGCTAATGGCGACTCGCGCCGCAGTGCCGTGAAGCAGGTGGCCAGCGGACGCTTCGGCGTCACCACCAACTACCTGGTTAACGCCGACGAACTGCAGATCAAGATGGCACAGGGCGCAAAGCCTGGCGAAGGTGGTCAGCTCCCAGGTCACAAGGTCGACGACGTCATCGCGAGAACACGTCACTCGATCCCCGGCGTGGGCTTGATCTCGCCGCCGCCGCATCACGACATCTACTCCATCGAAGATCTTGCGCAGCTGATTTATGACCTCAAGAACGTCAATCCAAAAGCCCGCATCGCCGTAAAGCTTGTATCGGAGGTCGGTGTCGGCACCGTCGCCGCCGGCGTTTCCAAAGCGCATGCAGACGTTGTGCTCATTTCCGGCGACAACGGTGGGACGGGCGCATCGCCACTCAGTTCCATTAAGCATGCAGGCCTGCCCTGGGAACTCGGCCTGGCCGAAACGCAGCAGGTGTTGCTACTCAACGATCTGCGGAGCCGCATCAAGGTGCAGACCGATGGCAAATTGCAAACTGGCCGCGACGTGGTTATTGCGGCTCTGCTCGGTGCGGAGGAATTCGGTTTTGCTACTACGCCGCTCATCACCATGGGTTGCATCATGATGCGCAAGTGCCACCTGAACACTTGCTCAGTCGGCATTGCGACGCAGGACCCGGTGCTGCGCGCGCGCTTTACCGGTCAGCCCGAGCATGTCGTTAATTTCTTCTTTTTTATCGCTGAGCAAATTCGCGAACACATGGCCAAACTCGGCTTCCGCACCATGGACGAGATGATTGGCCGCGTGGACAAGATCGAGGCCTCATTGGCCGACGCACATTGGAAAGCCAAGGGCGTCGATCTTTCGTCTATCCTCTACGCACCCACGATTCCATCTCGCGTTGCGCGCCGCAAGATGCAGGCGCAGGATCACGGTCTGGATCAGGCCCTCGATCACGCGCTGATCACTAAGGCCGCGCCCGCTCTCGAATCGAAAACTGCGGTGACTGGCAGCTTCGCTATTCGCAACGTTCATCGCACCGTCGGCGGAATGCTGGGCGGCGAGATTGCCCGCCGTTACGGATCTGTCGGACTTCCTGACAACACCATTCACTTCAAATTCGAAGGCTCCGCCGGTCAGAGTTTTGGCGCATTCATTCCTTCAGGCGTCACGCTCGAACTCGAAGGCGACAGCAACGACTATCTCGGCAAGGGCCTATCCGGCGGCCGCATCATTGCTTACCCACCCAAGACTTCGTTCTTCCTTCCCGAAGAAAGCATCCTCGTCGGCAACGTCGTGCTTTACGGCGCCACCAGCGGTGAAGTCTTCCTCAACGGCATCGCCGGCGAGCGCTTTGCAGTTCGTAATTCCGGCGCCACCGCGGTGGTTGAAGGCGTCGGCGATCACGGATGCGAATACATGACAAACGGCACAGTCGTTGTTCTCGGAACTACGGGCCGCAACTTTGCCGCAGGCATGAGCGGCGGCCGGGCTTTTGTGTTTGACGACCAGGGCGACTTCTCAACGCGCCGCTGCAACAAGTCCAGCGTGGATCTAGAGCCACTTGAAACTGATGCTGATGTCGCGGAGGTTCGCGCTCTTCTCGAGCGCCACCGTGATTACACAGGCAGCCCTCGAGCCGCATGGATTCTCGAGCACTGGACCGATGCACAGCCCAAGTTCATCAAGGTCTTTCCGCACGAATACAAACGGGTTCTCGGCGTCGAACGCGTCGATACCATTTACTGTCCGCCAACTACAGCAGTGCCTCAGGTCGAGGCAGCAGCAGCCGAGGTGCAGCATGGGTAAGGTCACAGGTTTCCTCGAAATCGAACGCGAGCAGGCCGCGCGGCGCAACGTCGAAGAACGTGTGCGGGACTGGTTTGAAATCTACCAGCCGTTTCCTGAAGAAAAGCAGCGCGATCAAAGCGCCCGCTGCATGGATTGTGGAGTTCCCTTCTGCCACACTGGCTGCCCGGTCAATAACCTCATCCCCGACTGGAACGACCTCGCCTACAACGGACGCTGGCAAAGCGCGATTCGACGTCTCCACGCTACCAACAACTTTCCTGAATTCACTGGCCGCATCTGCCCCGCGCCTTGCGAAGCCGCTTGTGTGCTCGGAATCGATCAGCCACCTGTCTCTATCAAACTCATCGAGAAGAGCATCGTTGAGCGCGCATGGGATGAAGGCTGGATTCAGCCTGAACCGCCAGAGCACAACACTGGCAAGCGTGTCGCCGTCGTCGGCAGCGGTCCGGCAGGCCTAGCAGCTGCACAACAACTTCGCCGCGCGGGCCATTCCGTCACGGTTTACGAAAAGAACGACCGCATCGGCGGCCTCCTGCGCTACGGCATTCCGAATTTCAAGCTTGAAAAGCACATCCTTGATCGCCGCCTCAAACAGATGCGCGCCGAGGGTGTCACGTTCCTGACAAATGCGCACGTTGGCGGCAATGTTCCAGTCGACGCACTCACCGGGCACTATGATGCGATCCTTCTTGCCGGCGGCGCTGAGCATCCTCGCGACCTCAAGATACCCGGCCGTGAACTCAAGGGCGTCCATTACGCGATGGAATTTCTGCCGCAACAGAATCGGCGATGCGAGGGCGACACGGTCGATCCCAAAATTGCCATCAGTGCCGAAGGCAAGCGCGTGCTCATTATCGGCGGCGGCGACACGGGCGCCGACTGCCTTGGCACCAGCCATCGCCAGGGTGCGAAAAGCGTGCATCAGTTTGAGATCATGCCCAAACCGCCGGACAGCCGCGCCGCTTCAACTCCGTGGCCACTCTGGCCTCTTCAACTACGCACTGAAAGCGCGCACGAAGAAGGCGGCATCCGGGATTGGAGCATTAACAGCGTGAAGTTCACAGGCGACGAGCATGGCAACGTCAAACAGCTTCATGCTGTGCGCGTGGGACCTCCACCGAAGTTTGAAGCAATCGCAGGCTCCGAGTTCACCCTCGATGTCGATCTCGTTCTCCTGGCGATGGGCTTCCTCGGGCCTGTAAAGGGTGGCATGATCGAACAACTTGGAGTTGCGGTCGACCAGCGGGGTAACGTTGCGGCGAACGCCGAGTACATGACCTCCGTCGACGGCATCTTCGCTGCCGGGGATATGCGCCGCGGACAATCCCTCGTGGTTTGGGCCATTTCTGAAGGCCGCAAAGCTGCTGCGGCCGTTGACGCATACCTGGCCACGAAGCAGCCGACAGCGCCCACGCTCAGGCATGCACGAGCATAGTGCGGAAGAACCGAATATGGAATGCCGATTCGTCGGCATTCCATACCACGCAGTTATCTATTTTCCTTTTTTGTTTCCGCGCCGATAATTCCAGATTCCGTACAGTGCTCCTAGCACCAGAAGCGAAATATAGGCGACGAGAATCGGCGTGCTCCAACCCTTCAGATCTTCTTGCCAGAAATTAATTACCTGCCGCCCGTACTTGTAGCCGAGCCACGCCACCGCGCCATAGCGCACTGCGCGCGCTATGCAGTAGGAAATCAGATATCGCCCGCGCGAAAGCCCTAGCGCTCCCGCCGCTAATAGAAACGGCATAAGCGGGACTGGCGGCGGCAGCAGCGATGCCAAGGCCACCGAGAGCATGCCATTCCGCTTGACCCAGCCTTGAACGCGGCGCACAAAGCGGCCCTTTCCTAATCGATCGAGCGCCGCCTCTCCGCCCTTTTTCCCGGCCGCCCATGTCGTATATCCGCCGATCACCGATCCTGCAAACGCGCACGACGCAAATATGATTGGCGACGCAATTGACTGCGATCGAAAAGCAGCCAGCAGTAACAGCACGAGGTCTGTGCTTCCCGGCAGCGGTATCGGAATCACCGAAGAGTCGACCACAGCCAGGGCGAAGACTCCGACCCCTCCAAGATTGATTAACCAGCGAAGAGCATGAGTACGCGTCGGACTCGAAGCCGCATCTAAAATGGAACCGGCGAGCGCCGGTAAGTTTACCGAAATTGGGCCCAACGGACTTTTCAAGCCTGCCCCTGCCTGTGAGCGCGCTCACGCACGCCCTCGCCGTCTTCCAGATCGAAGGCTGCATTGACCAGCGCGATATGCGAAAAGGCTTGCGGAAAATTGCCTACCGAGCGCTGTCCATGGATGTCGTACTCCTCTGAGAGCAGGCCCAAATCGTTGGTCAGCGTCAGCAGATGTTCGAACAACTTGATTGCTTCGTCTTCGCGTCCCACTGCTTTTAGACTGCTGACCATCCAAAAGCTACACGCTAGAAAGACTCCTTCGCCGGGTGGAAGACCGTCCTGCGTTCGCGAGGTGTCGTATCGCAGCACCAATCCATCCGGCATCAGTTCGCGCCGAATCGCCTCAACGGTGCTTTGCACGCGGGGATCAGTCCCGGGCAGAAAACCAACCAGCGGCATCAAAAGCAAGGAAGCATCCAGTTCCTCCGATCCGTACGCCTGCACAAAGCTGTTTTTCTGCGCGTTGAATCCGCGTTTGCAAATCTGCTGATGGAGTGCATCTTTGATTTGAGTCCATCTGTCCGACGGGGCCTTATAGTTCATATTCTTTGCCAGCAGGACCGCACGATCGAAGGCCACCCACGCCATCAGTTTTGAATAAGTAAATTGCTGTGGGCCGCCGCGTGTTTCCCAGATCCCCTCGTCTGGTTCATGCCAGATTGTTTCGAGATGCTTGAGCAACAGAACTAGGACTCGGAAATCATCCTCGGTGTGCCTTCCCATCTTGTGTTGCGCGTGGAAGAACGAGTCGAGCATTTCTCCGTAGATATCCAGCTGCACCTGCATCGATGCGGCGTTGCCTATGCGCACAGGCTTTGAACCTTCGTATCCCGGCAGCCAGTCGACGACCCATTCCTGAAGTTGCCGCTCACCGCGCAGTCCGTACATGATTTGCACCTGATCGGGACTTCCCGCAAGCGCCCGGAGCAGCCAATCCTGCCACGCTGCAGCCTCGTCGTAATATCCTGCATTCGAAAGCGCAAGCAGCGTGAAGGTCGTGTCTCGCAGCCAGCAATAGCGATAGTCCCAGTTCCGAACACCGCCAATACACTCGGGCAACGAAGTAGTTACTGACGCGACCACGCCGCCTGTCGGCATATAGGTCATCGCCTTCAGTGTGATTAGCGATCTCTCCACGATCTCGCGATACTTCCCTTCGTAGGAGAGCCTTCCGGTCCACTCCTGCCAGAAGTTGTCTGTATCTTTGAGCGCCTGCTCATAATCAATTGACGCGGGATCTGGCTCATGAGACGGTCCATAGGTCAGAACGAACGATTCCCGCTTCCCTGCGGTAACGTCAAACTCCGCCAGCGTCTTCAAATTTTCGCCATGCGTCTCAACCGAACTCCGAAGGATAGCCAGGTTCGGGCCTGCAATCGCACGAACACCATCATCTACGCGCGTTACCCACGGCACTGTTCGCCCGTAGTCGAAGCGCAGGCAAAGCTGCATCTGTATCCGCACTTTCCCGCGAATGCCCTCGACGATGCGAACGACGTCAGAGTTTTTGCCGCGCACAGGCATAAAATCCGTAAGGCGAACTGCACCGGCGGCGCATTCAAACATCGTCTCCACAATCAGGGTGTGTTCACGATATTTCCTGCTCGACTTCCACTCGCCTTCACACGGCGCAATCTGCCAATATCCGTTGTCATCTGTGCCCAACAGTTTTGCAAAACATGCCTCGGAGGAAAAAGTCGGCCAGCAGAGCCAATCGATCGAGCCGTTTCTATCGACCAATGCGGCAGTCTGGCAGTCGCCTATCAACGCATAATCTTCAATCTTCGCGGCCATATCGGGCTATTGCTCACGGTAGTTGCGCATAAGACCGCCGTCGATAACAAACGTTGAGCCTGTGACGTAAGACGCGTCATCTGACGCCAGAAATGCTACCAGCCCAGCAACATCTTCCGGAGTGCCGAGCCGGCCAAGCGGGATGTTCTTGAGGAGTGCATCCAGCTTCGGCTTGTCTTCGAGCAGGGATTTGTTGATCGGCGTGGCAATTGCACCGGGCGCTACGTTGTTGATTGTGATTCCGAGCGGTCCCAGTTCAACGGCCAAGTCGCGCATCAGCATGCGAAGGCCACCTTTACTGGTGCAATAGGAAGCAAAACCTGGAAACGCCATATCCTCGTGGACCGAACTTATATTGATGATGCGTCCGGTTTTTTTAGCGTCGCGCAGACGGCGCACAAACGACTGCGTCAAGAAAAACGGACCTCGCAGATTAACCGCCATCACCTGGTCGTACTCTGACTCCGGGGTATCCCAGAAGTCCGACTTCTTCTCCATTCCGGCGTTGTTGACGAGGATGTCTGCGGAACCGAATTGGCTCCAGGCGGTGTCTACCAGGCATTCCACGTCATTAATGCGTGTGATGTCCGCCTGGACAATCTTTCCCTCACCGCCTGATTTCTCAATTGCATCTTCAGTTTCTTTTGCGCCGTCGGGGCTGCCCACATAGTCTACGATCACCTTCGCGCCTTCGCATCCGAGCCGTTTGGCGATTCCCTGCCCAATGCCCGACCCGGCGCCCGTAACAATTGCGACTTTTCCCTCAAAACGCCGCATGGCTCCCTCCCTACACGTAAGAGTCCTACTCTTCTGCTTGGATGCGCGCTGAAGGCTAGATTTTTCTGAGACTTGAAGTTTAGTGAAAATTGAGGAGCGCTAACCCCTCCTCCGCCAAACTGTGAACGGGAATTCGGCGGATGAGCGCTTATTGGGATCGGAGGAAACCGAACAAGAGCACCGCCAGCACGATAGCGCTGACACCGACATACAGCTTGTCGCGCTCAATTCCAAATGCGATCAGTGCAAACACCACCCGAGCCACAGGCGTTGCGATCAGCAGTAATACCGCGAGTTGAATAATGGCCGCCGGATCGCCAGCCGCCACCCCATTGATTACCCCGTCAACGTGGCGAAGCGCCTGCGGCTCGCTGTTGAAGACACGGTAATCTGGAATTGATCCGTGATGGGCTTTGACGTAGAAAAGGCCGCCGATCAACATTACAAACGAGGCCAGCAGCACGCCCACCTGCAGAAGACGACCCATGATGGTTTCCATCATCCGGTCGTCGAATTGCTCTCCGTGACCAGGTTCCGCTGGGTTTGCTCTTAAAACCATTTCGTCACCCCGTTGATGATCATCTCCAGGCCAAGCGCAAGGATGACGATCGTAAATACACTGCGTAACACAGACACATGCGCACGGACCAGGTAGCGCGCGCCGATGAGTGAGCCGCAAAGCACACCCAGCATCACTGGAAACGCGAGGCCAGGCGTGATCAATCCGCGATGAAGATAGATGCCCGCGCTGGCGGCTGCGGTAACACCAATCATGAAGTTGCTGGTTGTCGTCGATACTTTGAACGGCACCTTCATGATGCGATCCATGGCCAGCACTTTTACTGCGCCAGAGCCGATGCCGAGCAATCCAGAGAGCGTACCCGCCACAAACATCAAGCCGAAGCCACCCGGAATATTTTCGACCTCGTACTTGCATCGCGATCCGTCCGCTGCCGGATAATCGCCCGATAGCCTCAACTTATCCGACCACGGACTGCCTTTCTTTAGCTCGGGCACAGGATTGCGAGCCTGTTGCCACGATAGAAATGCAGAGTAGATCAGGACTAGTCCAAATATGATTGCCAGCACCTGAGTATGAACTACGGTCGCTAGAAATGCTCCCAGAATCGCACCGGCAGTTGTTGCGACTTCGAGGAACATTCCGATGCGCACACTTGAATAGCCCTCGCGCACATAGGCAGCCGCAGCGCCTGAGGAAGTCGCGATCACTGAGATCAGCGATACTCCGATTGCATAGCGAATGTCCACATGGAAGCCAAGGGTGAGCAGCGGCACCAGCACTACGCCACCACCAAGTCCTGTAAGCGCACCCAGGAGGCCCGCAAGCAGTGAACCAAGGAAGAGCAGCACGGTAAAGATCAACAAGCTCATAGTGGGAAATCGCTCAATGCGTCGACGGCAACCTAAAGAGGCTTACCCCGGAACAAATAGAACAGCTCGATCAGCAGGATGAGAACAACCGTGAATTCCAAAAAGAACGCCCGACTTTGGTTGAACTGATCCACCATGTATTGGTAGAGCTCTTCCGCTGTCTTCACTTTGCGCGACACCAATTCTTTGTAGTCCGGAACGCCAACCTTGGCTGCGGCCAACCTGTACAGACGTGCGGCAAACATATCGCTCAGAAACTTGATCGCGTTATCGGCACGCTCGGTCAGTTCATCGACATCGAGAAGCGTGGTGTGAAGATTTCGCGCGGACTTGGCTAGGCGCCATCGTGCAAAGAATCCCGTCTTTTGCTCCAGGAGCGCATAGGCCCGACCAAGGATATCGCTTAGCAATTCGTCGTAATGGCGAAATTCGAGCAATTGAGAATTTGCGTACTCAAGGAGTTGTATCGCGGTTTCCGCACCGATCCTGCTGTCGTAAAGGAAAGCCGCATTCCAACCAATTACCGTCACATCATCGGCGTAATAGGAGATTTGCGAATTCAAAACTTCGGTGCGCTCTCCCGGCGAAAGTCGCAATCGGTCTCCACGCACCACCTGAGCAATCTCGAAGCCGTGATCCCGGATCAGGTCGGCAGCCGACGGCGAACCGGGCACTTCGCTTATATGGAAGATGAAGTAGTCCTCGCTGAGCCAGCGCGAATACGGACGGACCATAGCTTCCGCGCATTGGTCGAGTCGAGCCTTGACCAGGGGTTCGGCGCGCGACGCGAAATCAACGTCCCAGACCCAGCGACTTGCGAGGTGGGCGAGGTTGTCCCAATCGCCGGAGAACGGAAGATGAAACACCACGCTGACTACGCCGTAGTCGTAATACTTGATCTCGCCTTCGAGTCTCTCTCCGCTGTCAAGTTGCAACGCTTCAAGCGGTTCAACTACCGGTGGGCGTTCATACTTTACGTACGCGGGCGCGCCGTGCTTCATCCGTGGTTGTTGCTGAACCGTGCGTTCTCTCACATTATGAAGTCGGTCGAGACGAAGTTCCTCACACACGTCAAACTGGATCAGCACCAGCACTGAGCCAGTCAGAACAGATGAAGTCGTGGATGGGGATTCGTTCGACACGTACAAGCGCATGGTAAAGCATTGCGCCTCAACTCCGCTTCAACACCACCCATGATTACAGCAGTGCGCGAACCAGCCGACGCACCGCCTCTGTGGCTGCGCCATACACAAGGTGCGCCGCAAATGGAGTAGCCAGAGACGAAACCGGCTCATCGCCCGATGACTGGGAAAGATTCAGCGCAGGCACGGCTACCAAATCCGCTCCCGTAAACAACGCGGCACCAAACGCAGTGCCGAAGCCGGTGGTCGCCGCAGGCATCTCCTCCGCGATTGCACCATACACTGCGCCCATGAGCGCCCCAAATGCATAGTGCACTATGGGACCCCCTTTCTCTTTCTCTTCATGGGAGAGATGCCTGCCGCCCGTGAGGGTCGAGACGACGGCGTCGGCTGTCTTCATGGTGGCGTCATCTGGCTTGTCGCCTGCCTGCGGCTGCTGAGTTTTGGCGGCCGTCTCGCCTTTCTCTACAGCCTTCTGCAGTTGCGGTCCGAGATTTTCCATGAACTCATTCATTACCCACGAGGCGACCAGGCCACCTACGATGCCCGCCACAATACCTCGGGTCAGATGCACCTCTTTTTGCCCGCTCATTTCAACCAATCCTCCACGTTTAAATTTCCATGGATCTGCAGCCCCAACGCTCAAGCCGACGCCGACTTTGCTTTCTTTTCACGCGCTGCCTTTACGCGCTTCGAAAGCAGCCTTTTCGCTTTCTCCAGTTCAGACAAGCGGGACTTACTCAGTCCCTTGCCCGCTCGATTGATGAAGTAGGTCAGCATTCTCATTCCTGATCCCGGCCCCTTCGGCGAAACCTTCTTCGATGCCAACTGGCGTGCTATCGTCTCCGCATCCTTGGTGAAGAGCCCTTCGGGTGGGTAGGTCGAGACTGTCTTCACTTTGCTGACCCACTTCTTCGCTGATCCTGCCATCGCGTACCCCGGGTCGCTAATCTCTGGTTCCTTGTTTCGCTCCGCGTTGGGGTTAGGATGCGGACGCGTCGGACCAGTTTGCTTTCAAGTTTTGTCCGAAGCTGCAATCAATGCTTCTTGAAATACTGAATCTCCCGCTCGTGCTGCTTGGCCTTCTCTAGCGACGAGAAGGTGCCAAGGTTTTTACGCTTGCCGGTTGAAGTGTCCTTCTTGCGTGAATACAAGCGAAATTCTCCGGATTTTAGTTTGCGAATCATGCGACTTTCAGATGCGTCATGTCCTGGCGCGCGCTGCCTGACCTGGCCATTCAGGGCCGCGACCAGGGATGCCTATTTCAGGACAACTTGCCCCATAACTGCAACATCGAACGACCTGGGACTGAGAGAAGCGGGGCACTCCCGTATGCTCTCCCGGGAGGCACTATGGCTGGCCGTCCATTCTGGTCTGGGCAACTTCGCATTTCGCTTGTTTCTTTCGGCATTCAGCTGTTCCCTGCCACCAGTTCCACATCCGAAATCTCCTTTCACCAAATCGATCGCAAGACCCTCCAGCGCGTCCACCATTTAAATGTGATTGACGGGGACAAGCCCGTCGAAAACTCTGAAATCGTCAAGGGATACGAATATAGCAAGGGAAAATATGTAGTCGTCGAGCCGGATGAGGTTAAAAAGCTCCGGCTTGAAACGCAGAGATCGATCGACGTCGCGCAATTTGTCGACGCCAGTGAAATCCCTCCTTACCTTTTTGAAAAGCCCTACTTTGTCGTACCCGATCCCAAAGGGGGATCTATCGAGGCCTTCGCCGTCGTAAGAACCGCCATGCTCGAGGCCAATAAAATCGCCATCGGGGAAGTTGCATTCGGCGGGCGCGAGCACTTGATCGCCATTGCGCCTGCGACCGAGAAGAACTCCCGCGGTTTGATGGCCTATACGCTGCGCTATGCCGAGGAGTTACGCGCTTCCAAGGATTATTTCGGCAGCATCCCAGAACACGCCGTAGATAAAAAGCAGCTCGCGCTTGCGAACGACCTCATTCGTGCTCAGTCGGCGGCCTTTCACCTTCAAGATTTCAAGGACGACTACGAAGCGGCGTTGCGCGAACTCATCGAGGCCAAGCGTACCAAATCGCCTCTTCCGGTCGAAGAATCCAAGCCGCGCGCCAAGGTCATCAGTCTCATGGACGCGCTGAAGCAGAGCGTCAGCGGGTCCGGCCACGAATCAAAAAATCGCAAGCCCTCTACTTCCCGCTCAGGGAAGAATGGCCCTACACTGGTCAAGTCTCGCAAACGCTCGCGTAAGGCCGCATGACCATGGCAAAGACCGCGTCTCGAAAGAACGCCCCCAAGAACGATCCGGCCAGCGTGCTGGAAGACCAGCTCAAACGCTACCGGGAGATGCGGGACTTCAATGTCACCGCCGAGCCCCGCGGAAACAGAGGCGCAATTAAGGCCGCCGCGCAGGGCGGCGCGTTGCCCTTTGTCGTTCAGAAACATGCAGCTTCGCATCTGCACTACGATTTTCGCCTTGCCTGGAACGGCGTTCTGAAGAGTTGGGCAGTCGCCAAAGGACCGAGCGACCTTCCTGCCGACAAACGTCTCGCGGTGCAGGTAGAAGATCATCCCATCGAATACGGAAATTTTGAAGGCACGATTCCCAAAGGTCAGTACGGCGGTGGATCCGTAATGCTGTGGGATTTCGGCGAGTGGAAGCCTGTCGAGGGTTACACCGACGTAGATCGCGGACTGGCCGACGGTCATCTCAAATTCGAGCTTAAGGGTCAGAAGATGCACGGCCGCTGGGCGCTTGTGCGCATGCACACCCATGACGCGCGCCCCGGCAAGCCGAACTGGCTGCTCATCAAAGATCGAGATGAGTACGCACGGACTGAAGATCAGCCATCGATTACCGAACGGCTGCCCGACAGCGCCATCAGCAAGCGCACTATAGAACAGATCGGCGAAGACAGCGACCGCGTGTGGCACAGCAATCGTCCCGCCGATCAGCAACCAGAAGCGACGAAACCGGCGGTGTCTCGAATCGCAGCGGGAAACGGCTCCCGAAAGGTGGCGAAGTCCAAGCCTTCATTTGCGACCGCACTCAACTCCGCACCGAAGGAAAAATTTCCGGCCTTCATTAGTCCCCAGTTAGCCAAGGCATCTACCGCACCGCCGAGCGGTGAGGGCTGGGTTCACGAACTCAAGCTTGATGGATACAGAATTCAGATTCAAATTCGGCCCGGTACTGGCTTAAAGTCGAAACACGTTTCGCTGCTGACCCGCAAGGGCCTTGACTGGACGCATCGTATGCCGACCCTTGCCAAGGCAGCCGAACAGCTCCCCTGCGACAGCGCTATCCTCGACGGCGAAACCGTGGTACTGGATCAAAAAGGCTCGACCAGTTTTGCGGATCTGCAGGCGGCGTTTCAGGAGGGCGCAAAGATGAATCTTACCTACTTCGCCTTTGACCTGCTCCATCTCAACGGCCACAACCTGCGCGATCTGCCCCTGCTCAAGCGCAAGGAGCTTCTCGCCAAGCTTCTGTCCCGACTCGACGACGACGCACCCATTCGCATCAGCGAACACTTTGCGGTTGACGGAAAAAAGGTTTTCGAAGAAGCGTGCAATCTAGGTGCTGAAGGAATCGTCTCCAAGGTTGCATCCGCGCCCTATTCGTCGACACGTGGCAACTCGTGGATTAAGTCGAAATGCTTTCAAGAACAGGAATTTGTTATTGGCGGCTTCACTGACCCATCGAATGGCAGTACGGGTATAGGCGCATTGATCATCGGATATTACGAGAACGGCAAATTGCTCTATGCCGGGCGGTCCGGCACGGGTTTCACGCAAAAGACTCAACAGATGTTGCACAAGCAACTCAGTAAGCTGGTGCAATCCAAAAGCTCCTTTGCTGATCTGCCGACAGGCATCTCGCGAGGAGTGCATTGGGTAAAACCTGAGATGGTCGCGCAGATTTCCTTTTCTAACTGGACTCGCGACAACCTGGTTCGCCAGGCGGCGTTCAAGGGTCTTCGTGAAGACAAGCCCGCCAAGGAAGTCGTCCGGGAAAAGGCTGAGCCGCTGCAAAGCTCCGACGCCGCCAAAGGAAAAGCGGAAAACAAATCCGCGTCAAAGTCGGCGCCAGCGTCACCCGCCTCAAGCGCGCACGGGGCATCGGTTAACGCGAAGAGTGCCGTGAAAACCGATCTTCCCATCACTCATCCGACAAAGATTCTCGATCCCGAATCGGGGATGACAAAGCTGATGCTGGCCAACTACTACCTTGCGGTGGCCGATCACATGCTGCCTCATATTGCTGATCGTCCCCTCAGCATTCTGCGCTGCCCCGATGGGGCCGGCAAACCTTGCTTCTTCCAGAAGCACGTGGGCATGGGGCTTGCCGGGGGTATCGGAAGCGTCCCCGTCCCCAATAAGAAGAACGCATCGACAGAACAGTACCTGACGCTGAACTCTGTCGAAGGCCTCATTGGCATGGCGCAGATGGGCGTGCTCGAAATCCATCCCTGGGGATCAAAAAACGACAGCCTTGAGAAGCCTGACCGGATCATCTTCGATCTGGATCCCGACGAATCCATCGACTGGAAGGTCCTCGGAGAGGCTGCAAAAGAATTTCGCTCCCGCCTCGAAGAGCTTGGCCTGCAAAGTTTCCTGAAGACGACGGGCGGTAAAGGTCTACACGTCGCAACGCCCATTCGGCCTGAAAACGAATGGCCCGCAATCAAGGAATTCGCGCACAACATTGTTCTTGGAATCGAACGCAAGAATCCACGACTCTATGTGACGAAGATGAACAAGTCGATTCGGAAGGACCGCATCTATCTCGACTACCTTCGCAACGATAGAGGATCAACAGCCATCGCGCCCTATTCGACGCGCGCCCGCTCCGGTGCTCCGGTCGCTCTTCCGCTCGATTGGAAGGAACTCAACGACAAGTCCCGTCCAACCTTCCATGTGACCGACTTCAATTCGTGGAAGAAGCGGCTCTCCCGTGATCCGTGGGCCGAGATGGATGGATTGAAGCAGCGCCTGGCCGCAGCGGCGATTCGCGACGCAAAGCGCTGAGACGGAGTATTCAAAAAGAAAAAGGGAGCACACTTGGCGCACGCTCCCTTCAACCGTCGTCCCTTAAGCGATGTTTGTGGCTTCCGAGATTTAGTGCTGAGATTCGCGGTGACCTGGCTGCACGTCGGGATTCATTGAGTCCCGCTGGACGTTGTGCGTCTTCGCAATTTCCTCAACCATCTTGAGATGTTCGCTAATTACCTGCTCTCCCTGGCTTGCCGCATCCTTGATACTGGTGTCATTTCCGGAGTTTGCTTCTTTTTTAAACGCCGATAGATCGTGCTGGTGATCCTTCAACATAGCCCTAATGTAGGCATTGTCGAACGACTCCCCTGAGAGCGATCCCAGCTTGGACTCAAGTTCCTTGTCTTTTGCAGCGACCCCGCCAGGAATGGAGATCCCTTCCTTCCGGGCAACCTCCTTCATCTGATCTCCGAGCTTGGTGTGATCGTCTACCATCTTCTGCCCAAACTGCTTCACGTCCTCGCTAGTTGCCTTCTGCGCGGCCAATTGTCCCAGTTGCACCTCGGCATTTCCACCCTGGAGTGCCTCCTGTACAAATTTCCTGTCCGACTTGCTCGGACTTGTAGTGTTCTGGGCAATGGCGGCGCCTCCGAAAAACAGTGCGGCGCTTGCAATGCTGCACACTGCCGTCAAGAATCGGTGCGAATTCATAATTTCTATACTCCTCAAATTGCAATCCAATCTATCGTTCGTGCAACTGTTGATGCCGTCACGCGAAATTCAAGTTGCTTTGCGTCTATCGCGCGCGTCTTGGCAGGCACGAAGACATTTAGCTTCCCGCCCAAGAAAAAGACTTGTTTGAAGGTGTGTAGCTGCTCACGAAAACTGAGTCACGGTGATTCTCCGGGAGCAATTGACTTCAAGATGCGGGGGGACTTTGAGCGTCTGATTTAGTTGTAGTTCGATTCATCCGGTCCGGAGAGAAGGGTCGAGGCACGTTCCAGCATCAGTTCGGGTTGCACCGGTTTCGCCAGAATTTCAAACTGATGCCCTTTTCGTCCGGCCTCTTCTAAGAGCATTCCCGTATTTGCATGCCCGGAGAACAGAATTACATGACACTTAGGATGGTTGGCCTTGATCACGAGCGCCAGGTCGATGCCATTCATCGCCGGCAACATCACATCCAACACCGCCAGTTCGGGAATCCACTCGGCGATCATCTCGATCGCTCTTTCGGCAGTGTATGCGACGCGCACATCGTAGCGCTGCAATTGAAAAATGAGTGACAAGGTGTCGGCAATGGCTGTCTCGTCATCCACAATCAGGATTCTTCGAGCGGTCTTATGGACTGGAAGTCCCATCAGCCAACCTTTTTCATGCGACGGAATGTTTGATTCGCCACCGTTGGACGATTTTGATGCAGATGAGTCAGAATCGCTGTGTGGGACGTCGCTGTTTTCGCCGGGGTCCACTCGTCCGGCGGGGTCTGTCTTCCTGCCCTCGTCAGTTCCATTTGCGCCCGAACCGAATTGGATAACCCCGTTCCCCATACCCACTTACGATGCGCCGGGAAGCCTGCTAGTATACGTCGAATGGCGATAAATTGTTGATTTCATTGAAGCAATTGCACCAACGGAATCGGTTGCCGGGGATATCAAAATCAGAGATCAGATGGCTGAACTCGATCTAACAATTCGTGAGTGGTCTGACCGTATTCGGCGATTGTTGAGGGAGCTTAACCTGACCCAAGCGGGACTCGCGGGGCGGCTGGGTGTTTCTCCTGCCACCGTTTCCCGCTGGCTTGCGGGAAAGAACGAGCCCACGGCTGAAACTTAACGTCGCGCTCGGCAACATCGCGGGAAGACCCGACGGCACCTACTTTTGGGAACGCGCTGGCATCGACACATCCGAACTGCCCGATCCAACTCTTCGCCACACCATCTCCTCCATTCAGACAACTCTCGAGGACTTCAACCTCATTACCTCAAAGAAGGTCTCGCAGCATCTTGCCGGAAAAGGAAACGCAGTCGCAATTCCACTCATGAACGTGACTGCTTTTGGAGATAGAGTTCCACCGCATGAAAATGTCCGGCTCTCACAAGCCAAGGTCGAAGACGTGCTTTTGGCTCCACTTTCGTGGTGTCCGCACCCCGAGAACATGATCAGTATGCACGTTGCCGGAGATTCCATGCATCCGGTTATTCCTTCCGGCTCAGTTCTGTTCGTAGACACCGCTGCGACCGATCGTGACCAAGTCAATGGGAGGCTTGTGGTCGCTTCTCATCGCGACCTCGGTTTCAAGGTGGCGCGACTGCAGCGGCTAGCGGGTTCGGACCTGCTGGTATCGGCGAATCCAAAATATCTGCCGATCGACGTCAGCAATGCCACTCGCTGGAAGATCTTCGGAGAAGTCCTGTGGTGGGTCACGAAGGACGTTAAACAAGAATCCTGACGTGAATTTCAAAATCAGCCATGACTTCCGTCGCGCCGTCTGCATCCTTTAGAACAGGTGAGGTTCCATCATCATTGGAACCTCGATAAATACTCTCTTGTGACAATCCGTCTTAAAAAAGCGATCATCTAATCAGCCACATGGCTTCTCCGGTCCCAGCAGATTCCTCGACCTCCGTCTCGAGTCAGGTGCTCGAACGCCACATCGCGTCGGTGGAACAGCAGGTGGCGCGCCCAGTCGAAGGCATCTTCGGTGCAGATTCAATTACCTGGCGCATCAATCGCGAATCAGCACTGTTTCTCGGTGCGGGACGTGCTGCCCTTCTGCAGCTCGCACACCCCTGGGTTGCCACTGCACTCGATCAGCATTCTTCGTTGCTCTCGAAACCGATTGCACGGTTTCATAGCACCTTCCGCGTCGTCTTCACCATGATCTTCGGCACCGCTCCGCAGGCCTTCCGCGCTTCCCGATCGCTGTACCAGACCCACACGCGCATCACCGGCAAGCTCCCTAGCGACGTAGCCGGCTACGCTGCTGGCTCGCGCTACGAAGCGCTGAATTTGCCGGCGTTAATGTGGGTTTATGCGACCCTGATTGAAAGCGCCGTCATCGCCTACGAATGCGTCCTGCCTCGCCTTACAAGTAACGAACGCGAAGCCTACTATGCCGAATCGAAGATCTTGGCTGGCCTCTTTGGCATTGCTCCCGAAGCATTGCCACCGGACTGGGGATCTTTCCAGGCTTACGTCAGGCAGATGCTCGTGTCGCAGGAGCTTGGCGTTTCTGACCGCTCGCGCATCATGGCGCACCGGATCCTGACGGGCGCCGGCTCGTGGGTTCCCATCCCGCGCTGGTATCAGTCGCTCACAACGGAGATTCTTCCGCCCCGCTTTCGTACGGAGTTTGGACTTTCCTTCGGTGAGGCGCGCATGACTTCCGCGGATCGGGCAAGACGCTGGCTGCCACGGGTCTACTCGAGCCTTCCATCCTCGCTCCGTTATGTGGGACCATTTCAGGAGGCACAAGCGCGCCTTGAGAATCGCTCCACCGGATTCATTGCCCGCCGCAGCAATCAATTCTGGATCGGCCAGCCTCTGTTGCCGTTCAACGAATAATCAGTAGCTCTGATTGCAATGAGCAACGTAAGTATTGGAGATTGCTCGCGCGTCCAGGCAACTGCACGGCGCAAAACTGCTCTCTTAAGAGAACAAGTTTAAGCTGATGAACCAACCCCACAGCGGACTCATTCGACTTATCGCCGTCTTCAAGCTGTTCAAAGCGGCGTCGCTTATCGTCGTTGGCTTCGGAATTCTCAGGTTGATTCATAAGGATGTGGGCGAGCAACTGGAACACTGGGTTGCGATGTGCGGCTTCGATCCCGGCAGTCGACTCATCAGTCACGCGATAGAGAAGGCCGCTCACCTTTCACCTCACAAGTTCAGGGAATTCAGCATAGTCAGCTTCATCTACGCCGGCCTCTTCCTCACGGAAGGCATTGGCTTGTGGCTGATGAAACGCTGGGCCGAGTGGTTCACTGTGATCATCACGTCTTCGCTGGTGCCAGTTGAGATTTACGAGATCGTTCACCATCCAACCGCGATCAAGATGCTCGTGCTTGTCATCAATATCGCTGTTGTGGCGTATCTGCCGTATCGAATCAAAAGCGAGTCGCATTCCTCTCCCAAAAACGTGATGAGGCGGATGGCCCGGCCGCTGCACAACCGATAACTGGCATCCATTTGCCTCGAGGTGGTGCTTGCGTGTAGTCGCCGTGTGCTGAACTACCAAATTGGCACACTAGCTCCCCGACAACCCCGTTACAAGTGCCGCCCATTCGTCCTCAAGGGAAGGCCTGTAGAAGTTCCGCCCGGCTCGCTGGTACCAATAATCCGCGTTTGACAACGAACCCTCCTTGCGGTGAAGGTAGGCGTGAACCGCCATCCCTTCCGCAGTCTCAAGTTCGTCCACCAGCGCGTGCGCCTGGGCCCACTCGCCCTTAGCATCCCACCACAGTGCAGCCAGTGGGGCAGTTAACCCCTCGGGCGGAATTTGCTCCTTCGCCGATGCGCGGAACTTGCTCGCATTCATGATCTTCCCCCTCGCTTAGAACTCCCTAAACCGATCGTGGCCGAGGTACGCATTAGGTGACCCAAATCACATCTTCTAAGAACTTCCCCGGATAAGAATAGCCACAAATCCGGTGAGCGTTGAAGTGAGTTTTGAAGGGGTCGATAAGGTAGGCAGAGGCAGATTGCCAGAGCAGCCTTCCAGGGGGTCGGGCCGTGACATCTCATCAAGCAGGACCAATCCCGAGTAGTATTTGCGATTCCGACCAAATTGGTCGTATACTTAATTCAGACCATTCTGGTCGTACTTATAGGGTGCTGCATTTTCGGCAGCCGGTGGGAGTTCGGCAGGTGAGCGTACTTACGGATCTGCACATCGGAGAAACAGCGACGCTGGTCGCCCTCAATCTCCCCGACTCCGTTCAGAACTACCTCATGCATATGGGCTTCGTCCCCAACGCGCAGGTTACAGTACTCCGCCGCGCCCCGGCAGGTGATCCCACCGTGTACGGTATAGACGGCATGCAGATCGCTCTTCGGCGCGAAACGGCTGAGGCTATCCGAGTTCGCACGTCGTCTGATACGTCGCAAGTGGAAATTGATGCGGAACTGGAGAAGATTGCCGCAAAAACCCGCTCTCAAAGCGCGCGCCAAGACCAATCTGAGATTCATGAATTCGCCGGTGTTACGCGATGAATGCCTGCTGCGAGACGCCGGCTTTTGCAGCCCCAACCGCTCCTCGCACTGGAGATCTGAGCACGGTTGTGCTCATCGGTCCGCCTAACTCCGGCAAATCCACGCTCTTCAATCGCCTCACGGGTTTACGTCAGAAAGTCGCCAACTATCCCGGCGTCACCGTTGAGCAGCGCTCCGGGCTGATGGCTGGTGTGGGCCGCGAAGACCTCACGCTTATCGATCTTCCGGGCGTCTATTCGCTGACACCGTACTCTGAAGACGCGCGGGTTTCGATCGATGTTTTGAAAGGCAATATGCCGGGCACTCCCAAGCCCGACGCCGTGCTCCTGGTTCTCGATTCTCTGCACCTGACGCGCCAGCTGATGCTTGCTGCCCCGGTGCTCGCTCTTGGCCTACCCACTCTTGTGCTGCTCAACATGAGCGACTTGATGGAGTCGCGCGGCGGCATCATCGATCCCCTTAAGCTCGCCAAGGAACTTGGAGCACCGGTAGCTCTCATCAGCGCCGTCCATGGCACGGGACTTGATGCAGTTCCTCTATTCCTGAATCAGCACGCCTCGCCACAAGCCGCTCAGCAGCCGCTCTCGCTTCCGGTTCTTGGCAACGCGGCCAGCACTCATACATGGGCTGCTCAGGTCAGCCGCAATACCGGCTACAAGGCTCCGCTATCGGCAGAGAACAGCCGCAAGCTCGACAACATCCTGCTCCATCGTATCTGGGGACCGCTCCTCTTTCTGGTTGTCGTCATCGGCGTGTTTGAAGTGGTCTTCTCGATCGGCCAGCCTATGAGCGACGGCTTCGGCGACATTCTCGCCAAAATGGGTTCACTGGTTCGTCCGCTGCTTCCCGCGGGGTGGTTACAATCGCTTATCCTTGACGGCGCATGGAAGGGCATCTCATCGGTGCTTGTCTTCCTGCCGCAGATTCTGCTTCTCTTTCTTTTCATCGGAATTCTGGAAGACTCCGGCTATCTTGCCCGGGCAGCGCTAATCGCGGACCGCGTGATGCGCACCATCGGCCTCAATGGAAAGGCATTCATTCCGCTGCTCTCGGCTTACGCCTGCGCAGTGCCTGCCATCATGGCAACGCGCACCATTGAGAACAAACGCGACCGCTTCGCTACCATCCTTGTCACGCCGTTCATGACCTGCTCCGCGCGTCTGCCCGTGTATATGCTGCTTATCGCAGCATTCATCCCGAATATTGTGTTTCTTCACGGATTCCTCGGCCTTCGCACCATCGTCATGCTCGGCCTTTACCTTGCAGGATTCGTCGCTGCCATGACTACAGCGCGTTTGCTCAAGAGTTCCATCCTCAAGTCCAGCGAAGCACCCTTCATCCTCGAGCTGCCGCAATACCGTATGCCCACGATCCGCTCGCTGGCTTTGCGACTTGTAGATCGCGCCAAAGTATTTCTACGCCAGGCCGGGACAGTCATTCTCTGCGTAACGCTGGCTCTGTGGCTGCTGGCGCACATTCCGCCGGTGCCGATGGCGAACGGCCACTACACTGCTCCGGAACTCGCCGACAGCGTTGTCGGCAAGCTGGGACATTTCATTGAGCCAGCCATCGCGCCCCTGGGCTTCAACTGGAAGGTCGGCATCGGTCTCATTTCCAGCGTGTTGGCGCGCGAAGTCATGGTCTCCACCATGGGGACGCTTTACGGCGCCGACCCTGAAACGCAGACCATGCATCTGCAAGCCGCTTTGCACACTGACATGAAACTTGGCGGAGCTGTGGCCCTGATGATCTTCTTTGCTTTCGCCATGCAGTGCACTTCCACCATGGCCGTGGTTCGCCGCGAAACCAATAGCTGGAAGTGGCCCGCTCTGCAGTTCGGCTACATGCTGGTGCTGGCGTATGTCTCCGCCTTCGCCGTCAACCACATCATTACTGCTCTATTCGGATAATCTCGACTTCCCTCGCCCACTTCCATTCAGCTTGAGATCAGCTCTCGTACCAGGCGGGATAGACCATCCCTCCCGATGCTTTTGTATTCCACTTAAATGCGGTGGAAAGCATCAACGGCAACGATCGCCATAGGAGATTCCAGCAGATTCCGCGGCGGCGCGCGTTGCTGTCCAACAGGTCTGAGAGCACTTTGCCAAACCGTGTTGAAGACCAATCGAACAGATAGCTTCTCGCGATCTCGCGTGCCAGTTCAGCCATCAATTCGTCGTTACCTGGTCGAGGAATGAAGTCGAAGCTCCGGAATGCATTGCCGGTCGTGTCCCACATCCGCGATTTCCACGCGGGCGTCCCTGGCAGCGGCGTGAGAGGGATAAAGAAGAGCTGGTCGATATTCAGTTTCTCTGCAGCTTGAAACAGGGCCCGCACGCTTTGTGGAGTATCCGCAGGCAATCCATATATGAGACTTCCGAAAGTAATGACTTGTGGGTATTGCGCGCGCAGCAGTTGCACAGCGCAGTCGACCTCGCCATGCAGGTTGCCTTTGCCGAGCCGCGCCAATTCCTTATGATCGAGCCGCTCTATGCCAAGATAGGCTTCGTTCCATCCAGCTTCACAACACAACTTCAGCGCACCGGAAGAATCGTCGCGAACTACATAGTCAGCACGCACCCAGGCGCTTTGACCTATCGCCAGCCGAGCACTCGTGTGGGGATCTGCATTGAAGCACGGATCGACCCAGCCGAGATATCGCCGTCCATAGCGATCCATCAGAATCCTGATCTCATCCAGTAGTCGTTCCGGCGACTTCACGCGCAGACATGGAACCTGGCGCTGCGCGTCGAAGCGGCCCATCTGCCGCCACAGCACGCAGAACTCGCAGCCGTGCGTGCATCCGCGACTTGCCTCAATGCTTGTGAAGTTCGGGTGATGCCGGCTGTGTGCTCCGTATTTCTCCATCGGTAAAAGATCATAAGCAGGAAACGGTAAGTTATCGAGATTGGCGAGGAGTACGCGAGACCCTGTGAACACTACCTCTTCGCCATCAAGGTAAGAAATTCCGTCTACGCAGCGAAGCGCCTTCACATCCTTCGCCAGCATTGCTCGCATCAATTCGACTACAGTGATTTCGCCTTCGCCATGCACCACTACATCCACCAACCCTGTGGCCAACACCTGGGCAGCGACCTGCGAGAAGAAGCATCCGCCAGCGACAACGCGTGCTCCCAGTCCTTTAGCGAGGCGCGCAATCCTAAGTCCCTCGACACAGCTCACCGCTTCCTCTCCAATCCCGATGCAATCAGGTTTCAGAGATATAAGGATCTGGGTAAGCGTCGACCAGCCCATCGATAACGCCGGAGCGTCGAGGATAGCAACGCGAATCTCCGGAACATGCTGGCGCAGTGCAGCAGCCATTGAAGCGAACGCTAGAGGTGGCCAAAAGGCCGTGCTCGGTCCGTTGAAGGGCCACAGCGGTCGCGGCGGGCGAACAAACAGGAAGAGCGGTTTCATGGTGGCGACGGAATTGATCGACGGAACAGCAGTCGAAGAATCCCTGGCAGCACGATCAGATTCGATAGCGTAAGAAGTACAAGAACAGCCAGTCCGAGTGCGGCAAGTGCTGTAAGAAACAGGCCGGTTATCACGCCACCCGTATACACCATAACGAGCAATAGTACGGCGGCTGCAGCAATCAGTGAGAGATACGCCACCATCAGCGAGGTGCGTAAATCCCTCCACACGTTCCAGGCGGAGAATGGATTCAGCGCAAGATAGTAGACAAGCCCCATCGCAAACAGCATGCCCGTAAATGTCCGCACCAGACCGCCATGCTCCACGAGATGAAAACCAAAGGGAAACATGGCCAGCATGAACGCGCCATGTATCCAGTACTGGAATGCACTGGGCCTCGGACGAAATACCACGACGAAAATAAGCGCGAAACACGCTCCCACATACAATCCCGTACATCGCTGGCAGCAAGGCAAAGTTACCCCGCCAAGAACCCAGTTGTGTTGCTGTCCGCAGATATACGAGAAAACTTCCTTCAAGAAGTTCATGGCGTTCATCCCGACAATGTTCAATGCCTCCTTGCTTTCTTAGGCACGTGGACCTTCGTAATGCGATGTTCAGGATGCGCGACGTCGATCAGGTACAGCCCGCGGTCGTCCTCTGCAACGGCATCTCCCAGTGCTCCCGTACTTGCTGCAACGGTCTTTCCATCCGGAGAAAGTGACACCTGCATGCCGAAGTTCAGCATGTTTTCTTCCTCATCCTCCTTCGTCGAGTCCTGGTGATAACCTGCAATTCGCGTCAGACGTCCGGCTGCTCCCTCAATTGGAATTTCGGCTAAATCGTATACAAAGGTCTTATCTTGTTCGCCTTTGGTAATTACTGGCGCAAAAAGCGTTTTGCCGTCATGAGACCAAACCAGCGGTCCAAGGCGATCGAGCTTGACTCCAACATCCGGGGCGAACTGGCCAAGAAAACCCTTTTTCTCATCGAGTAGAATGATGCGCGCGCCATCGCTTCCTTTACCAGGAACAGCAATGCGCGTTCCATTGGGTTCCCAAGCTCCGCCCATGTTGTCTGTCAATCCGAGATCATTGACTTGTTGCCCCCACATTGAGAAAAACGGCTTTCGGCTCATGTCATTCAAATCAATCTGCCCGAACTCTACACCGTCTTCCGTTGCATCCTTTTTGTCGACAGTGGGCGCGGGCCGCTCCACTCCGCGCATGTAAACGAGCTGCCCGTTTTGTTCCGAAAGGAAACCTGTCCCACCGTCGAGACTTTTGGAATCCATCTTGCCTGACGTAAGGTTCACCCACGTCAAGTCCTCATCGCCGCCGAGATATAGCGAGTCTCCAATTTGCGGCGCCCAGGCCATTGTGAGACATGCGGAGTTTTTGCCGAAGTTATACGCTTGCACCGCTTCGTCCGACTTGGTTGGAATCGACATAATCACGCATTGAAAGTCTCCACCCAAGCTTGTACTCATTGCTACAAAGGCACGCGTGCCATTCAATTGCCATGCCGGGGAGAGGATAGAACTTTCTTCGTTCTTCTCGTCTCGCCTAATCAATTGTGCGAACAGATCTCTTGTCTTGCGCGTTCTGAGGTCATACATGGCGACGACCTCACGAGAGCTTACCTCATCGTAGTATCCAAAAAGAATCTTCGACCCATCGGGACTCCATGCTGGGCCACCGACGCAGGCCACGACGAAAATCATCCAGCCGGCCAGCGCCACCGCCAATAGAACAACATTCAGCCAACTGGGCTTTTCTGGCCGGGCAGATGGAGATTCATTTGACGGGAAGGACGTTGCTACTTCTTCATCCATGAAGCCACCTCGCATTGCGCTTGTTAAGTCGCGCTAAACAGAGGCGGAAGCACATCACAGAGCGAGAACAGGGGCTTCCGATAGACGGTTAGAAGCTAGTTCCATCGCCGTCATGAGGCTGTGATGATGATCACGAGACAGGCAGAATTGCCTCCTAGGACTGACCATAGGCGCTGGAAGATGCGACGACAAAGTGTCTTCAGTTACGATCTTGATCGCCGTAGTAACTGACGCCCGGATTTTCTGAATACCGGGTAGCAGTCCGACTGCGTTGCAATGACTACCTGGCCTAAAATATCAAGAACGTTCTGCCTCCCAATCAAGCTACCTGTCAGGAGGTGGCAGCGTCCGAGTATCGTATGCGCATGAGCGTTGAAGCGAAAATGTGGCCTTTTATTCAATACGTTGCTACCCTAGCGATCGTTTGTATAGTGGCGGCTGCGCAGACCCCTACGCTCAAGACGCGCACCAGGGAAGACCGCGAACGCGAGTTCCAAGCGAGCCACCGCATTGTTCTCAACGTGCAAGTGACCGACGCTGCCGGTAAGCCCGTCACTGACCTGGACGCCAAAGACTTTGCGATTTTCGACAACCATGAGCCCCGCAAGCTGGTCGCATTTCACGCGATCGACGGCGAAGCGATGAACGATGCCACCGAAGTCATTATCTTGCTTGACGCCGTAAACAGCACGACGCAGGCTCTAGAGGCTGAGAAGGCCGGCATCTTCAAATATTTCGCCCAGAGCCACTCCGCGCTACCGTACCCGACTTCGTTTGTGCTTTGGTCAAACGGCCACTTGAAGGCGACCGGAGCTACAAAAGATCGCAATGCGGTTGGCAAAGCCTTCGTGAGCATGACAAAGAATCTGCATTCCAATGCATGCGCGCCCGTTGACGGTTCGGCCGCAAAAGCTGCAGAAGCAGCTGGCACTCCTGGACAAAACGAAGTTGGCCCTCATGCAGCGGATGTGGCCAATTGCCTCCAAGTTCACTTCAAGGACTCACTGGCGGCGCTTGACGGAATTGCCGAGCAACAACGCCACGTCGGTGGCCGCACAATTTTCGTTTGGGTGGGCGCCGGATGGCCGCTGCCGTCCGATATTGACTTTGCACAACTGTCGCCCAAAGCTCGCAAGTCTTATTCAGATGAGCTTGTCAACATCCTCAACGACCTTCGCGCCTCGCAGGTCACGCTGGATGCCCTTGGAGTGCACGATCCTAACCTTTCCGCAGAACTCACACGCGTAGATCAGCAAACACTCCCTGCAGGAGCCGCGTCTCCCTTGAGCGCTGGACCGAGTTCACTTGGACTTCCGATACTGGCTCGGCAAACCGGCGGCCGCGTGATGTCAAACAGCAATGACATTTCCGCTGACCTCGGCAAATTGTTTGATGATGCCGACTGGTACTACGCGCTGTCATTCAATCCGCCGCCGGCATCGAACGGGGTCGAATTGCGATCTCTCGAGGTAAAGATAAGCCGCCCCGGCCTGAATATCCGCACGATGACCGGGTACTACACGGAGCCCTTCTAAAGCCGGCAATGGTGCATCGCGCTCTTCATCCAATTCGCGCATACGGAAGCGTGACTCCATCGGATCTGAAGCTGGAGATTTTCGCATTACCTTGGGAACTTGTCTCCGATCGCTTGCCACACGGACAATGAAGTTTAGACTGCGTTCTTCCCGCGCAGCCGTTTTTGTGTCTCTGACTGGAGGTCGACTGCAATGCGCTTGAAAATCTGTTCTTTTCTTTTGATGGGAGTGGCTGTGACAGCGTATGCCCGTGAACCACACCACTATCAGTCGGGCAAACTGCTACAGATGGCTTCAGTCCCTTGCGGAATGGCGGAAAAAGATGCCAAGACCATTACCGGCGAACTGCTTGGCACCGATAGCTCTCACAAGAAAACGGAAGAGGTCTTGTGCCAGGAATATGTTTTGGAGAGCGAGACGGTCACTTATCGCATTCGTCCGAAGGACGATAAGCATCCTGCTCTCCTTCCGGTTGGCCAGGCTGCACAGTTCTTCCTCGAAAAGGACAAGATGAAACTGCGGGTGGAAGATCTCGACAACAAGGATCGCGAGTACATTGTGGTTTCGATGATGCCTCGCGAAACCGCCACGGCAGATGCTCAGCCCCAACGCACAAAACTACAGTAAGGGCGGCACTGCTTTCTTTGTTTTGGATTTAAAAGCACGACCAGAATAGCGATCGCGACGTCAGCCGCACGTGGCGTGCGGCTTGAAATCGCCCGCGGACTTTATCTCCACCGGGATTAGTACGACACGTTTGTGTGAGGTTAGCTCAACCCGAAACGTCGCACCTAGATATAGCCACCGTTTGTTCCTGCACTTCAGGCGCGAGTGCAATACATCCGCATTCCTGAACGCGACCAACGGCCTGCATCAGTCGAGCTTCTCCGGGACCAGGGCAATATTCTTCTCGCCTGCAGCTTTACGTTCGTTGTAAGCCTTGAGCCAGTCTTCCCAGTGCTTGCCGGCAGCGCGATCCTTGCCGGTGAACTCAAGGCGCGCTATGTCGGCGTAGCTGAGCCTCAACTTGTTCGGCGACTTCGGTGAAAAATACTGCACATACGAGTCCGCAAGTGTCGGGCCCGTCTGCCGATTGAAGATGAAGGCCTCGACACGTTCGCCATTCTTCAGCGTCATTGTCACGTCGCCACGATAGTCGAACGCTTTTTCCAGCGCCTGACGAAGATCCTCTTCGCTGGCAAGTTCCGGAATCCATCCTTCCAGATTCTCGTGAACAGCGCCCGGCGCAATTTCCAGCGCTTCGATTTCTTCACGCGTGTATTTCAGCACTTCAGCGCTCATGCGTTTGTCTCCTCGAGGGCCGGCGCGTTCTTCTCAATCTGGACCAGAGGGGCATGAGAATGCGTATCCCACTCGTTAAGCTGTTTCAGCGCATGCGCGCTCTTGTAGCTGCTGAATGTTCCCTTCACCATGCCCCAGAAGCCGCTCAGCGTAAGGAATCCGTCGAGGACTGCCGTGGGCTCATAACCGCAGCTCACCATACAGTTCGCACACTTCGGATTGCCGCTGCCGACGCCGTACTCTTCCCACTTCGTCGTTTCCATCAACTCCTTGAAGGTCTCAGCGTAGCCATCCTGCAGCAGGTAGCAAGGCTTCTGCCAGCCGAAGATGTTGTAAGCCGGAGAACCCCATGGGGTGCAATCGTAGTTGCGGTCGCCCATCAGAAACTCGAGAAACAGCGGCGACATGTTGAACTTCCACGACTTCTTGCGGTTCGACAAAATGGCGCGGAAAAGTTTGCGAACCCGCGCACGTCCCATGAAGTGAGTCTGATCAGGAGCCTTGTCATAGCTGTAGCCCGGCGACAACACGATGCCCTCAACGCCGATGGCCATCATCTCGTCAAAATGAGCTCGTACGCTGTTGGGGTCGGTGCCATCGAAGAAAGTCGAATTGGGCGTCACGCGGAAGCCGCGCTTCACCGCTTCTTTGATACCCTCCACCGCGATGTCATATCCACCCTCACGGCATACTGAGAAATCGTGGTGATCGCGCTGACCGTCGAGATGGACTGAGAACGTCAGATATTTTGACGGCGTAAATTCGTGAAGACGCTTCTTGAGTTCCAACGCATTGGTGCACATGTATACGTACTTCTTGCGCGCCACCAACCCATTCACAATCTCGACGATCTGAGGATGCAGCAGGGGCTCACCGCCGGGAATCGCCACCATCGGCACACCGCACTCTTCGACTGCCGCGAAGCATTCCTCTGGCGAAAGCTGCTTCTTCAGGATGTGAGGCGGATACTGAACCTTGCCGCATCCGGCGCAGGCGAGGTTGCAACGAAAAAGCGGCTCCAGCATCAAGACCGTTGGATAACGCTTAACGCCTGCGAGCTTTTTCTTCCAGACATATGTGGCAACCGTCCACACCTGAGAAATCGGAATAGCCATTACTATTTATCCCTCCGAGGCAATAGCCCCGTTCAAATCTTTCTTCGTTCCTTTAAAACTTTCAGCAGTACAGCTTCGATTCTGCCGACGCAGAATTTGTTGTTAAGAAGCACGCTCAATCGCTCGCACATAGCTGGTCAAAGCCATGAGCGGGAAGTACTGCCGGTACATCGTGTAGGCCAGATAGAAAACTTTCGGGAAGCCTGTTCCCGTGATGATGCCCTCGCGCTTCGAACCTTCACCCATCGACTCATCCCAGCTGCCGTCCTTGAGTTGACGCTGAAGCAACCAGCGAACGCCTTTGGCAACCGAGTCGGATCGATCGTCGCCCGCGGCCAGCAGCGCAAGCATCGCCCAAGCCGTCTGCGAAGGAGTGCTTGGTCCTACCCCGCGCGTATTCGGATCTTCGTAGCTGCCGCAAGTCTCGCCCCAGCCGCCGTCGGAGTTCTGCACCATGCGAATCCACTCCGCTGCCTGCTGCACCTGCGGCTCGTTGTGATCGAAGCCGATCGCATCCAGCCCGCGCAGCACGAGAAAGGTGCCGTAGATGTAGTTCACACCCCAGCGACCGAACCAGCTTCCATCCGGCTCCTGCTCGCTGAGAATGAACTTGATGGCCTTCTGCACGCGCTTGTCCTGCTGTGTGTAGCCGTAACAGGCCAGCATCTCCAGCATGCGTCCCGTGATGTCCACTGTCGGCGGATCGAGCATCGCGTTGTGATCCGCAAACGGAATGTACTGGAAGATCATCTTGGTGTTGTCTTTGTCGAAGCTTCCCCAGCCGCCGTTGCGGCACTGCATCGCGAACTCCCATTCAATTGCGCGCTGCACCACCTGGTGCTGGTAGCGCTCGCGGGGATTGTCTACTTTGCTGAGGGCCAGCAGCACCTGTGCTGTGTCGTCGGTGTCAGGATAAAACTCGTTGTTGTGCTCGAAGTACCATCCTCCCGGCTCCGTATTGGGAACCTTCACAGACCAATCGCCCTTGTGGCGGACTTCCTTCGACAGCAGCCAGTCGGCGGCTTTGAGCATGCGCGGGTCGTTACGCGGCACTCCCGCTTCGCCCAGCGCGTAGAGGGCCTGCCCTGTGTCCCATACCGGCGATACGCAGGGCTGCATGCGGAAGGTCGGTTCCGGCATTACATCGCTTGCGGGCGCTTCAATTCCCAGTTTTTCAAACTCATCGCGCGCGCGGATCACCTGCGGATCGTCTTCGGAATATCCCAGGCAGCGCAGCGCAATAATCGCATTCAGCATGGCGGGATAAATCGCGCCCAGGCCGTCCGTCATTTCCAGCCGGTCCAGCATCCACTTTTCCGCTTTCTTCAACGCCAGCGTGCGCAACGGACGGATGTGCACAGCCTCGAACCAATGCGTCACGCGATCGATCACGATGAAGAAATTTCGCCACGAAATGAAGTTTCTTCGGTCCCAATGCAAGCGAAGGTTTGAGTTCGCGCGTCCGCCTACAAAAAGCTCATCGATGCTGTGCTCGGGCGGAATTTTCTTGTAGGGCTTCTTGGCGTAGATGATTGCCAGCGGCACAAGAATGGAACGCGACCACGCAGAGATCTCGTAGATGTTGAAGTAAAACCAGTTTGGAAAAAGAACAATCTCAGGCGGAATCGCAGGCACAGCATCGTAGTCGTACTGGCCCAGCGCACAGAGATACATCTTCGTAAACGTGTTGCACTCGGTCACGCCGCCATGCGTGAGAATCCATTCGCGACACTTGACCAGGCGCGGATCCGTCGCGGGAATATTCATCAGCTTCGCGGAAAAATAGCACTTCACCGAAAGTGATATATTGCCGTCACCACCCGGATAAAGACTCCAGCTGCCATCGTCCTTTTGATAGCGCATCATTTCAGTGCAGGCGCGCTTCAGCCTTCCCGGATCACCCGACTCAAGGAGCGTGTGCAGAAAGATGTAGTCCGCTTCGAGCATTGCATCCGCTTCCAGTTCCCCACCCCAGTACCCCTCCGGGTGCTGGAGTGAGAGCAGGTAGTCACTGGAACGATGAATGGCGGCTTCGACATCCCCAAGAGCCGCATCCATACGGCCGAATCTCGGTGCGGCGGATTGTGTCTTAGCCTGCTGGATAGTCATTGCGATGTACGGCCCTCAATAGATCAAAAATACTGGCATTTCGAAACAACTGCTTCGCCCTTTTTTGCTTCAAGTTGTTTCTGCTTCAGCTCTGTGCAGCATTCATGCGTCGGAGCGGGTATGCGCTCGTCGGTCAAGAAACGCGCGTCGATCGCAGATCAGCGTACCGAAACCGACTGCGCGCCACCCGGAACTCCAATTGCCTGAACGATCTCAGGAGGTAGCCCAAAGCGTACATTTTCAGGCATTACCTCAACTTCTTCGACGTTGGAATAGCCGTTTTGACGCAAATAATTGACGACGTCCTCGACGAGCACCTCAGGAGCCGAAGCGCCCGCGGTGACCGCTACTGTGGTCACGCCCTCAAGCCACTTGGGGTCAATTGCCTGGGAGTTATCAATCAGATACCCGATGGTTCCAAGGTTACGGGAAACTTCAACCAGGCGGTTGGAGTTGGAACTGTTTGTCGAACCCACCACCAAGACGAGATCCGCATTGTGTGCCACATTGCGCACTGCTACCTGCCGATTCTCAGTCGCGTAGCAAATGTCCTGCGAGTGTGGACCTGCGATATTCGGGAACTTCTCTTTTAGCGCATGAATAATGTCGCGCGCCTCGTCCAGCGAGAGCGTGGTCTGAGTCAAGTAGGCAACCCGATTCGGGTCCGGCACCTCGAGAGCTGCCACTTCCGCCACATTCGAAACTACTTGCGTGACCTCGGGGGCTTCGCCAAGCGTGCCCTCAATCTCATCATGATCTCGATGTCCAATCAGCACCAGGGAATAGCCCTGTTTGGCAAACTTGACCGCCTCGATATGGACTTTTGTGACCAGCGGGCAGGTGGCGTCAATCACCTTCAGGCCACGCCCCTTGCTCAACTCGCGTACGGCTGGGGAGACACCGTGCGCAGAGTAAATCACACGCTGACCGTCTGGCACGTCGTCAATCTCGTGGACAAAAATCGCGCCCTTCTCCGCCAACTCATTCACAACATAGCGGTTGTGGACGATTTCGCGGCGCACGTAAATCGGAGCACCGAAAGTTTCCAGCGCAATTTTGACGATGTCGATGGCACGAACGACGCCCGCGCAGAAGCCGCGCGGTTTCAGCAGAAGTACCCGCTTCTGATCGGAAGAACTCTCACTGGAGGCGCGATTGGGGATTGAATCAAGCGCAGTTGTAGTCACCCTACCATTATATCAATCTGTAAGGAATTTACGCGGGTCAGGGGTATCCGGACCCGCGCAGGTTCATCAGGCGTTTTGCTTGGCCTGGGCGTTGACCTTCTGCGAGATGGAGGTGAGCTTTTGGTCCGCAGCTTTTTCCTCTTCGAATGTCTCGTCCAATAGCTTTGCCACCTGTGGTTGACCGAGCAACTGGGCATAAGTACGAACTGTGCCGTACGCCGCCATCTCGAGGTGCTCCACACGTTGGGCGGCCGAGATCAGGGCGGCGTCTCTCACGTCGCCTTCTTCCACCTCCTGCAGCATTTCGGAGCCTTCGCTCAGTACTCCCTTCATGCCCGCACAAGACTTGCCCTTGGGAGTGGTCCCAAGGATGTTGCAAATCTCCACAAGACGCTCAATTTGTCCTTCCGTTTCGCGCAAATGGCTCTCAAACGCCTTCTTCAGGTCTGCGGACATCGCAGCTTTAACCATCTTTGGAAGTGCCTTGGTGATCTGATTCTCAGCTGAGTACAAATCCTTCAACTCGGCTATAAATAATTTCTCGATCGTATCAACGCTCATCGTTTTTCTCCCTTGGGGTATGGGGTCTACGTGCAGTGCGTGGGATGCAGGCGACGAAGTCGTTGTTGCCCATCTTGAGGACCGGTGGCAACAGATTGGCGCGCCAAAGAGCGGGGCATGTGATGTGTCTCGGGCTACCGACGGACTGACAGCATGCAGCCGGATACTGTCGCTTCCGGGAACAGCGAGGATTACACTGGCTCTGTTTTCAAAAAAGAGACGGAAAGAATCGCGGAATTCTCGCTCGGGCAGCTCATGCTGCGCACAAAAGGCGGTTTCGGTGGTAGATCGAATTCCATGTGTCAATCTCTCGAACAGAAAGATAATCGACGTGTGGATAGTAGATCTCGATGATCGCTCTGTGAGCCCGGCGACCGTCGATTCCCTTCTCTCCTACGATGAAGTCGAGCGCTCAGAACGGTTCGTCTTTGAGCTCGACGCCTGGCACTTCAAGCTATGCCGCGCAATGCTTCGGGTCGGCTTGTCCCTGCATCTGGGGAAGTACAACCAGAATGAGCACGTCCGGCAAATTCAGATTAGGACCACTGAAGGAGGCAAGCCTTACGTCGAAGATTGCGGTTTGCACTTCAACGTGTCCCACTGCCGAGGGACCGGTCTGCTGGCATTCACCCGGGCCGGAGAGATCGGCGTGGATGTGGAGCACGTGAGGAACAATGTGGAAGCTCTGCAGATCGCTTCGCGGCATTTCCACCCTCGCGAAATTGAATTCATAACATCGGGCAAAGATGTCTCGGAGCAAGCGTGTCGCTTCACCCGAATATGGACGCGCAAGGAGGCACTGCTCAAAGCGACCGGCGTGGGAATCGGCGCTGATATGAAAAGCTTTGATGTTTCGGAGGGTTCCAAAAGCGTGCTTCGCTTTCAAAATACTGGCCGGCCTCTGATACAAGACGCTCTGATTCTGCAAGATATCGTAGTAAATGAAAGCGTCATCGCAAGTCTGGCAGGTCCTGAGCGAGCTTCGACTGTGAGGCTTTCGCGTCCGACTCTCGAAATGTTCATGTCAAACGGTCTGCTTGTTCCCCAGCACTAACCAAGTCAGAGCGTACTTCCTCCCTGAAAGACAGAGATGCTCCGCATAATTGAGCATTTTAAAAAGTGCACTATTTATTGAACAAATGCTGTCAATTAAATGGAATTAAACGATTTATCTATCAGCAGCACCCCAGCCAGTAACTTCCTGCCATTACTACAAAAGCGGTTCAGGATTACCAAATGGGGCTGGCAACTTTTTGGGTGGTGCCCTAAGTTCAAGGTCTGCTGATGCAGAGCAGAGGAGCGAAAAGTGCTGATCGAGACGAAAGAACCGATTCCCCACATCACGAATAGCAACTCAACCGAGGTTGCCATGAAAGAGCGCTGGATTTATCCCAACCTCAAACTACGGGTTTACACGACCGGAATGCGGCAGAATCGCCTGGCCAAGCTGGTTGGCATCGATGAAGCCTATCTCAGCCGGATCATCAATGGAGTCCGCGTCCCGGGCAAACAGATGCAGGCGCAGATCGCCCAGGTGCTCGGCTGCGAAGCCGAATGGCTATTTCAGCAGAGTTCCATTGAAATACCGTCACACTTAATCGGAATCGAACAGAAGCAGGAATCTGCGGGATCTCAAGCGTAAGAGCAACTGTTTCAAGTTAATTTGCCTTGGTCTGCCTCCAGTTTGGTCAGACTTCTAACTTCCCTTTTTCGTTAGCTGAGATGCGACTCCCCGCGCGGTCATTTGTGATCGCGACGTCGAAGTGTGTGAGCGCGCGGAAGATTTTTCGAATATTCTGGCTGACCTTGAGCCCCTCTCAGGCTCGGTCTGAAAGCATCACGTTCGCTTGCAACAGTAATCAAGGCACCAGTTACCGGTAATCAGCAGCCCAGGCAAGCGTGAAGGCAAGCACCACCAGTTGATGCCAATATATCGTTTATTTTCATATACATGAATCCTTAATTTGCCATTAAAGAAGAGTAACATTAAAGTAACATCTATGAACTAATAGTTTTTTCAATTTAGACAAGGCATACTGGTCGCTTTTATGTGACCGATCCTCACACAAAACCACACCAAGCGTTTTTCAGCGTAATTCTTGTGCCCGAGCTAATGCTCGGCGTGCGCGCCGCGCGCGCGTAAATGAAGGGATTTTTTGTAGATGCATCGTAGTAAAGCAGTCTTTTTGATTTTTACTCTCTCCTCCTCTCTTCTCAACAACTTCCGAAAACTTCTGACGGTTGTTATTTTGCTGTCAGCAACTTTAGGAGCTTCTGCGGCGCCTGCACTGAGCCACATTTCATGCAGCTCTAATGCTTATCGCGGGGCGTCGACGGACGCCTGCTCGGTTTACCTCACGTCGCCTGCCATCAGCAAGTTCCACGTAGCTCTGACAAGCAACAATCCTGCGGTCGTGGTTCCGAGTGACGTAACTGTGAGGGCGGGGGCAACTAGCGCAGGATTCAGCGCAAAGGTAGCCAGCGTCGCTACAAACCAAGCGGCGGTGATTACCGCCCAGTTGGGCGGCCTATCAACAACTTTCAACATCACGCTTGCGCCTTCCACGGGAACAGCGGCTCTCAGTGTGAATGGAAGCTCACTGTCATTTGGAAGCGTGCGATTAAACACGCCCGTATCGCAGCCGGTGGTCTTGAGTTCGACAGGAACTTCACCAGTGACCGTGAGCTCTGTGAATGTGAGCGGTAGTGGCTTTTCGGTATCGGGGACGACGCTGCCAGCCACGCTGAGTCCGGGGCAGTCCCTGACGCTCAATGTGCAATTCGATCCAGGAGTCGCGGGCTCATATACGGGCCAATTGTCCATCAGCAGCAATTCGCCAACGAATCCTACTTTGACGGTATCTCTGAGCGGAACGGGCAGTCCGCACGAGGTGGAACTGACCTGGAGTGCGCCGAGTGGATCCAGCATGCCGATTACGGGATACAAGGTGTATCGTGCACCCGGCGGAACAACTTCATTCGCAGTAGTGGACTCCATGGATGCGCAAACAGCCTATACAGATGCTGGAGTACAGAGTGGAAGCAGCTATACCTATTACGTGACGAGCGTAGACTCTGCAGGCGTCGAGAGTTCGCCATCCAACGAAACAACTGTGACTGTTCCGTAGACTTTGGCGCGGCAGATCTAAATGCAAAACTGCCGCGCTTGCTTTCAATTGTTCAGCGCTGTGCGAGTCGCTCCGATACGATGCGCACTTCGCTTTTGATTTTGCGACAAACTGCCGCGCCGCGCTGCATGTCGAAACAGTAACTTTTGTGAGTAGTTACCAGTAACCAATCCGCTCGACTTTTCACGGGTTTTGACAGCTAATGGATCTCCCACTTTCGAGTTACTCAAGCGATTCAAACACAAATGGTGCAATACGTTGCGTAGGTAGTACAAAGGTAATCAGTACATGGCCCATCCGTGACCATCGTCACCTGTACCCTTACCCTCTCAGGGACGATCCTGCTGATAGTCAACCAAGGCGCAATATACATCCATCCCTTCTTCCGCGGGCTTCTGCATTGGTTGACTTGAACGCCATCTTTTGATTGGCACAGGTGAGCTGATGTACAAATTCCGGAATTCATTGTTCCTTATAATCGAGGCGAAGAAAACAGCAAGTTCAAGGCAAGGGAACAGTTCTAACGGGCGAAAACATTGCGCGTTCGCGCTTAGCTCCGCCGCGTTGGCACTCACTCTTGGTCTTTCAGGATGTGGCGCGGACACCAAGCCGTTTTCATCAAGCGCGCCATCGCTGGTTGTCAGTCCGGCGACCGTCGATTTCGGGGACGTGAGCGTGGGTCAGCCGACATTCCGGTATGTGGCAATCTCAAATTCAGGCACGTCTTCATTGGAGATCGCACAACTGACCACCACGAGCAGCAACTTTGTGGTGGAGGGAGGTGCACTGCCTACGACCCTTGAGCCCAGTCGCAGCATCACCGTGAAGGTCAGCTACGATCCCGGAACCGCTACGGATTCGGTAGGTCAACTTAGCGTCAACGCGATGACCAGCACAAAGCTCAACGTAACGGGGGCGGTGAAATTACACGGCAAAGGATCTAATTCGTCGTCGGCTTCTCTGACGGGACTAAGCTGCGCAAGTTCGTCAATGATCGCAGCGGGCTCAGATTCCTGCAATGTAACCTTGAGCGCACCGGCTCCGAGCGGCGGTCTAACAGTCAACCTGGCGAGTAGCAGCAGCGTTGTGAGCGTTCCGACTTCCGTCTCGGTGCCATCGGGTGCCACGAGTACAAGTTTCACGGCTAACGTCTCAAGTGTAAGCACATCTCAGACGGTAAAGCTGACTGCGACGGAAGGATCAGTTACAAAGACGACTTCGATCAATCTGACCGGACCGGCATCTCAGTTGGCACCTTCGATTAGCGCATTTGCCTGCGGTAGCAGTTCGTTTACAGGTGCGGGAACTACGTCATGCACGGTATCGCTGACTTCGCCAGCGCCCTCCAGCGGCCTGACAGTTACTCTGGTCAGCAATGACAGTGCGGTAACACTTCCTGGCAGCCTGACGGTATCATCTGGTGCTTCGTCGGCGTCGCTGACCGCACAGGTGAAGTCGGTGAGCACTTCACAGACTGCAACAATTTCGGCGAGCGCAAACGGAACATCGCAGAGTTATGCGATGCAGTTGAATGCGGCAGTCCCCGCCTTGAGCCTGAGTGCGACTTCCCTGTCGTTTGGCAACGTTACAGTCGGCACCGCGGTTACAAAGTCAGTGACAGCGACCTCAAGCGGCACGGTTGCGCTCACCGTCAATTCTGACTCAATCTCAGGAACAGGTTTCTCGGTTTCGGGAGGGACTTTTCCTGCCACGCTGAATCCCGGACAGGCGATGGTCCTGACCGTTCAGTTTGATCCCACGACGGCCAGCGCATCCACAGGGCAACTGACCATCTCCAGCAACGCTGCCACCGCCAATGTAAGTCTTGGCGGCACGGGCACAACGACGACTCCGACGGTCAGTGCATTGTCCTGTACCAACAATTCGATCACCGGCTCCCTGGCGGATGGGTGCACAGTGAATCTGTCAGGGCCTGCGCCGACGGGTGGCCTCAGCGTGTCACTTGCAAGTAACAACAGCTCAGTAACGGTGCCTGGCAGCGTGGCGGTACCGGCCGGCGCGTCTACGGCGACCTTCACTGCAAACGTCGCATCCGTTAGCACAGCACAGACAGCTACACTCACAGCGAACGAGAATGGTTCGTCGCAGAGCTTTGCATTACAACTGAATGCGGCGACGCCAGCATTAACCCTTTCCGCAACATCCTTGTCGTTTGGCAATGTCGCAGTGGGCACTGCAGTCACGAAGTCAGTGACGATAACCTCGAGCGGCACGGTTGCCGTGACCATCAACTCGGATTCGATTTCGGGTTCGGGTTTTTCAGTGTCGGGAGGAAGCTTCCCTGCCACTTTGAATCCTGGTCAGGCAGCGGTCGTCACGGTGCAGTTTGATCCTACGACCGCCAGTGCATCAACTGGGCAACTGACGATCTCAAGCAATGCTCCCAACACCACTGTGAGTCTCAGTGGTACCGGAACCACGATAACTCCAACCGTGAGCGCGCTTGCCTGCAGCAGCACATCGATCACGGGATCTCTGGCAGACAACTGTACGGTGAGCCTGTCTGGTTCTGCGCCGACCGGTGGCGTGAGCGTTTCCATTACAAGCAGCGGTAGCGCGGTAACAGTGCCAGTATCCATCACGGTGCCGGCTACGGCGACAAGTGCATCGTTCACAGCAAACGTCTCAGCAGTAACCAGCGCGCAAACCATCACATTGACGGCAGCGTCCGGCAGCACATCGCAGTCGGCGTCCTTGCAACTGAATGCGGCAACGCCTGCCTTGAGCCTGAATGCAACCAGCATCGCATTTGGCCCCATCGTGATCAATAACGCTACGACGCAGACGGTGACGATGACTTCAACCGGTACGGCGCCCGTGACGGTTAACGCGGTTACCGTTACGGGAAGTGGCTTCACAGTCACACCGGTGAGCCTGCCCGCCACGTTGAACCCAGGTCAGACGATGAACATCACGATGACATTCGATCCAACCGCGACCGGCCCGGCCACGGGACAGCTGACGGTCAGCAGCAATTCGTCAGCGAATTCAACAGCCACGGTGGCCCTGAGCGGTACGGGGAATCCGCATCAGGTGCTGCTCAACTGGGGCGCTCCGAGCGGAACCTCAGATCCGATCGCGGGATACAACATCTATCGCGCATTGGGTGGGACTACTTCGTTCGCTGTGGTGAACTCCATGGATGTCCTAACCGCATTTACCGACTCCAACGTGCAGAGCGGTCAGAGCTACGAATATTACGTTACGAGTGTGGACTCTACGGGTGTCGAGAGTACACCATCGAACACGACGACCGTGACCGTTCCGTAGAATAAGAGCTCCGCTTCTCGATTTCGGCAAAGCGGCACGTTAATCACCGACCGATCAGGTTGAGGATGCGGGTTGCAGCATCAGCTACATCGCCGCGTTGTCCTGCGTAGCAGACAGCGTTAACCACTGTACGAAGGAAAAAGTCGATCATCCCCGGCGACTTTGCCATCTCGTGAGGCGTATTGCTTAGGAGAAGCAAGACCGCCTCGCCCTGGGCGATTTCATGTACATCCCATCGTCCTGACGAAACATAATCAAGAGCAAGAATCCAACCCACGGGTGCTGTACTGGCAGCGAAGATCGAGTTGAGATCTTCAGGAAGAAACAAGGACTGCTGGGGGCGACCGTTGCGGAGAAGAAGGGGACGCGGATACGAATGTATACGGCCTTCATCGTCGATGAGGGCGTATTCGTCAGAGAAGCAGGAAGCCCCGCGGCGCAGAAGTTCGGCCACAAGGGAAGACTTCCCTGCATGTGAAGAACCCGGAAGCAACAACGCTCTTCCGTCGATCATGACCGCACCCGCGTGGACGGCACGATACATAGTCATGCGATGAACGACGGCATCATCGAGAGCCTTGACTGCGGCAAGGGCGGCATAGTGAAGTTCGCTAACCGACGCGGTCAGCTGATGATTCACCGATACGTCGAAGGATCCGTCGCTTCTATCCACGCGAAGGAATATATCTGGATGAGATGACTCGGACCTGACGCGGAGAATCGGCGGGAATATGTAGCGTTCAAGAGCATCGAGGATTTCGGCGTCCGCGCACTCAATCTGAATCAAGGAGTCGAATGCGTGCAGACCAAATCCGAAGCTACCGCAGGAAGTCATGGTTAGAGAGTAAACGAGGCATATATGACAATGGCGGCCTTATCGGCCGCCATTGTCGTTACGAACGCGCTCTCGCAACCCAGGACGGGAACGGCGTCAAACAGAATCGAGGGGAAAAGGCATCAACAGCAAAATGACGAACAAGGAAATGGAGTAAATCGACGAATCAGAATCCGTCTTTTTTATGTGATTTGGGAACGCTGGCGTGCGGTCTTTGCCAGTTTTCGTCATTCGATTGCGCGTTCTGAGCGTGCGCCTTTTGCTCGCCAACGGTGAGTGAAACGACGAGCGGCAGCGCAACGGCGCTTAGCCCGGCCAGCACCTGACGACGAGTGGCCTTGAATCCCGAACCCGAGATATTGATGAGTTTCTTATCCCGCAGTTCAACGATAGAGGCTTCGGCGATTTCATCAGTGACCTTGGAATCGAACGAGCGCCTCATTTCTTCAGCAACGCCAGAGATAGTAGTAGCAGAGGAGCATGCGTCCCACGCAGCGCCGGCCGTTGCGTTCAGGGCGAATACGGTTTCGTCCTTCACATTGCGGATGACCCGAGAACCATCAGGCATGGAGTTGACAACCAAATCTTCAGAGCTGATGCGCTCAACTTGCATGGGAAATCTCCTAGCTTCTCTCTTGCGGGACGAGAATGCAGTTGAAGGATAGCTCATCCAGCTAGACGCGATAGAACTAAGCACTTCATTCTTCTCTTCGTGAGTAACGCTTTCACTCCGACTGGTAATCTACCTCGCATGGTACTTTCTGGGGATATAAAACTTTGGAGTTGAGAGACGAGGAGAGAACTAAAGTAGATCGCTCGAGTTGCGGAACAATAAAACTACGAGACGCCAGCTCAATGACGCTGCTACGGAAGAGGTAAGGATGAGGGTTGTAGATCGCGACACAGCTAACCTACTTCGAGCGGTTGTGCGGAAGAGTGCGGCGGGCTGCGACCATACAATCCCGGAGTTGGCAAGGAAGATCTCATGCTGGGAAGAGGTGATCGAGGCTGCACGACAGCATGGCATCTTGCCGGGCCTATTCTCCGCGCTCGCAGCGAATCAAACCGGTGTCGATTCAAAGGCCCTGGAACTTGCGCGATCGGAGTTCGATCGAAATGCGTTCCACTGCTTCGCAAATGCAGCTGAGCTGCTGGAAGTGCTGAGGTTATTCGAAAGATCAGAAATCGCAGCAATTCCCTTCAAGGGCGTAGTGCTGGGTGCGTCCGCCTACGGAGACATGACCGCCCGTACTGCAGGCGACCTTGACATTCTGATCCGGTATCGCGATTTGCTGCCGGCTGCGCAACTTATGAAGGAGCGAGGCTATGAACTTAAGACAGATGTCCTGGAAGATGGATCACCGGCAAAGAAGGACTACTTCGAATACCACTTCGAGCGTCCTGATGATGGGATGGTGCTGGAGTTGCGCTGGAGGTTGGAACTGACGCAGCCGCGCTATCGGCACGACATCGGTCTCGACTGGGTATGGCCGCGCCGAAGAATGACGAGACTGGCGGGCGCCGACGTATTGAATTTCGACGCAGCTTCGTGCCTGCTAATGCTTTGCATGCACGGAAGCAAGCACGTGTGGTCAAGACTTGTATGGATTTGCGACGTCGCGAGGCTGCTGGAAAGTGAGCCGCGGCTGGATTGGGATTTTGTGCGGCAGGAAGCAAAGCGCGTGGGACTGACTCGCTGCGTTGCCCTCGGGGTTCTATTGGCCAGGGAGATTTCCGGCGCTGAGGTGCCCACCGAAGTGTTGCGGAGATTTGAAGGGGATCGAAGGGCGCGGAAACTTGCGGAGTTTCTGGGAAAACACGTTGCGGAGAATCCCGGCATGAAGCCGGACGGACTGGTGCCCTACTTTATTCAACTCCTGGGGTTTTGGCAAACCGTCGCTGTTATGTTATCGCCCAAATTCCTGCAGCCCACAGCCCGAGATCGCTCGGTCGTGAAGCTCCCCAAAGCACTGGCATCGCTTTATTACCTTATTCGCCCAGTTCGCCTACTTTTGGACCGGAAAGGTCGATAAATGCTTAATGTAAAAAATCTTAGATTTACTCTGTAGTTAATACCAGACAGTGAAACATTTACATAGCTAACTTCAATGGAGCGAAGCATGCTACCTGTTGAAAACAACTCACACCAGCGCTGCAAGTATAACGATTTATTGAGATACCACTAAAGTAACCTTCTTTGGTAGACCTTTGGTCAACCTCTTGCAACAGCGCCACATAGAGATTTCTAAACCAGGGCTCAAAAACTGCATTGCAGCGAACGTAAGCTGCGCGCCATCAGGACCGAGTGCGTCTTCGCATTCTGTCTTTGGCAAGAAGGGTTGTTCCGCAAGACGACTCGCTGATCGAGCGTTTCGCACTGATACAAGACACCCTTGGTAATGAAGGATTGAATTTCGTGTGGCGCTAGAGAAGCCGGCGCTACACGTGCGGAAATTCCTGCTTTGGGGATGGGTTGGACCCCGGGTGAAAGGAGTGAAACAACCTTGAGCCTCTGAAGCTTACTTGCTTCAGATTATCCAATTACGATTTTCCCAATCACGGGTTGCTGGGACTTTTGCTCACTGTTTCTCTAACCGCCAGCAGACTCAAATCGTGAGTTGGGCTTTCAGACAAGGTGCCGCAGCGCACCTACCGAGGAGAAGTAGATGTATCAGTTCAAGAGAGGGCCAGAATTGGGCCCTGAACTCACGGCGCAAGAGCCGAAGCCGCATCTGAGAATCCAAGACAGCCGCAACCCTTCAAAAGTCTCGATGACCTTCTCGCATTCTTTCCTTCGGAAAAGAACAGCTGTCACGAGCGCGATTGCCCTTCCGATTGCATTTCTAGTCGTTCTCTTATCGGGGTGCGGCGGCCTAACGCTGAACTCCAATTTCATAACGAAGGGTACTTCGAGTGCCTCGACGGGTGGCACGTTGATCAAGATTTCCTGCGGAACCCAATCGCTTACCGGGGCGCAGTCGAAAGAATGCTCAGCTTATCTAAGCGCGCCTGCAACAAGTTCTACAAAGATCTCACTCACCAGCAGCAACGCCTCGCTGCAAGTACCCGCTTCAGTTCTAATTGCGACTGGAGCCTCGAGTGTGGGGTTCAACGCAGTTTCCGCAGCCGTAAGTAAATCAGTAAACGTCACGCTGACAGGGAAAGCCGGCGGCGTAATCAAAACAGATGTGATTACGTTGTATCCTGCAGCCGCCGCGACGCCAAGTTTGACGATGGTCTCGTGCGGAACACAGACGATCACCGGACCGACAACAAAGTCGTGCTCCGTATACCTGAGCGCAACGGCAACAAGCCAGACAGTAGTATCGCTATCAAGTAATAATGGCGCGCTGACGGCTCCAAAATCAGTGACGGTTCCTGCAGGTTCGGCAACCGGAGGCTTCGCTATCACTGCAAGCGCCGTGAGCACCACGCAATCGGCAACGTTGACTGCGACAGCGGATGGGGTATCGCAAACCGAAGTGTTTCAACTGGACGGGTCAGGCCCGACTGGTTCAGTACAGCATCATGTGCAGTTGAGTTGGAACGCGCCGAGTTCCACACCGGTTGCGCTAGCAGGGTATCGCGTGTATCGCATGCAGGCAGGTGGGTCTAGCTATCAACTGCTGAACTCTTCTATCGACGTCAATACAAGCTACACTGACACCGCTGTCCAGAGTGGACAAACGTACGACTACGTCGTCAAGAGTGTCGATGATGCAGGTGTTGAAAGCAATCCGTCGAATATCACCAGCGTCACTATCCCATAGTAGAACGCCATAATACGCGTGAGGCTGAACCACTTTCGTTTTGGTTATGTGGGCTGAATCGAACTCTAAGGTTGGCGATCGTGATCGACGGTCGCCTCCTCCGCTCTTGAGTTCTAAACTCGCTTGGCGGTGATTGGATACTTCTTCGCGACAATATAGGGAAGAAGCATCACTTCAGCCATGAATGGAAGTGGGTCGCTCCAACTGAACACAGCATCTACTCGTGTGGCACGAAGAGACCGCAGATATGCGCCGACGCTCAGGCTGCCATGCGCAATGTCGGAGACGGCTGTTGGTACGTCGGTAAGGAGGCGAAGCCATCCGATTCCCGCTGCAGCACGAGTCTGCTCAACATTCCAACCTAGCTGGTCAGCAAACGCGAGGTAAGGAAAATCAACTCCGCATGCGGACCCAAGCCAGTGGAAACCCCATGTTCTGGCGTTCACATCCAACAACTTGTATCTACCATCTCGCGGATCCCGCTTGAATTCAATCTCGACTAGACCATGAAAGTTGATCGCCTTCAAGAAGCGCTCGGAAAGCTCTTCGATCGCCGGCAAATCTACGGTCTCGACATAGCTGGAAGCGCGTCCAAATTCACGTGGATGCTGTCGCGCGCGGCGTGCTGTTAGAGTGCTAGTCGCCTTTCCTTGTTGGAAGAATGCGCAATACGAAAACTGCTCCCGGCCATCCCCGGGGATGATCTCCTGAATCAAGATTTCGTCCGGCTTGATCTGGTGCGCAGCTTTTTCATAGTACTGATGAAGTTCTTCGCGGGTATTGGCTCGCCAGGCTTTTGCTCCCGTCGCGTAGAAGAAGTTCTCCTTGATCGCGGGCTTAATGGCCAAGGGTAGCCTCGAGTAGAGAGACGAAAGTTCCTCTGCACTGTTTACGCTGAACGTTTGGGGAACCGGGATGTCGAGCTTCTCTGCCAACTCATATGTTTTCTTCTTGTCCCAAGCCCATTCAACGCTCTGCCATTCTCCGGTCGTCACTCTGAAAAACTGCGCGACTTCATCCCGATAACGCGAGAATGCAGCAACGTTTTCATCACGCGTCGGAAACAGAACCCAGTCGCGAAGGTCAAACCGCCTTCCAACTTCGAGCACAGCGTCAACGGTCTTCCGCTCGTCGAGAAGATCGTCAACTTTGACGACACGCGTCACGTATCTTGAAAACCGCGAGATGCAATACTTGTCGTCCAGAACATAGACGGGAATTCCACGCCGCCCGAGGCTTCGTGCAATCCCCAATCCCGGGTGATCGCCCCCGACCACTAGGGCGCCGACGTTTTTCCTTCTTGTCGCGACCGTTGCAGAGTCGCCAAAAGTCGGAGAATCCAATGGCTGGGTGATCACGTTAGTTTGCTCCGTTCCTTGGCTGATTACGAACGAAATAACGAGTCAGCTCTTTTGACGAAAACTCGGTGCCTGCTACGAAATAGAGTAAGGGTCCAAAATTTCTTGCAGCGGCTGCGCCAATAAAGTGAAGTCCGGAAACCGATGATGAAAATCCGGCCGTGAGATCAGGATATCCATCGAGCTGACGAATGGCCTTCACGAGTTCCGGCGACAGAAAGCCATATTTTGAAACGTCCACGTCATACCCTGTGCCCATCAGCACGTGATCCACTCGCCTTTCGCTGCCGTCATCAAGAATGAGCTGAACTTCACCATTCAACTTCTTTGCAGAAGTGACCGAATGGCCAGTCGTGATCTTCACCTCATTGAGTCGCGGTATTAGCCACGGTGCCCCGGCAGACCGCACTGCCCTTTTTCGAATTGGATCCTTCACGGCTAGCGGCACATGATACATGGCCTTGGGATATGCAACCAGTCGGCTGATTCCGATTGGGCCAACATCGTGCTTGGAGTAGAGCATTTTGGAGATCGGTCCAAGTTGATGCAGTCGTTTGTGCATACCGATCCATCGAAGCTCTGGGATGCGAGCAATCACCTCAACATCCACGCCGGCTTCACAAAGAAGGGCTGCGCATTCGAGTGCGCTCTGCCCTGCGCCAATAACCGCAACACGCTTCCCAAGCGAGAGTAAGTCTCTTCCTTCATAACAATGAGAGACGCGGTCTGCAGGAAGGTCCGAGAGCCATGCAGGGCTCTTCTTGAAGGGGCCTACCCCAGCCGCAATCACTACGCGTTTGCTTTTGAATTTGGTTCCGTCCGCAAGAGCGACCTCGAAGCCTGACCCGTCAGGGCTGAGCTTGGCGACATTGCGCCGATCAACCCCTGACCCCAGCTGTGTCTCAAACCACTTCCCGTAATTGACGAATGTCTCGCGCGGAACTCGCTTTTCAGGCTTGGTTCCAGTGGCGGCTTCATAGGCTTCCAGGGTGAATCGGGAATCCGGATCGGAGATTGTCGACGCTTCCCGAGGGGAACGAAGAAGCATGCCGGTGGGCATTTTCTTATCCCAGAATTCCATCGGCTCTCCGAAGATTTTTGCGTTTACGCCCGACGCGCGAAGGTGCGCGTACGCAGACAGGCCATACGGACCGGCCCCGATGATGATCACGTCACAATCTGCTGAATTTTTCACGGCCTCTGTATCTCTCCTATTGACTGTTGCTCTTGCGACGAGAAGCGAATCGCTTCCCACGATGCGATCGACGCAAATGACCTTATCTGAACTAAAGCGTTCGTGGCTGTAAAACGGGAGGGCCTGGGTCTTGCTGCGGACGAACCTCTGAAATTTGAGCAGTACTGGCTCGGATTGTTGTTGATTTCGACTCTTTCAATTGCTCGTCAAAGCTGAAGGAGAGATGTCCACCATCTTGGTGCACATAGGCTATGCGAGCGCGTTCGTGGCCCTGCCCTTCAATGTGCCAGCCGTTGCCGTCCTCGACAAGTTTCATTTTCGATCTTTCTCTCCACCATCGATCGACTTCTCCCGGAAGAGCCAACCAAACACCTTCCTGTTGTTTCAGACTTCTGAGGTAGTCGAGAAGAGACTCATAGACCTGGCGCTCACGTGCACCGATGATATAGTCCGGGTGCACAATGAAATTCATGAGGCCATGATGTTCCATGATCAACTCAATTTGTTGTTTCCACCGATCGAGCGAATAGTCTCTCAGGATATGAAAGAGCGAGTAGTCCTGCGTCATCGTGACGGGCAGTTCTAGCAACTTTCCATTGAAGAAAGGAAATACAGTGCAGCAGCCGCCCCGCTGGGGATCGAGGTGCGCCACATTCGGCACAGACATGTCATACGAGAAATCCAAGGCGTCATACCACTCAAGGTTCCGGTGCAGCATCGCCGAGCGAAATCCAGATGCCTGGAATCTCCGTCCATGCTGATTTATGTGTGCCGAACGTCGTAAGAATTCTTCACGGCTCTTCATCAGATGGCCGTCGTGATTCAGGTCATGAACATTCAGTTCGAAGCCTCGAGTCCGAATTGCATCGAGAAGATCTTGAGGTACGCCGTACCGTTTTTCAGGAACAACCTGGAACGCTGACTTTATGCCGAATGAATCGTTGATATCCATCAACTGGATGCAGAAGTCCCGACCCGCTGCTGTCTCCACATCGTGCGTCATGATCGCGCAACTGGGTGCACCTTCCGGCCAGAACCAGATAAAGGGCAGACTCTTGATATTTTGCGCATTCATTGAAACGATGAGAAGTTGCTCGAAGAGCTTCTCAGTGCTGAAATCGACTGGCCACTTCGGAAACGGAATCTTTTCCCAACCACGAAAATACTTTCGCTGCAGGTGCTTGCGCACCGCAACGGGCATCAAAGGTCGGACGAAGTAGTAGAGTTGTCGGATCAGGCTATTTGCGTCTATTTCCTTCCGATCATTTGATGGGCTCCGTTTGTAGCGCTCGTTGCGGAAATTCCCTACGACTTCAACTGGATCGAACGGAAGTTGAGCCTTCCCATTCACATTGCGGACGTCTTGTTGGACGTCGTAAAGGGAGTCAGTTACTGAACATGCGGTGGCAGATGTACTTTGACCGAAGCAGACCGCTTCGGCTCCAAAGCGAAAGTACCCTAACTCACCAGCGATACCCTCGTTGACCGTCAGATCGATGAGGTCTTCAGGGCATCGGAAATGTTCGGTCAACAAGAGACTTACGCCTGCTTGTCGATTCACTTTCGTACCGTCATCGAACACTAAATTCCCCCGACTCTTCTACACCCATCAAACGACCTGCCAACGCAGAGTAATAACGAGATGTTGCATTGTAATCCGCTAATTTCTTAATCACAAACCGGCGGGTCGTCAGACTGAGCTCAGTGCATCTTTCAGCTGGTCAATCACATCGTTTGCAATCGCTAAGGCGGCTGTTGCCGCAGGGCTGGGAGCATTCAAAACATGAAGTGCCGTTGGCTGCCGGACAAAACAAAAATCCTGCACCAGTTCCCCCGAGGGCGAAACTGCCTGCGCCCGCACGCCTGCTCCCCCTTGGACCAGGTCCTGAATTTGGAGATCGGGGACCAGACGCTGCAGAGAACGACAAAACAGGGCTTTGCTCATCGAGCGCCTGAATTCCTCCCAGCACATCCGAGGATAGCGAAGAAAAAACCTCCAAAAGCCCCGGTATGTCAGCGTCTCGATCATATCTCGAATGGAAATATCGCTCATCCTGTATCCTTCTCGCGCGAAGGCCAGGACTGCATTCGGTCCGGCTTCTACTCCTCCCTGAATCATGCGCGTAAAGTGCACGCCAAGGAATGGAAACTTCGAGTCCGGCACCGGATAAATCAGGTTTCGAACCAGATGTTGCCGGTCTTCTCTTAGTTTGAAATACTCACCACGAAAAGGAACGATGCGGGTTGAGTCGCGGTTCCCCGCCAACCGGCTCACCCGGTCACAATGCAATCCGGCGCAATTGATTAGGTATTCTGCCTCGTAATCGCCTCGGTTTGTCTGGATCCTCCAACCGTTCTTGTCGTCCAGTTTGAGCACCTCTGACGAAAAGAGCACCTCTCCACCGAGCTTTTTAATCTCCGTAGTCAGGGTATTTGCAACGGCGGAAAAGTCGACGATTCCCTCCTGCGGAACGCGAATTCCCGCGATGCCGGAAGCGTGAGGTTCGATTTCTCGAATGCCCTCTGGACCAAGAAGTTGAAGGCCTTCCAATCCATTCGCTTTTCCCCGTTCCAACAGCTCGCGAAGCCGAGGAACTTCCTCTTCTTCAGTGGCAACAACGATCTTTCCGCATTGCTCGAATGGAACATCGTGCTGCGCGCAAAACTCGACCATGCTGCGGATGCCTTGGACCGCAAGACGAGCCTTTGACGAACCGGGCTTGTAATAAAGGCCGGAGTGAAGCACTCCACTATTGTGTCCAGTTTGATGGCGGCCAGGCCCACTTTCTTTCTCGAGAAGAAGCAGTCGAAGCGCTGGAAATCGTTGGAGAAGCCGATACGCCGTCGCAAGACCGACAATCCCGCCACCGACAATTGCGACTTTTCTCTTCACGATTTGAACGCTCGAATGGGAAACATCTTATTCAAGCACGAATTTCTGGCATCGGACATGACGCGGTAGTTGTATTTTTTGCACCTTATTTGACCTTCGGCGCGGCGACTCTTCTTGGAACGATACCTGGGCAGAGAAAGGCGCGACCGACAGATCTCAATTCCTACGGTCTTGGTACTCCCTAGAACGAGGTAAGTGTATGAAGAGTGTCTTCTTTCGATGTGGAAGACCCGACGTCAGACCTCGAAAGGCAGGCCTGAACTGCGTTTTCAACGGAGCCCTGAAAGGAATTCCATGTCCAACATTCCAGGAAGCGAGCGTATGCCCGTTCGGCAAGTTCCTCCCCGCTCTGCGGATTTCGAATCAGATGAAGACATGCCGCCGCAAATTCATCTGGCGCATTCGCTAGGATAAGTTCCCTTCCGCTTTCAACGTCATATCCAAAGGCACCGAAGGAAGTGGAGACAATCGGACATTTGCGCGCGAACCCCTCCGCGACCTTGACTCTCGTTCCGGATCCCATCTTGATCGGCACAATCGTAGCAGACCAGGATGCGATCTCTTCTCCTGGATCAGCCAGCCATCCCAAGCCGGCGATGTCCGGTCCCATGGTCGGAAAGAGCCGATCGCTTTCCGCTCCAACGATGCGCAGTTCAGTCTCGGGGACTTCGCGCTTTATCAATGGCCACACTTCGTGGATGAACCAATTGAGACCATTTTCGTTGGGCCAGAATCCGCAGTTTCCAATAAATCCAAGAATTGGTTTTTCTAAATTTTTGCGAACGTGTATCGTCTGAGGGTTCGCTCCGTTTGGAATGACATAAGTTTGCTCGGCGCGATTTACGGATAACCTGTCGGCTTCGCTGCAAACCGCCAAAACGTCGAACCTGTTAATCAAGACTCTTTCACGTCTATTCCAGATCCAAGCCATTCGGCGATCTTTCAAACGTCTAATCAAGCTGCCGTTTTCCCGGGCTGTAGAACGGTATATCGCGCTGGGCAAGTCATCAATATCCAGCACAGAATGAGGCCACCGATCGATCCGGAACCAGTGCGCTGTTCGGATTGTGTGGATCCAAACGACATCATACTCGGATATCAGTTCCTGTAGTTTTGCGCGGTCACTTTCCTCCGCAATGTAGTCGTCCATCTCCATAAAAGATCGGTCGAACTCGTGGCGAAGTCTCCTAAACGGCCTGCCGAGGAAGCTACCGGGGCTAGCCAGCTTAGGTCGCATAACGGCGCGCACATCAAATTCATGCATGCTTCGACGTGCCGTCTCTTCGTCTTCACGCTCAGAAGGTGCGATGACCCAAGATACATCTGCAAACCTCATCATCAACCGGGCGAGATTCAATACGCGTTGCTGTGCTCCGTAGGCAGGCGCCAAGGGCCAGTGGGAAGTGACGAAAAGGATCTTTGGCCAGCACTGACTGCGAACAATCGACATGTTTATGCCTGATGCGTGGATCTGGGTTGGAAGTCTTCAGATTGAATACGGATCATTCGGAAGTTACCCGGCTAGCGGCAGAGGGTTGGCGAACTCCACGTCCCGACTCGCGATAACACGCCACAGCGGTCCCAATGACCTTCCACATCTGGAGTTGGCAGAAAAACCGACTTCGAGGGTTCGTCGAGATTGCCCATTGAAACGCCCACCTTACTACCCTCCGAAACTGAGAGAGCGGAACCCCTTTTATGGACCATCTCGTTTCTGGCGGTCCTGTATCCGCGATTTCTGACCGACTGTCCCAATAAGCCCACTTCAAGACATACCGCTTTGTCATGCGGTATTCCTCTACCGGATGGCGGATAACAGCATTAGGCTCGTAGCGAAGCCGCTCGCCAGCGGCGAAGAGTCGATTCGCGATCTCGATGTCCTCCCGCCCTAGCAGATTGTTGCTGGAACGTCCTAGGTCTGTCCGGAAGCAACCATACTTCTCGAAGATTTCACGACGGAAAGCCGTGTTGCCTCCATACGTCGGGCGCGTTAGACGTTTGGCTTCGGGGCCTTCATCAAATCCAGTAAATGGACCCATCGTAGCGAAGTCATCCTCCGAGAGCCAGTCCGGAAGCCTGCCCGGCCAAACGGGAATAATTCTTCCGCCTGCAAAGGACCATTCACCTCCATTCAACGATGAGGTCAGACTCCAGAGCCAGTCTGGATCGGCTGTCACGTCATCGTCGGTAAATGCCAGGATCTGACCGCTCGCTTTTTGAATACCTGCATTGCGAGCGTGCGAAAGTCCCTGTTTTGACTCAAAGACGTAGCTGAACCTGGGATTCTTGATGCAATATTTCTCCAGAACTTCGCGAGTCTGGTCAGTCGAATTGTTGTCTACAACCAAGACGTTCCATTCTACGAATTCGGGAACATTTTGGACGGCGATACTATCCAGAGACTTCGTCACGGTTTGGCAGCGATTGTATGTGCATACAATTACCGTGATATTCATGTCGAAGCCTCAATGCGCAATTCACCTCTCGCAATCTCTCGATGGCGGAATTCCTTGGCACCTTCTTTAAACGTAGCAACCTCGACCTCGCCGGAGTCTCGCATCCGAGCAAGTTCACCCATTTGCCTTTCAAACTCTGTTACTGGAATTGGCCACCAACCATCCTTGATGGTTCCAATTCCATGAAACATCAACACGTGCCAGCAATCGGGCCGTGACCAGCCCGCAACATCTTCAGCACCATACTTGCCGATGAAATTGCCTCGCGTTCGCTCGTATCCAAATTTGCTGATGAGCCGACAATCGACCTTGAAGAGATCAATATTTTCCTCGAATGGATAATAGACCTCGTTTGCTCCCCAACGTGCTTGGCCATAGCCTGCATTGATGACGGCGGCCTTAATGGGTTCATTGAAATGACAGAATGGGTAGCAATAGGAAGAGATCTCTGTACCGAGCCGATCTTCTATCCACTGTTTGGAGTGCTGCGCTTCATACAGCGGATCGCGATCAAGATATGGATGTCTGTGATGCACGCTGTGCGAACCAATTTCGTGTCCCTGCTGGATCATGTTTTTCAGCAGTTGCACATCTTTTTTGTTCCAGTGCGTCTTCCTCCAGCGAGGATGTCGCTGCCCATCCTTCAGACTCCAATCAGCGTTCGCGACCAGGAAAAAGGTAGCCGGCAAACCATATGCATCGAGAATAGGCACAACCTTCTCAAAGTGGCAGCGAAGCCCATCATCAAACGTTAACGAGATTACTGATCGCATCATCGATCCTGAGCGGCTTTAGACAAGGGTACGCTGCCGATGTGCTCGGCAGCGCAGGCTTGCAATCGATCGGAAAACACACCAACCGGATCCTCTGGCACTAGAGTTTCGACTCGTGCGCGCGCAGCGTCGCCAATCCGTTTCCATTCCGTACGCGCCGCCCACGCTCTCTCCATTGCCTCGGCAAAAGATGACAAGCTAGCAGACGAGGCAACAAATCCAGTAACTCCGTCGACGCACAATTCCGCATTGCCTGCTACATCCGTAACGACCGCAGGCCGACCGCACCACATGGACTCAACCAAGGCCAAGGGAAGACCTTCGTATCTCGAAGGAAGCGCCAAAATATGATGTTCATTCCAGATTGCGTTGATATCGTTGACATGGCCTCGAAATCGCACATTCTTTATTTGAAGCAAGCTAGCCAGCCGTCGCAAAGCGAGATCGTAGGGACCCTCTCCAAAGAAATTGACTTCAATTGGACGCTCCCGCCACTCTTGACGTGCCATTACCTTCAGCAGCAGATCCTGCCCTTTGGCAGCGGGATCGAGCCGGGCCACGCAAGCCATTCGCAACAGATCGTTTTCGGTCGGCCACGGTGCAATACGTTCAGAAGAGACATTGTAAGGATTCCAAACCAACTCACCCTGTGGCAGCGGCTCGCCCACCTGAAGGCGCAGAAGATCGAGATTCCCCTGGGAGACGCAGAAAACGCTGCGAGCACCTGTGTAACAGGCTACAGCTTTATCAACTGAATTCTTTTCAAACCACATCAACTCGCTATTGCATTGGAGAATGATCACATAGGGGATGCTGGCTTCACGACAGACTCTGGCCCACCTCAGACCACCTTCGATTTCGCCCTGAGAAATTACGACCAAATCAGGCGAAAACCGTCTTAACCACGCAGAGGCCCTTCTTGAGCCCATAGTCAGCCTGTCGCATAAGTAACGAGTCGACCCCGCAAGAAACGAAGGACCGGGGTAGGCACGGACCATGACACCCTGTTGGGCCAAATTCGATACTTTTTCAGAAAGCTGCGACCGAAATGGCACCAACGCGCAGGATTTGTGGCCGGCACGCACAAGTCTTATAGCGACCTGGCTCCAAAGTTCTTCACTGCCGCCCCAAGGGGACCCGAGCATTGCGGTGATGAACGCAAATCTCATTGATTACCTGGCTCCGGGTAACTATCCGCGGTTGATCTTTAGAGGTGAGGTTAGAACTTTCCGCGATGATGTTCGGATTGATCGGCCCCGTTAAGTTGTTAACACCCCATCGTCTCGTACCGATTGAAGCTGCACGATTCAGAAATCAGACTGATGGCGCGACGGAATTACCTGCTTCTGGATCACTGATGATTAGCTAACCGTTACGATTGCCCATGAGATTCATCAGCGTTTCGATTACGCGCCCCTGAGAGGAAGGCGTGAGCCCAACCGAGCAAGGCAAACTAATACCCTTCGCGTAGAGTTCATCTGAATTCGGGCACGGAGTGCCGTGCGAAGAGCTGTGCGCCTTAGAGCGGTGAATCGGCTGCCAGAGTGGACGGGTCTGAATGCCCGCGGTTGCGAGTTCGCGTAACAGGTCTCGCGAGTTTATAGGCGATTCTTTCTCGTCCACTAACACCGTATACATCCAGAAGGTGCTAAACGCCCAATCTGCCTCTTTCGGCAACCGAATCCCTGCCAGATTTCCTAACGATTCTTGATACCGTTTTGCAATCTGTCGTTTCGCTTCTACAAACGCATCGAGTTGTTCCATTTGTGCGCATCCCATCGCCGCCAATAGGTTCGTCAAGCGATAGTTGTAACCAACTGCGTTATGCACATATTCGATCGGATCATCTTTCGCCTGGGTGGTCAGGTATTTAGCGCGAGCGGCCCACTCAGGGTTGTTGGTCACGAGCATGCCACCACCGCCGGTGGTAATGATCTTGTTTCCATTGAAGCTAAAACAAGCCGCATCACCAAGGCTGCCCAGGCTTTTTCCGCGATAGGCTGCACCAAGACCCTCCGTGGCATCTTCGATCACCGGCAAAGAATACTTCGAGGCAATCTCGATAATCGGATCAAGGTCTGCCGGATGCCCGAGAATATGGACCGGAAGAATCGCCTTCACTCGGCGACCTGTCTTTATGTTGCGCAAACACTCGCCATCCCATTTGCAGCTGCTTTCAAGGAATTCGGCCACCCTAACTGGATCAATCTGCAAGTAAGCCAATTCGGCATCAATAAATATTGGCCACGCACCTACGTAGCGGATCACGTTGACGGGGGCGATGAACGTAAGCGATGAAACCAGCACTTCGTCATCTGCCTGAACGCCTGCCATAATCAGCGCGATATGCAACGCCGAGGTGCCGTTGACTGTGGCAACGGCATATTTGGTGCCAACACGCTCCGCAATCATCTGCTCGAATCTGTCAACATAGGTGCCGACAGACGACACCCAATTGGTATCGAGACACTCTTTGATATATTTCCATTCGTTTCCACGGATTTCGGGAACGATCAATGGAACGAAGTCAACTTCAGGCGAGACACCGTGAATCAACTCTCTGGTTGGACTCAATTTCGGTACCTTTCGTCGCTGAGATTCCGAATAACTCCGCTACGCACAAGGTGCGCCACTTCCTCAATTCCCTGGGCCACGGTCCGGGTAATTTCGAAGTGAAGCCGGTTTGCGATTTTCGTAAACGATACGCGATAGTCTCGAGGATCCTCTTGTCTGTGCACGAATTCTACGACGGCGTCCGGGGCATGCGGCCGAATCATTTCAACGAGTTGTTGCTTTTGCCAGTTCTGATCGGTTGCGCCTACGTTAAACACTGTTCTCGCGACTTTTTCCGAAGGTGACGTAAGAACGAGATGAATAGCCCTGCTTGCGTCTCGCACATGTATATAAGGGCGCCAGAACTGTTCACCGAAGACCTTCAAGTGCTTCTTTGTGAGCATTTCCATTGTAAATTCGTTTACCGTTAGGTCGAATCGCATCCGCGACGAGACTCCAAAGACGGTCGCAAATCGTAAGGGCGTTGGACACCACCGTCCACTATTTCCGCTATCCAGTAGTGCTTTTTCCACCGCTACTTTTGTTTCGGCGTAGAGGGAAACTGGGCTCAATTCTGATTCCTCATCCACGTATACATTTGGGTCTTTCATTCTTCCGTAATTGCTACATGTGGAGGCAAATACAAATCGATTGACTCCAGCCTTCTGACTCTCCTCGATGAGGTTTAAAGAGGCATCCAAGTTGACGGCACGAGCCACATCTGGCTGGCGGGAACATGCCGGATCTCCAACAATCGCAGCAAGATGAACGACCGCATCGATTCCGGCGACGGTCTTCTTCAGCACCGATCGATCACAAACATCGCCACGGACAAATTCGAAGTTGGGATGAGGCCAAACGCCAAGCAGTGAATCACCGCCGTGGAGGATCGAGTCGAGCACACGAACTCGATGCCCGTCGGCCAAAAGCAAAGGCACTAAAGTCGAACCGACATATCCTGCACCACCAGTAACCAGAATGTTCATTCTATCTCCCATAGCTCGATCTTTGCGTTCCCTACAATGTTGTGGCAAATCTTGATGCCTTAATTGTCTCTCTGGAGCCTTACTTCGAGAGTGATCGGCGACTCGGTGCAGTCTGCGATTTGCCTATCCTGAAAGCTCAGGCGCCTGAACGACAAAATGAAGAGTCTATCGAAGATGCTTACAAACCGAGCCGGCAATTCAAATCTTCAAGGTGGCTTATCCCTTTTCATGCGCGAAGAGGCGCCTCTTGGCGGCCGATCCCGCTCGCCAAAGTTGCGAACTACGCACCCTCTGTCGAATGCCTTCAGTCAAGATTCCAGAGGGAGTCCATCTGAAAGCTTGTCGCATCTCACTCGGAGTGAGCTTTTTCTCGTGACCCAGCATGAGTTTTCCAGAACTCACATCGAGTACACCGTTCCATGGATCAACTCTCAGAGGCTTGAGGTATTCCCGCTCATGACGGGCTGTTTCTTCTGAAAAAAGCTTATCTACAGCTTCGGGAAAAGGCGCCCATGCCCCATCGCTTAGGACATTTTCGCGAAGTGCGGGAGTAGCGGTTCCCCAGATTGAAACCTTCGCGCCAAAGTACAGCGCGTAGGATACGTGGCTACCGTAGGTGTCGGTAGTCACGTATTCGAAGCTCTCAAAAAGCGCCCGCATCCGATCGAGAGCATTTGCATCGTCGATGCCAGCACCTCGAATGACCGGGATCCCACGACGCGTCAACTCATTAACCCACATCCCCCTGGAAATGCATTGCGCAGAGACGCAGGCTGCTACGAAATCAAAGCGGTTCCTTATTGAATCAATCTCGCTAATATATCTGCCAGTCGGAGGCAGTATCACGTCCGTAACTAGTGAATGCGTTGGCATCACCAGCAGGCTATTCGGAATTCGTTCGAGACCAGATGGCCGAGTGTAGATGATTGGGAGTCCGATCGCGCGGACATCGCTATAGCCACCAGCCTTCAAGAAGCTAACTTCATCCGGTCGCGCTACGAAACATCTTGATGACTTGGGGGCCCCGTATACCAGTACTTCAGGCTGGATCTTCTGCCACGGCGGCCAGGTACCATGCTGCCAGTTTCCAGGGTAGCGTTCCGGAACTTCTGCAAATTCACAGTATTCCGCCGCCACTTTGAGCGACCCGTAGTAATCGCCACCGTAAGAGTGATTCCAAGGTTTCAGTCTGAACTCTGAAACTGGCGGCAATCGAGAATCTATATCCGTGATCGATATGTTAGAAGGGTGGGGCATGTTTTTAGCTTGATGGTTTTAAGAATTCTGCCAACAGGCAGATGCGATGCGAGCACAACCTAAGGCGTGACACGGTCATAACAGGTCGATCAGGCCTTTCGCTTCCCATCGAAGCAGGTACTCGTTTGCCTCATTTTCTGGTATCCCTACGTGGTCTGCTAAGGCTTTGACACTTACGGGGCGCTCCAAGGCGGGGATAAGGTCCATAAGGGTTCTCATCCGGCGCCGGCCATCAGTTAGTTTATCTCCCAGTGCGATCTGTCCATAGTCGACGTATAAATCGTATTTTGGATTCGACAAACAGATGTTTCCCTCAAATTTTCGCATAATCATGGGCGACGCTTCGAGACGATCGACAGCCCCTATCAACGCGTCAACCGCCTCGTTGAGCGAGGTATCTTTCATGATCTCCGCAGAATCCAAGCTTGAGTGGTACTGCGGATACGGAAATCGCGAAAAGGAGAGCATGGGGATGCCATAGTTTTCCCACACATATTCGTCGTTCACGATAATACTTTCGAAAGGACCCGTCCGATAAGCCAAGCCCAACTGATCCAGACTGGACTTCAGTGCATGCGACACGCTTACCATACTTCGCCTCGATTCCTGAACGGCGAGTGGCGTGTCAGAACCAAGCATCTCTAGAAAGATCCCTTCAAGAATGCGCTGGCGATCCTGCTTATTGAGCCAGGCCAAGTAAATCTCAGATCCAAGAATTCCAGGTGACAGAACAAGGGAATAGGTGAACTTGGTTTTTCGTCCCTGCAGGCGACGCATCACCTCCATACCTACGACACAACCGGCTAGCCCGTCATTTGCCACACCAGCGTGATCCAGGCTACCCGCGAGCACGATCGTCAAGTCGAGGGAGCCCTGGTGTTTGTACTCCAGGATCTTCATCACGCCTGGTGACTCCACAGTGCGGATGATGACTTCGTAATCACCTGGGGTGAGACGGTCATACACGCTTTTTGGCATGCAAAAACCCCAATCCCTACTCCAGCTTCGGAATTGCTGTCGATAATGGAAAGGAATCGAGTCTTCATATCGGTGATCGTAGTGGACATGACGCAAGAGCTCGTCCAACCCTACGGTTCCAGAAAAGCTATTTGAAAGTGCAATTACGCCAAGGGGATGGCTCGTTCCGTCATAAACCATAACCCCCTGTTTGAAAATTTTCGCTTCTACGACATCCCAGGACGGAGGTATAACCCATCCATTGTGTTCGTAGGAACTCGGTACGGCGATCACGTGAAATGGTAACTCGTTGCAGAGATAGCTCACGGACTGATCGTAGCCGAGGGAGCAAACCGCTCGATTGAGAGGCGTGAGGTCTTGCAACATCTGAATCATCGTTTTCATTTTGAGCAGCCTAACTTGGAAGATCGTTCGTGTCTATTCGAGGTAGTGTCAGCGGATCATCGACCTTAAGATCCGCAACGCGGTTCTCCACCGCGAATCCAAGCCGGCATCGGCGAGCCTTCAGAATTTGCAAAACCGAATCATTGTATCCGCCGTAGGGATAGCACATCGTCCACTGGTCACCTTCTATTCCGACCTTGTTCAAAAACTGAAGTGAGCGATCAATTTCAAATGATTGCACATCTGCGGGTACGCGATTCAGCCAAACATGAGAAAAACCGTGGTTGCCGATGTGCATTCCATAGCGTCGCAGACAGGCGATCTGATCCACCGACATGTAAAGTTCGCAGGCAAAAGCAGCCTCGTCGGCCGTTACAAATTTCGCGAATAATCGCCGCACGACCTCTTCTCGCACCGCGCCCGGCAGTTCGTGCTGGAGAAGGCTTTTGACTACACTCACCTCGCCGCTGTCGTAACGATGCTTTACCCTCTCTACGCGGAGATACTCTTCTCTTGTTTTTAATTGATATTCCGCGCGAAACTCCGCGAGGGACGAGAACACTTCGTCAAGCAAGATTCCAGCATCGGAAACAGATGCGAGCAAGAACTGAATCTTGTTGACGTCCAGCACTCTATGTTCAAGAGTTGGTCGCGCGGATGGGTAGAAGCAGGCCTTAATGCCCCGTGAATCCAGTTGGGGAAATACATTTGCGAAGTGGTCCACGTACCCATCGTCAAAGGTTAAGAGAATTGGATTGGGCGGCAGCTCATTCTTCTCGCATGCAAGCGCAGCCAATAAATCATCTACCGAAATAGGCGTGTAGTTGATCTGAATGTAGTCAAGCTGTCTACAAAATCGTTCGACCGATAGCCCCTTGATCCCAGGGTACCGTGAGCGCTCCAGATTGCGGACATAGTGGTACATGACGATGGTGACTTTACGATCCATCAGAATATCTGACTCCTCAATAATTCACCCTGTAAATCTTGAGATCACCGCAATCCTGTTGCTCGACTAGCCACGCGGGCAGCGGTCTCGGTAGGGCGATGTCTGTTCCCGGACGAGCGACAAGCCAATGGACGTGCCAAGCCTTGGCAATGTTGTACATCAATCCCGGATCGGAAGTAGTAAACATCAGGTCATTGTCATGAAGCAGTGTCTCAAACCAGGGTAGTAGTGTCTCGCCCCGATCCAGATAGCCTTCGAGAAGCACGGGACGCTCGGAAAGCCCAACATATCCGTAGGATCGCTCGCGGTTTGAGGCCAGGCTTTCTACACTATGTTTGTTCGTGGCGAATCGCTCGTCCCCTGAATCAAGTTCCCGAAGACGTTTCAGTCCTCGTACCTCGCCGGGAGCAAGAGACACATCCATCTTCATCCGCCCCATGCCAAAGTTTATCCATGGCGTAATCCATGCTAGAAATCCAAGCGATAGTGTGCAAATGAGAATCGCGGAAGCCGTATTGGAAAAGCGGACGTTCCGCTTCATCAGTTCGGAAACACCAACGAGGAACAGGGTTGAAATGACACATAAAAGGAGTTTGACGCCAAATGAATCGACACCTGTGTGGCTGTGAGTTATCTGGGCAACGATACCAATCAAGACTCCCGAAATCGTGAGAACGACCATGCCTATCTTAGCCAGCCTGAACCACGATGCGGCCCATTTAGAGCGTTCGGAGCCACGCCAGCAACCGGGGGTAACACGAGAAAATGCAAAAATGCTGAACATGCATTGCAGATAGTAGATGCCGTATCGTTGATTTCCATCCCTGATTAACAATAGAAGGTTGAACGTCAGCAGGCCGACTACACTCACCAGAACCAAAGCTGCAAGAGGATCCGATAGAGGCTTTGAGATCCAGCGAAATCCCATTATTCGAAAGCCCAGACCGACCAGAAATCCAACAGTGAGCATCCACCATTGCGTAGTCGGATGCGTATTGACAGTCGTCATCGCGCCATCTGAGGCATGGCTGTAGCCCATGATGTGCCAGGCCTCCCAAAAAAGACTGACCATCAGCAAAATTGAAATCCACGCCCAGAGAGTCGCAAGGTGTCTCCAAAACAAAAGAACACCCACGATGCCAAAACAGTACAGAGCCGCCACTGAATTCACCGGGACCGCGAGAGATGGTAGAGCAAGAAATACTATTCTCCGCCAAACCGAAACAGACTCTCGCCCACTTTCGATGAGGCACAAGCTCATGATTGCAGTTATGGCACCCAGGCCGTGTAGCACCGAATGCCCTAATAGAAGATGACTGAACGGCCCTCCATCAGCGAGCACCTCCACCTGAGGTATCTTGAAAAGGATGGCTCCCGTCACATAACTTGAGCTGTTTCTCTCGTCCGTAAAGAGCGACGAGATAGAACCATAAAAGAAAAGCCCTGCGACGGTAGCAATTCCCCCGACTTTTTCCTCGTTTACTCTGGATGAGAGTAATGTTCCCAATCCAAAACACGAGAGCACAAGCGCCCAAATCGATGCGCCACGAGTCACGCGCACCAAGGCATCCCCCAACTCAAGACCGTCAATTCTGGAGATCACAGCGGCCGGTGCATAGGGACCAAAGTGATAAAGGAGATCCGCTGTAACTGTTCCCGGGCTTTTGGGTGGAAGTTCCTCTCTCTTAATGCTCGAAGAAATTGAGTAGAAATGCTCCGTATCGGCGTATATCCAATTGAAGCTTCCATCTCCTCGCAAGACTGCGTCCCTGCGGGCCGGGAAGAAGAAGAACACCGCGCAGATCAATAAGGACAGGATGGTTAGAATCCCGGCATGGGGAACCGTCGTTTTCGCACAAATCGTGCGATCCTTCCAAAGACACACTGCCCCGGCCACAAACAGCCCGAGCCAAAGGGGCAGTACCCAGACGAGTGGAAGCGGCACTCGTAGCCAGAGCGCGGTCAAACCCGAGAGCGCAAGGATACCCAGTGCCGGTGCCAGAAAGATTGCTTGAGATCTCGCTAGACACGGGAGCGCCGCGCAAATGATGCCGTAGCCGGTAGCAACAATCAAAATTCCGTATAAAAGAAAGTCGATAGCGACATGTACGCTACCACCACTCGCAACAAATGCTGCGATGATCCATGGCAGGATTGCAAGAGTTACAGCGGTAGACACTCGTCGATCGGAGAACAGGAGATCTTTGAGATTCATATGGTGTCTGCAACAGGCTTTAAGCCTTAAGACCCTGAACGATCTTCGACTCGGCTGAGGCTCCAACTGGGAAACCAGCTTCCAAAGATTCGCTGCGCCTGGCGTTGAATCGTACTGAGATCCATCGGCGCGCAGGAGTTTCAACCCAATAGAAACTCGCAATGGAGACTGGAATACACAACGCTAGATAAAGAAGGAATAGAAGGATGTAGAAAAGCCAAAACTCGCTATGAGACCGACCCCACAGTAACGGCTGCATTGCCGGACCGAGAACATGCAGGATCGGCAGGTGAATCAGATATAGACCAAAGCTGCAATTGCCGAGGAATACCAGCCACTTGACGCTCAACAATCGTGAAACAACCGTGCTCCCACTTGAAAGTGCCCACACAATTACACAAAAAAGCGGGGCCATGCTTCCGTCACGCAGCAATATGCTGCCTTGCATAGAATTATCAAACTTATCTGAAGTGAAATGCGCAACCCCGAAACAGATTGCAAGCCCCGCGCCTAGGGCAGAATAAATCGCCCATGGCGCAAGCGGGCCGGTGCCGTACCTTTCAATTGATGACACTTGTAACCTGGCCATTAGAATTCCGAGAATGAAAGTTGAAACGTGCAATGGCGGAAGATAAAGGAGAGACTCCAAGCCAAGAGACGAAGCATGATGGGCTATCGCCGCAGCCAATACAAGTACGACCAAAGTTTGGCCGCCAATGTAAACCAGAAAGATGGAAACCCAGGTCCATTTGGACCGGAGCGACCAGATCCAAACTCCAAGAAAAGGAAACAGCACATAGAAAAACGCTTCCGCTGACAGAGACCAATTTGGAGTATCCATTCCCCAAAAGCCCGAATACCACGCTTGGAGCAACAACAGGCTAGCGGCGAACGTAGAGCCAGTTTTGGCAAGTGCAGCTTGATAACCTAAAGTGGCTACGTGGGAAGCAAAGAACCACGGTAAATCGGCAACAAGTGTCAACAAGAACACAGGATAGACCCGCGCAAATCGCGCCACGAAAAACCTTCTCTTGTCAATTGGCTGCGACGGACGTAGATAGACCCAGGCAAGGACAAAGCCGGAAAGAAAATAGAAGAAACCTACTCCTCCAAGAGCCGCAGCAAAACGAAAGCCGAATCCACTGAGCTCTCGGATCGGCATTAGACGAATCCAATGAAACGCGATGATATAAACGGCCGCAAGAAAACGCACCGAGGTTATCGGTTTACTCCAATCCTTGCTCCGGTCAAAAGTGAAGCTTTTATTGTAGGTATCCATGCCCACGATTGGAATATGGTTCTCCTGACGCCCCGATTTCCTCAGGGCCTTATATAACGGGATAAAATCAGAAAAATGAAGATGACCAGGGTAACTAGCCAGTAAGAATTGACCAACGAGCCCGCAGAAGTAATCTAAGTATTTTCTATCGTGGAGGCTTTGCTAAGACTCAAATACGTTTCTGATTCGGGCGGCTTAGCCAACCATTTACCAAGCGCTAAGGCCCCCGTCGACAACGAGACAGTGCCCGGTGACGTAACTTGATGCGTCAGACGCCAGATAGACAAGTGCACCGACCATTTCGTCTGGTTGGGCCATGCGCGCCAACGGAATGCGGGCAGAATAACGGGACTTGAACGTGTCGTTTTGCCCGCTCTCTACGCCTCCCGGGACGAGTGCGTTGACCCGAATCCCTTTATCACCCCAGTTTCCTGCAAGGTACCGCGTTAGACCAACGACTGCGGCCTTGGATGTTGAATACACGGCCGGATTGCTGATCTGACGTCCAAGGTAGTGCGAGCCCTCGTAGATTCGTTTGTCCGATGAAAGAAGACCATAAATTGAAGCGGTTTGTATGATGCTGCCCCCTGTTCCCTGTTTCTGCATCTGGCCGCCAACTGCTTGTGCTACTAGGAACATGCCATCAATATTGACTGACATGATTCTTCGCCATTCTTGAAGTGAATATTCCTCGGTAGTGGCGAAGAAAGCGTCAAGATCAGCGGACTTGGAAGCGGCATTATTGTGCAAGACGTCGATTGTTCCAAAGCGCTTCACAACTTGACTAACCATGTTCGCGACAGATTCTGGATGCGACACATCACAAGCCACTCCGAGTGCATGGGTGCCGTAATCACGCTCAAGTTCATCCGCGAAGGCCGCACAACGATCCAGTTCCAGATCAACCACAGCGACCTGCGCGCCAAACTCTGCGAGGCCCCGGCAAAACCTTTGGCCAAGTATGCCGACCGCGCCTGTAACTACGGCGGTCTTGCCATTCAACTCAAAGAGATTCCTATAACGAGAGTTCATTGATAAATACTTCCCTGTTTTCTTTTTGGGCGATTTGACCAGCAATCAAAACGCGCATGATTTCCAGGGTCCTTTCAGGCTCGATCGCCGGCTGGTCTGTGCGAATGGACTCACTGAAATGCCATAGCATTCTACGAAACATCGAAAAATTGTCTGTAATATCAAACGTTCCGTTGCGCTGCGAACCAAATATCTCCAAATGAAATGTCCGTGCACTTTCGCCCAAAGCATCAATCTGAATCAGGGCGCCGTCATCCAGACGCACGGCTGCAGAGGCGTGATCCGATGGCAGCATCCTCACAGAAACAGGATGTGCGGGCGTAACGCCCAATGCGGCGTCAAGCAAATGAACACCGTATTTCTCCCAGGAGAGGACGATAGCACCTCTAATCAATTTTACTCGTCCGTATGCGGCTAAATCTGCGCGCGGCTCATCTAGTTCGCGCGCGTATCGCATACCAGAGCAGGACATCAACTGACCTTTTTCGAGATACGGCCTGAACGCTCGCAGTTCGGAGGCTTCAAGACTCAGAGGCTTGTCGACAAAAACGTACAAGCCTGCTCTCAGCAAGGGTATCGCCAATTCGAAGTGCGTCTCGTAGTCATCGCGCGCAATAATTACCGCATCAACCTTACCGATCAGTTCTTGCGGATGATCGACCATGTCGGGGATACGACAAGCCTTGCAGAGTTTTTCGGTGACCTCGCGGTGCTGAGTCCATGCGTGGGTGATCTTTATCCCATCTATTCCAAACTCTGAAGGATCGCGCCGGCGAACATACTCATATATTCCAGGCCATCCCGAGTTGGCCAAGTTTTCGTCGGAATATCCGTTGATGATCGAACTATAAGAGAAGGGATGTCCGTTTCCTTCACTGCAACCAATGATCGCGATTCGCTTCATTCGGGTGCCTCAAGCACGTTCTTGAATCGGGAGTCCGCTTTGCCACCCATCCAGTCAATGCCTTCAAGATTTGGAAAGAGCGGTATCTCATATCCGAGCCAGAAAAATCGCCCGGTTGGTCCGTGTTCCCCTAACCCGAGGAGATAGTCGACCGTCGGATGGCATGCCGACGGATCCATTGTGGCGTTTGGCGCCATTTCTGTTCGTACTGGCCCAGGACTCATCAGATTTATGCGGATGTTGAGCTCGGCGCATTCTTTTGCGCAGGTGACAGTGATGGCGTTTAACGCTGCTTTCGACGCGCTGTAGGCACTATATTCCGGGAAGCAATTCAGGGGAGCGCCGGAGGTGATATTGATGACTCTACCGAAATTGTTCGTTTTCATTCCGGGCAAAAGCCCATGAAGTATCGCGAACGGAGCAAGCGCGTTGACCATCATGCTACGGTTCAGCTGGTCGGCATCAAGGACGTCGACTGGGCTACGCATGTTCACTCCAGCGTTATTGATGACATAGGGAATATGCCCGTACTCGGAGTTCAACCAATCCACAAGCGACGACACTTGCACGGGGTCGCTCAAATCGGTTTGCCGGAGGGTTACACGCAGCTTTCCCAACTCCTCCTGCATGCGTTCTTCGCGCCTGGCGACCGCAACAACTTCATACCTATTACTGAGGTGCTTGGCAAGTGAAAGACCTACTCCGCTGCTTGCACCCGTTATTAGAAGCACTCTACGCATGAGATCTTTCCACAGCAAATTGTTCGGCTAAAAGAAAATCGATGGGATCGTTAATGTCGATGGATCGTTCCCGCGGCATTTTGACTGCCCCAATTCGACCGAATAGGATCGACTGCGATGAGACCATCAACCCTGCAATTCGTACCGCGTAAACGGCGCCATTCAATTGATATGCCTCTGGCAACTGCTGCCGTGGAAGCCAGGGTATTGCCCCTGGAATGAACACCTCAGGCCTTCGTCCGTTGATCCTCCACGCCCTATGCGGATTCAACTCGGCGGTGCAGAAGGTAGCGGCGCAATCATACTCATCAGTTGAAAAAAAGCTCAAGCACTCCCTCACGTCTGCAACAGACCGAAAAGGGCAGGTTGGCTCGAGGATTACAAGAACCTCCGCAGACTCCTGCTCTGCCTTAAGCGTACAAACCAGATCTTTGAGCGCGTCGATTACAAGGGCATCATCCGTCGCCAACTCGACTGGGCGAGGATACACTTCAGCGGCGAATTGGCGGCTGACATCAGCGATCTTGTCATCGTCAGTGGAGACTATTACGCGGTCGATCTCTTGAACCTGCTTCGCGATCACTATCGACCAGGCAATCAACGGGGTGCCCGCGAGCGGTCGGATGTTCTTTCCGGGGACCGACTTGCTTCCCCCTCGTGCGGGAATGACCGCGATGACACGCTTTCCGTTCAACATGAGATGTACCTGGCTTGCTTGATCACTCTGCGGAACCTCGGGAGCCCAGTCTGCCAAGACTGTCGACCGCCTTGCGGTATTCGACCCATTCCCCGGTGTCGACCCAGGCGTTTTCGCTGATAGGAAAAACTCCAATGCTTCCACCAGACTTCTGTATTTCTTCAATGAAATCGGTCATATCGCACCGAGTTTCTTCCGGAATTAGATTTAGCCGGTCGCGCCGTACGACATACATACCCGTATTCACAAGGAAGCTGTACTGTGGCTTCTCAGTAATGCGAGCCAAACTGCCGTGTTTACCCAACTCGCAAATTCCGTATGGAATGCGATACTCCTTGAGAGAGGCAACGAGAGTCAGGTCGTAGTTATTGTCAACATGAAAGGATACCAGCTCTGCCAGATCCGTCTGAATAACGATGTCGCAATTCGTGACAATCAAGTTCTCTGGAGTTGCCTTATACAGCGCTCTGAGGCCACCAGCCGTCCCACGTGGTTCCTTCTCTTCCAAGAATACTACTGAGTAGGTTGGGGCCAACTCCTCAAAAAAGGATTTGAGAATCTTCGCCTTGTAGTTAATCGAAAGGTGAAACCGAGCTAATCCGTAGGCGACAAACTGGTCAATAATCACTTCGATCACAGTTCGGTCGCCTACAGGGATGAGAGGCTTTGGTAGGACGTTGGTGAAGGGCGCTAAGCGAGTCCCGAGGCCGCCGGCCATGATGACAACCGGCAAATCGAGACGTTTCTTCGGTTTCGTTGCGACTTCGCCATGAAAAAGATCTTTCCAAAATACGAGCCGCACAATCTCGCGCTCAGAATTCACAACAGGAACGCATCCGAAATTGCCATTTAGCATTTCAGCGCGAACCTGTTCAACTCCAAAACCCTCCTCGGCCACGCGGGGTTCGCGATTACATACTCGAATTACCTGCGCCTTTAAATCACCGTCCGAGAGAATCCACCGGCGGATGTCACCATCTGTCAGTGAACCTACAAGCCTTGATTCCTCATCGACGACAAAGGCAATCTTTTCCTCGTTCTTCTCTAACTTCTCCATTGCCTGCCGGATGGTGTGCGTCTGAGGGACTAAAAACGGCTTAATCTCTTCATTCATGAGTATCGTCTCGCATGTTTCCGGCACTTTCAAACAACTGCCTGCTGGTTGGCTTGTCTACAATCATTTTCGCGGCAAATCGTAGAATCGCTTTGTTAATAAGTCGCCTGATACTTCAACCGATTTTAGAATGTCCTTGATCCTCTCGCTCGCAAGCCCATCATGGAAGCGGTCATATGGATTACGCATTCCGCGCAACAAATGGCGAAAGCGTGGGGAGGTCGCCCGCTTAATTCCATGTTGAATCGCCGCCTGACTGCATCGGACATCAATGACATTTGGAGATCGAACCCGCCCTCTCTGTCTCTCGCCTATATTCACAACAGGCAGTCGGAAGGAAGGAGCTTCGATCAAGCCGCTTGAGGAGTTCCCCACCATGAGTGTGAAGTGCTTAAGGCAACTCAGATAGCGGCGATGCCCCAGGTGAGGTATCCATTTGAAGCGTTCTGGATTCTGCGCGCATGCGGCCTGCAAGCGAATGTTAATTAAAGACCCCTGTGCGTCTGCGTTAGCCATGGTGAATACTGCTTTCAGACCGCTGGCCCTTATGGCGCCAACCAGAGACTTAATTTGTACCTCAGTGCTTTCAGAATTTCGAGTCACGGGATGATAGGTGACAAGTGCAACTGGCTCCTGGAGACTTAGTCCAAGCTCTTCTTCAAGTTGTACCCGGGTCAGCAAGCCACAGTCGTACAGCTGATCGAGTCCCGGAGCGCCAAAGTTAAAAACCTGTTTGGGCGATTCTCCCATTTGAATGATTCGACGCCGGTATGTCTCGGTCGCGGCAAAATGGAGTGCCGCCATCTTCGTAATCGCATGGCGAATGGACTCGTCGATCGCACCCTCACTGCGTTCACCGCCATGGATATGCGCAATTGGAATCTGAAGCATGAGGGCGGCGGTCGCGGGTGCCAATATCTCAAATCGGTCCCCAAGCAAAACGACAATCGCAGGTCGCAACTCCGTGAAAGCGTCTCCGAAGCGAGGGATGCCCACTCCAATGGATTTTGCGTTGGCTAGAGCTGATCCGCCAATGAGACTTAGTTTGATCTTCCGGTCAACCTTAATACCTGCAGCCTCAATCTCTCGCACAGTCCGCCCAAACTTCGCAGCCAAATGCATACCTGATGCAATCACCTGAAGCTCGAGCGCCCGATCAGCATCAATGCACTGCATCAACTTCTGAAGCAGCCCGAAGTCTGCCCGGCTCGTGGTGACCACACAGATCTTACGCCTTGTCACGTCAACTATTCCTTATACGGCGCTTCAAAGATGGCGCGCGGAAATGTGCCAAGCTTCCACCCGCTTACGAGGGCTCCACTAGCACGTTGGCGCGTTGAATGGCTGTTTGAACACTGCTCTGTAATTCGTTGGATCGACTCACCGCGGGTAGCGACGACGGCTCACGCCAGATGCGGTCGCGGCCCATTTGTATCAAAATCCTCCCTATCCCTGTAGCCGTTGTACCGTATCGCTTAATCTGCGCCGCCATCTCTTCTTTTTTGGCGTCTGAGAATCCAAAATCGACTCTAACAGCACTCTTGAACTTGAATTCGGAAAGCGGTGTTGCGAGCGGGCTTCGCATCCACCTTGCGATGTCATAATGCAGTTCCACGCTGGGACAGTCCTCGTTACGATCGTCGCCGAAAATGTTGTGAACCCGTCCTTCACAGAAAACTCTGATATCGTCGAGGATTTCAGCCTCACCGACATGAGCACGGACCTCTTCGCCAAACATTGCTTCCGCAGTTTGGAAAATGTACTCCACCCACTCGTCGATCACCGCGAGGCTCATGGCTGTGTGGACCTGAATCAGATTGATACCGATCTCACCCGTGAGTAGTTTCTCGTAGTTGTTTTCTGCATAAATATACGCACGGAGTGACTCTTCAGACTCCCAGAGTTCATCCTTGGTTAGTCGTACAAACGAATCGAAGACTGCCTGAACTGAAGCCGGCGCCTCCCTGATATTCGTTACTAACCTTTGAAGCAAACCGATGATTGGGACCTTATTTTGCCGCATAAACCTCAGCAAAGGGCTAAGTCCGCCACCGTTATACACAACTGCGACCATCAAATGCAGCTTTCTGGCATCCTGGTAGTCCTGAAACGATAGTGTATTGGTCGAGGTAATAACTTCTTCGATTTCGACAGCGATGCGCCCGTTCTGCAGCTTACCGAAATCACGTGGCAGAATTCTGAAATGGGAGCCGATGTTGTGAGTTGCCCTGCTGAATGCTGTGACGAGTTTGGTTCCATTCAGCAACATGCATGAATAAACCTCCACGACGTTAATCCCGGCCTCTACAACTTGAGAAATCGACTTTACATGACGCTCGTACGAATCTCCAGGCAGACCAAGTATGAGTTCCGAAAACGTCGGCAGACCCAGCTCTTGATATACGCCTGCTAATGCGATCATCTCCGAGGTGCTGATGTTATCGCGCTGAATCTCATGGAGCACAACCGGATCCATGGATTGCACAGACATCCACATTGACAGAGTGCCATTCAGCTTCCGAAGAGCCTTGGCAATACGCTCTTTCTTATTCTTGCCGGTTGAGGCGAAAATCGAGCGGGGCCAGTTTTGCTTTTGCTGGATGCCTTCAATGTGTTCAACGATCTCGTAGTCTCGCTCATACATTGCAAAGTTTGGATCAGCGAACATCAAATGCGAGGTTAAGATCGGAGCTTTTCGCACTGCGGCGGCAATGTAGTCCAGTTCGTCCTTGATGCGATCTACACTGAAAAAGTTAACCTTCGAGATGAGTTGGTTGCCTTCGTGACAGAAAGTACATGAAAATGGACATCCACGATTTGTCTCCAGCATCGGAGCGAGTTTGCCGTCGAAGAACTTGTCCATAAATCCAGTGAGGTACGGCGACGGAATCTCATCGAGGATTCGACGACGAGTCAGCATTGCGCCCTTCATAACCTCTGTATCACTCAACCTGTGAACAAATCCATCGATTGGAGTCTCTTTCATCTTTGCGCGGTCGACGCCAGTTTCCATCGCGCGCTTCACGAGTTCTGCAAAAGCCTCCTCCCCTTCAAGGTACGCGTAAAAATCGATCAAGGAGTTGCGTTTAATGAACTGGGTGCGATCTTCATCCTCAAGAGGAATATTTGGCCCCCCCATTACGCAGATTGTCGCCGGCGAAACTGCCCGCGTCATCCTGAACATCTCCTGTCCCACATGGAAATTCCACGGATAGTTCGTCAAACCCAGGATGTCAGGGGGCCGCTCATTGATGGCTTGATCCAGGTCGTCAATGTACTTGAAGAGTTTTAAATTGATTTCACCGCCAAAGATTTTCTGCGCGTAGGCCGCAATAAATCCTATGTTGAGGGGGAATGCGTCGGTGGCAAGGGAAAGAGTGGTATAGGTAAGGTCGCCCAGGTAAATGTTGAGCGGCCTCAAACTTCCTCTCTGGTTGTTATCTGACATAAGCGCCTCCAAATTGCAACGATGTCGCAGAGCACGGGGTTCCTTCAGCGACCGTTCAACTTCAACCCACAAAGCCAGGTAGGGTTGCTGTTACCACAAATGCGTTAATCCGCCTCAAGCGAAATGATTCCACGTCAACACCTCGTCTCGGTCGACGCTTGTGCGTAATGTAAGCCCAATCAAAGCCGGCAGAAATTTGGGAGCCAAACCGTTACCTGGCCGTTTGATTTCCAGGTCGTCTCTTACAATTCGGTGCCCAACCCGAAGGGCCCGAGAAGAGACAACGCTCTTGCGCGCAACTGGAAGGTTCTGAAGTTCGCAAGGGGCGGGACTCTTAATACCAGTGCCAAGAGCAGACTCAACGTGGCGGATTGCTGCAACCATCTTTTCGAATTCATTCGGCTCGAGGGATGCATGATGGTCAGGGCCAGAAAGCGAACGGTCCATCGTGAGATGCTTTTCAATAACCTCCGCGCCCAGAGCAACAGCAGCTACCGCAACTTCTATGCCCGCCGTGTGATCTGAGTAGCCAACGGGAAGACCAAATGCTGCCTTGAGTGTCAACATCGCACGGAGGTTGACCTCATCAAAGGGTGCTGGATACTCGGTCACACAATGCAGAAGCGTGATTCGATTCGCTGCTTCGTCCTGAAGAACCTGAACAGCCTCTTCAACCTCGCCAAGAGTGGACATGCCCGTAGACACTATCAATGGCTTCTTCTTGTGCGCCAAGTGACGAAGGAATGGTAGGTTGGTAATCTCACCGGACGGCACTTTGTAGAGCGGGACACCCAATTCATCGAGCAAGTCGGCACTCTCGGTATCAAACGGGCTCGACAGAAATTGGATGCCAATCTCTCGACAATGTTGGATTAAAGTACGATGGTCGTCGGCGCCCAATTGGAGGCGTTGCAACATTTCAAACTGTGATTCCGAAGTCGATGTCGTGCGGTCCTGATAGGGTGCCTTCCGCGCCGAACGAGTTGCCAGCAATTCAGCCCGGAAAGTCTGGAACTTTACTGCATCTGCTCCGCAAGCCTTCGCGGCATCGAGAAGTTGCAATGCGAGATCCAACGATCCATTGTGATTGACTCCAGCTTCGGCGATGACGAACACGTGCTTCATGAGGTTCCTATCTAATTCGCCGGGCGGGGCTACCCACATAGACGCCCGGCTCCGTGATATCTTCAACGACGGTAGATCCTGCGCCGACCAGACAATGTTCAGCGATGGCTAATCCTTCAATCACAGTGGCTCCCGCCCCAATCATGGAATAGCGTCCCACCTTGACCCCGCCACAAACTGTAGCTCCGGGGGCGACGTGCACCCAATCTGCAAGAATGACATCGTGTTCGATGATGCTGTGAGTATTCACGATCGCGCCGTAGCCAATCGTTGCCCCACTGTTGACGATCGCTCCGTCCATCACCGTTACGCCCCCATCAACTTTGACTCCCTCGTTCACGATGGCGTCAGGAGAGACAATAAAGGGAAAGGATAACGAAAGCGATCTCAATCGCATCCAGAGTTCACACCGCGAAGTTCCAAAGCCAACCTGGCCGACCGCCAATACCGCCTCACACTCCGTTTGGTTCAGAGCCGATGGGCTAAGCGCCTCATCCGTCCCGAGATAAGGCGCTCCCAGTAATGTCCCATTATCCTTCAAATCGCTATATCCGATAATGCGGTAACGGTTCAGCTTCCGCAGAATACTGATCACGACTTTGGCATGGCCACCACCGCCGACAACGACAATTGAACTCATTGTTTGCTCATTCTCAGATGATCTCGCGATCCACACCGCTCAATTGTCCATATGACGCATAAGAAACTCCGGCAAACTCGCCGCTTCATCGCTGCGCCGCTTCGCTACCTGCGAGATGCGGGTTCGCAACACTGCGCCATGATCCAGATACTTTCGCGCTCTCGCAACAATCTCCTTCGAGTCAGATTCATCTGGAAACGCGTTGAACTCGTCCTGATCGTCATATTCAAGCACTCGTGAAAGGCTGCGCATCTTGTGCGCATGAGATCCAAGAAAGATACAAGGAGTGCCGCCTAGCGAGGCAAGAATTGACGGGTGGTATCGTCCGGAAATGAATAACCGTGCGTGCGCTAAAACAGCGCCGCATGAGAGTATAGGTGCATCCACTGGAACAACTCCAACATCTTTCGCTTTTCCAACTCGTTGCAGAAACGAATCTGGTACGTCGTTTTCGGTCAAGTACACTTGACATCCGAGCTTCCTGACCTCATCAACAAGCCTTGAGTAGCATTCAACAGATCTATCGGGTGCCGTGGCGGCCAACGCTCCGCCTCCGATGCATACGTACGGCTTGGAAAAGTCTAGTTTGCCCCAGTACTCATCCCTCTCTGGATGCGGCAACAAGAAATCGCCATTCACTGGAGGGTGCGAAGACTCAGGTTGGAAAATTGAATGCCACAGGAAGAGCGAGTCTGGAATCAGACTGCAGTTCACTTGCGGCATCGCATTCTGAACGTACTCCAGAGATTCTGGATCGCGAAGCGATACAGCTTTACATTGAGCAAGCAGACGCCCTGCCGCCGCAAGGGTCGCGACATTTCTACCCGTCAAGGGACAATCTGAAATCATCGAATTAACAAGGAAGACGGGCTTGCCCAATCGAATGCCAAGCTCGATCATGGCAAGTATAAAGAGAGTCTCTCGTCGCGGCGGCGTCGAAAAAATGATGTCACCATCGCCGTCAACCACAATCATGTCTGCATTCTTGGCTTGTTCGTAAATTCTAGTTAGCTCAGCATGCCCCTTTTTGTAAGTCATGAGGTTGTCGATGCTGACGGAGGGATCTTCAGAAATGAAATCACGAGCCCCACACATCTCTTCGATCCGAATGTACCAGCTTACGGGCCGACGCCATCGTCGTTGAAACAGATATTTGAACAGTCCATGATGTTTAGGTGGGATCAACGTATCGATGTAACCTGCATCGGTAGTTCCCAACACAAATGATTCTCCGGTAACTCGGCCAGTGAATTCGAATGTCTTTTCCAATAGCTGAGTCAAAGCTATGCTAGCGCCGCGGCCCCAGTTCACGCTGCATCGATTGTCACCAATAAAGAATAGCTTTTTAGGCGCCGTCCTAACCGAGAGCGCTGAGGCATCGATCATCTGTATTCTCTGAGCAGCTTGGTTTTCCCCTGGTGACACCAAACGATACATGAGTAAGCATCGATAGACTTCGGTAAATTCATCCCTGCAACGCCGCCACCGTCCGAGACAACGACACCGCTGCATGAGTGCCGTCAGGTAACAGCCACTCATAAGGCACGACAACAGGCGTCGAGTTGCGTGCCCATTTTAAATATTCTCCTTTATATCCAAAATCGGCAAGATCCCCGACCACACTAAATAGGGCAACTTCCTGATAGCGGATAATCAGATCAACTCCGTTCGAGGCTCGGATGCTCATATTGACTCGATAGTTTTGAGGCAGTAAGGGAACTGACTTGAATCTGCACGTTATCTTTCCTTCGCCTTCAAGGCAAGTAGGCCGATGTCCATCTAGCAGCATATTGGATGTGAAACATGGGCCGTTAGCCCCCAAAATCCCCAATGCTACGTTAGGTTCTTCGATCCGCTGTTGTGCCTCGTATGAAATCTCGACAACCAGGTCGTCGCCGGGTCGGAACCGACCACTAATCTCGCCTCGATCGTCTTTTAGAATCACGTTCTTGATGACCAAACCATATTCGGAATTTGAACAAGAGTAGAGGAAATCACGCGAAGTGCTGTCAAAGTATGAGCTAATAACGTCATTTACTTCACCGTCTTTACGAACCTTCCCGCGTTCCATCCAGATCGCTCTCTGACATAAACTTCGGACCGCGTCCAGATTATGGCTAACGAACAGTACCGTTCTGCCGCTTTGTGCGAAGTTTCCCATCTTTCCAAGACACTTCTTTTGAAAAGCCGAATCACCAACCGCGAGCACCTCATCAACAATCAAAATTTCAGGATCCAAGTGCGCCGCCACTGCAAACGCTAGTCGAACATACATGCCTGACGAGTAGCGTTTGACGGGCGTATCTAAGAATTCTTCAATCTCGGAGAAGGCAACGATTTCATCGAACTTGCGGACGATCTCTGCGCGACTCATACCCAGAATTGCACCGTTAAGAAAGATATTTTCTCGCCCCGTCAACTCCTGGTGAAACCCTGTTCCCACCTCAAGCAGGCTGGCGAAACGGCCGTCGAGAACAATTCGTCCTTCGGTCGGCGCCGTAATCCGGCTCAACAACTTCAGCAGCGTGCTCTTCCCCGCCCCGTTGCGGCCAACCAGCCCCACCACATCGCCCCGTTTCACTTCGAGAGACACACCTCGCAGAGCCCAAAAGTCGGTCTCCCGCATCTTGTTCTCCTGATATTGCTTGAACCATTTGCCCGGCGAGCGAAGAGCACCTTCAATCGCGTGGCGCAATCCATCGCCGTTGGCTCTCTTGTGACCAATGGTGTATCGCTTTCCGAGATTTTCAATTCTGATGGCAAGATCAGAGGATGGAGAAGTCATATAAGAAGCTCAAAGTCTGTCAGATTACGTCAGCAAAGGTTCGTTCGGTCTTTCGAAAGTACCAGATTCCAGTAACAAGAAGAACCACAACGTCGATCAGAGCAACGGTCAAGCTCCTCCACATTGCAGGCCCTTGCGTCCCCAACAGACACCAGCGGAAACCATCAATGACGCCAACCATCGGATTCAGGGAAAAGAGCAACTGATATCTTGCCGGGACCACACTGCTTTGAAAACCAACCGGAGATATGTACAAACCGAACTGAACCAAAAACGGCACTATGATGCGAAAGTCTCGATATTCAACCATAAGTGCTGCGATCCACAAGCCAACACCAAGGGAAACCCCAAAAGCAAGTAGAACCAAGAAAGGTAGCAGCACCACTGCGACAGGCGGCCTGTAGTGATACCACATCATCAGAGCAGCTAAAAACCCTGCTGAGATCATAAAGTCAACAAAGCTCGTTATCACACTGCTGACGATGATTACGAGGCGAGGAAAGTAAATCTTCGAGATCAGCGACGCGTTCTGCACAAGACTGTTCCCACACTCCGACAATGACGTTGAAAAAAACATCCACGGAAGCATCCCGCAGAACACGAGCAAAGGATAAGGGACTCCACCGGACGGCATTTTACCCAGTTTTCCGAATACGACGCTCAGGATCAACATAGTCAGGAGCGGACGGATTAAAGACCAGCTAATACCCACAACTGTTTGCTTATAACGAACAAGCAGATCTCGCCATGCAAGAAAATAAAACAACTCGCGATAGCGCCAAAGGTCCAACCAATACTGTCGCTCGGTGCGACCTGCCTCAATTACTAGTTCGCTCATGTTTTCCAGTTTGATCGGATGCGATCGGCTTTCGTTGGGTCCGCTCATATAGTTGAGCCAGCCACATCTAAGAGATAGACAGGTTCAATGCAAAAATCAGGAACATCTCTCTTCTGATTCAGATTCTTTTGGCATCGCGGTCACTTCCCCGCCCGAAGAATCGCTGAACGCACGCTCATATGCCGCAAGAAGATTTGGCACTGAGTGTTCCCACGCCAAATCCTTCACAACTCGTTCACGGCCACGCTCTCCCATCGCTTTTCTTTCCTCGGGATTATCCAATAGCCAAAGAATCTTCTCGGCCAACCCGACGGAGAGCTTGTCATTTTCGCAGTACAGAGAAGCGTTTTCGGCACTGTACCGCCCCTCCTTCAGATCAAATTGAACTATCGGCTTCGCCAACGCCATGTACTCCATGATCTTGATCATTGTGGACATATCGTTCATAGCGCACGGCTTGTCAGGATTCACGCACACATCCGCCGTCGATAGAATCTCAAGCAGGAGTTCTACCGGAACGCGGCCTGTGAAGTTCATGACATCCTCCAAATGAAGATCCTCGACCATCTTTCGTAGCGTTGCAAGTCCAGGCCCCCCGCCAACACATGTGAAGTGCACGTCTTGACGCCCCGATTCCTTAATGTGCTGTGCGGCCTCAATGAGAAGTTCGAGACCCTCCTGGGTGCTCATGTTTCCCACATATCCCACGAGATATGGCTTGCCATACTTCAAGTTCGGATTCGGCTGAACCGCTTTAAACTTGACCAAGTCTGGTCCATTACGAACCACAAACACATTCTGGGGATCTCGATGGCCGCGCGTTATCGCGAGCTGTCGATAGCTTTCATTGGTTGCCATCACTACATTACTGAAGCGATATGTAAGCGCCTCTAGCATTACCTGAATCCTGTAAAGAACCCCCTTTTGGCCGAATTTTGATTGATAGAGTTCCGGGACAACATCGTGGTGATCGAAGATATACTTCACCCCGACCAATTTGAAAGGGAGCGCTACCAGAAAGATATTGTCTGGCGGATTGCACCCCTGGATGACTTGAAAGCCACGCCGGGCAAATATCCACCACGCGAAAATGAACTCCCAGATAAGCGCCCATCCAAACTCCCAAATAAAGCCGAGGGCGCTGTTTCCCTCTGCGGGCATAGGATGACGGTAAATATGGACGCCTTCCAGCAATTCATAAGTCGCGGTGCTTCCGTAGCCACGAGGGCACAGCACAGATACCTGATAGCCAGAGCTGCGCAACGTCGTCGCTTCCTTCCACACGCGGTCGTCAAAAGGAACCGACATATTCTCAACAATAATGAGGACCTTTTTGATCTTAGGCACGGTTGGATTTTCCATTCAGCGATTTGTAAAGATTGGCTAGAGCGCACATCATAGTGGCCTGTCCCCAGTGCAGCGTAGGTGTTTTGTTGACTATGCGTGAAGAGTAGCGGCGATAGTAAAAATAGCCGCTGGAGTCTTGCATGTGGGCGATAGTCCATTTTGCAACTCTCACAGCCATATCTAAGGCACTCTGGTCTATATCGCTGAAGTACACCAAGGTATCGATCGCCTGCGACGCGCATTGAATATCAATCGGAAGAGTTTTGCGATCGTAATATCGGGGTGTGCCGTCCCCGCAAAAAAACGTTTCCTTCCAGTATCTGTAGCCCTTCATCATGCTCTCATGAAAGCGCTTGTCTCCCGTACTTTCTTCGTAGCGAAGGAAACAGTCGAGTACATATGCAGAGTGGAAATTGTCGACCCAGTGCATGTCCTCGCGCTCACCGTAATACCAGGCACCACTCTCCCTCTGGTGTTGTGACGTGTATTGAATTGCCTGCTTTGCTAATTCACGGTAGGATTCGTTTTTTGTATAGGAATACGTTCTCCCCAACAGGCTCGCAGAAAGTGTGCTCGCGTTGTGCACCTGGGTGTCCATGCCTGGGACGTACGCAATGCAGCGCCCTTCGCCATCCGGGAAGGTCTTTACATCGCGCATTATATGTTCGCAAGCACTGATCGCGATCTCCAGGTATCGGTCATCCTTGAAATGGTCATAACCATCAAGAAACGCATGACCAATCAGCGATGTCCATACCACGGTTGGGACACCGCGCTTTAGATAAAAACCTCTTGACTGATAATCGAAGTGATTGCCCCAGCATGCACCGCTATAACCCGCAGATTGGTGATCGATTAACCACTGCAATGCAAATCTCGCCTTGTCCGACCAAGCCGGCTCGCCGGTTGCTTGATGCAATCGAATAAATCCCCTCGCCAAAAAACCCATCCCCTTGGTGGATTTCTCCGCCGGAATTCGCAAGAGCGGCCGAAGATTGATCGGAAATCTGCGCACACCTTGTAACAATACGGTGCGTCCGAATTTCGTCTCAAAAGTCAGAGGGCGCAGGAGTGGCGAACTCAACCCGTCAAATGTGTCGTAGCCGCGATAGTCATGTGTCTCCAGCCAGACCGCAAGCCGATCAATGGATTGCCGGACTTCTGCTATTTCCGCCGCATATGCTTGCTTACCTTCCGACCGCTCACCAACAAATGCCATCATAGCTACCATTTCCGCTCTTCCCTTCGGTTATCCGCACAAAATCAATTAGATGTTGGCTGTCAGAGAGCTGGCCCGGAACGTGTTCGAATTCAGGATCGTTATTCCCAATCACCACAGTCTGCGCATGCTTCAACACAGTAGCGACGTCGGCAACCATTAGTTTAGAGATATGCGGTATACGATTGAGAATAAAGTCCCGGTTCGCACCAACAAGACTAGCTAAGTTCACATTTTTGTCGTAGATGCGTAGATCAAAGCCCTTACCGATGAGCCGCTCTATTACCTCAATGACGGGGCTTTCCCGCAGATCGTCTGTTCCAGCCTTGAAACTAAAGCCTAGAATGCCCACCCGCATGTGCCCGCTATCAATAATCATCTGCAGTCCTCGCGCAATCTGGATCTCGTTGCTGGGAAGGATTGAAGTGAGAATTGGAAGTTGCAGGTCGTGCATTTTGGCCTGATGCGAGATCGCACGCAAATCCTTTGGAAGGCACGATCCTCCGAATGCGAAGCCTGGCGTCAAGTAAGATGATGAGATATTGAGCTTTCGATCCTGGCAGAAAATGTTCATAACTGCGTGTGAATCAATGCCAAATGACTTGCATAGACTTCCGATTTCATTGGCGAAACCTATCTTCAGCGCATGCCAACTGTTATCGACATACTTGATCATCTCTGCGGTCTCTAAATCGGTTTTGATGAACGGCGCATCGATTCGGCTGTAAAGGTCGACGAGCATCTCCCCACAAGATCCATCGAGCTCACCAATCACAGTTTTGGGCGGCAAGCGGAAGTCCTTCACTGCCGAACCCTCTCGCAGGAACTCAGGATTATTGCCCACCCCGAAATCTACGCCTGCCTTCTTTCCAGAAAATTCCTCCAATATAGGGATGATGATGCCACGCATTGTGCCAGGAAGAATCGTGCTACGGATTACGACGACGTGACGCGACAATTTATTCTTTAACGCATCTCCGATCTGTTCGCAGATTCGGCGAATGTAACGCAGGTCAAGATTGCCATTTGGCTGGCTTGGCGTACCCACGCATACAAACGACAAGTCTGTCGCGGAGATTGCCGCCGCGACGTCACTTGTTGCCCGCAAGTTTCCCCGCTTTACTTCGGCTTCAATAATCTGGCCGATGTCCTTCTCAATAATTGGTGACTGTCCTCGGTTGATCAAATCCACCTTGGCTGGGACCAAATCCACTCCTACCACCTCATGGCCTTCTGACGCCATACATCCAGCCGAAACAGTTCCTACATAACCCAGCCCGAAAATACTAACTCTCACAACCGTTCCTTTCGATCCGACCTAATCTCTGTTCTTTAGATCTTGTTGATTCGGTAAGCTTCGTTGCTCGTACTTATGCTGCCGTCCATCGTCAGCTATTGTTTCGCGTTAGCAGCTACAGCCATCCATCCTTCAAGTTGGGTTGTCTGGATAATGCAAGAAGTACTCTCTCCCACCGCTTTTCTGTCAGCCACCGCAGCCTTCTGAGCCGACGCTGTGCAGTTTTTGCCACACGCCATCCAAAGGTCTTCTGCATCCACGAGTATTTCCATGAGAGAGTCGGCGTCCCTAGAGGCTCGCCCAATTCCGCAGCAATTTGTTGTACCTCTTTTACAATCTCAGACCATTCAGGGTAATAACAGATAAGCCAGTTTCGAAGATATCGAAGGCACGCCGTATTTACACGGTCGCTATCTTCCATAAGCCGCAAGTAGCGAATATGCAACTTCATCGAACGCCAATGGGCCTCAAGCTTTTTTGGTGAGTTGCTCACATAGCTCATGGAATCGAAGCCAAACGATCGATAGTAGACCCTGGCACCTGGGCAAAAGCGGACTCCATCACTTGCCATTAAAACGCGACAGAAATACTCGCCGTCGTCGTCACAAAACAGACTAGAGTCCCACGGCCCTGCGGCTTCCGAAAGTTCGCGACTAATCAGCCACGTGGCAGTTTGCATATAGAGGTTCTGTCCCATCTTACGGATAAGCCACTCCACAGGTGTCAAGCAGCACCACAGTGCCGAGGGGTTAAATTGCGATCGATCAGTCCGGTACATGAAAGTGCCATATTCAGAAGAAAGCGCAGTCAGCTTTCCATCTTCGCCCTGGACTAGCTCCATTTGTTTTGAGATTTTCTCTGGCGCCAACAAATCGTCTGCATCGAGCCACTGAATATAATCGCCGTGGCACAGCGAATATGCAGTATTCCTCGCAGCCGCGGCGCCTTGATTGGGTTGGCGAAAGACACGAACACCATCCTCCTCGAATGAACGTGCAATTTCGCCGGTTCTGTCTATCGAACCATCGTCAACCACAATAATCTCGGTATTGGGCCACGTTTGTGAAATTGCGGAACGCAAGGTCTCAGCAATCCAGTTTTCTGCGTTATGAGCTGGAATGAGAATCGAGACCAGAGGAATCGTGGAGTTCCCTGCGCGTGGGCTTTCGGATTTGCCCTCCGCATTTCCGAGATAGTTGTGCTTTCTCGTCCTTCCTAGTGCGCGGTTTTCCTCCATCAGACGGCGCAGTCTACGGATTTCAAGGTAACCCGCCAGCCGCCTGCGCAGGCGACCCTTGTTCAGCCGCCACGTAGCATCCATCATGTGTACGCCAAATTCACCGAAGTGATTCCAACTCCTTAGATCACATACGTCTTCGGGAAATAACACCTTCACGGTCTTGCCTAATTCTGCTTGTTCAGCAAGAGTGCGGGTAACCATCCCCGGGCCAGTGGTATAGAGAACGAAAAACTCTTCCTTCGATAGCGGAGGCACATCCCGCAACATAGGCTTCGCCCAATCGGGATCCGCCTGAGCCCTTATGCAGTTCTCAATGACAGCCAGCAGGAACGGATGACCTGCCGCGGCTCCAAAGGCATAATTCCCAATTTCCCAATCAATGTTGTATCTGTCGCGCAAGTAACGGCTAAAGGTCAGGCCCTCAAATGAGAAGACGCTCTCGTATTCCAAGAGAGGAGACAGACTATGGGCGAGCAGAACGTCCAGATCAAAGTAGAACCCCCCAAATCGATAGACCACCAAGTAACGGAAAAAATCAAACCGCTGGATTGCAAACTTGAATCCATCAAAGACAGCTCTGTATTGCGGGAATTCTGTATCGATGAACGTCTCGACTGCAGGATCATCAAAAAACACGTATTCAAAATCCGGATTAAGCAGACGGAGGTTGCTCACCATCGCCTTAATTCTCAGCGATTGCGGAAAGACTTTGCCGGTTTGGATAATGCGTTTAGGGATCATTGTTTTGAGTTACTACGTTTACGCGAGATCACTCAACTCTCGGATGAGCATCTCAATGTTCAATTGAACCACTCGGCTCAAAGCCGTAAGATGAGATTCTAGTTCCGTCTGCATATTGCGATGGAAGGATCCTTGTGCATCTTCCGACACGTTTAAAGCCGATACCCGGGCGCTTGAACGCGACTAGCCTGCAGGCCGATTGAATATTGGCCGAATTGCAACGATTCTCTCAACTTGTGGCGTTCCGTCTCGCAACCGTCAAGTTTCTTTTTCGCGTCCATCCCACCACTTGCAAAACCAAACTTCCGAATATCAGCGGACGCAAAAATAGCGCTCGGACGACGCTTGCTAATGCTTTCCAAACCCTCGCCTCGTCTAGGTAAATTCGCGCGGCCAACAGGGAGAGATCCGCATCGGTTCGCGATTCTAGCCTGTTCGCCTCCTGGCTGCGCTGGAGCTGCAACATAAGCGCCGAGGCAGTTTGATATTCACCCGTATTGCACATGTTTCGTATCGTCCATACGTAATTTTTTATAAGCTCCTTTTGTTGCACTGATTCGCTAATTCCCAGACTGGTGAGCAAATCGTCTGTGATGTGTTCGACCGCGTCAAAAGGGTCGAGATTTCCCTTTGCTCTCTCGTCCGCTGACGCTCTCGCAGCAAGCGAACTGATAATTTGCTTTTTGCGGTGAAGAACCGATACTTGATGAGGGTGGAGCCTATATTGAACCAATACCGTGCTAAGATTCGCCACCTTGAAATTCTCGGCGATCCTCAGCCACATGTCATAATCCTCCGCCTGGACAAAAGCCATTCTGTACCCTCCCACAAGTTCAAATGCTTCTCTCCGCATCATCACCGTCGGGTGCCAGAAAGGAGAGCTGTACTTAAGAGCCTTTCGAATCTCCGTGTCTGTTGTTGGGTTTCCGGATATCGAAAGCGGCTGACCTTGTGCACTTATAAATTCCACGGCTCCACCAAGCAGGCCGATTGAAGGGTTCGCTTTCATAAACTCAACTTGCTTTTCCAGCCGCTCTGCTAGAGCGACGTCATCGCCATCCATCCGAGCAATGTATTGGCCCGAGGCTAGACGGCATCCCCTGTTTAAGGACGCGATCAGACCGAGATTCTCTTGCCTGAAGACTCGTATTCGTTCGTCCTGTTGACTATATCGCTCCAGAATTGAACCCGTTGAGTCCGTCGAGCCGTCATCGATAATAATGAACTCGAAGTTACGGAAACTTTGACGCAGGACGCTCTCGACTGCCTGCGCCAAAAAACGCTCGCCGTTAAAAACGCTAGTAACAATAGAGACAAGATTGTCTGTATACACCTTACCCTCCGGCTCTGCCCGTGCATCTCTCGCCGAACGCCAACCTTTATTCTTCGGCTGCTGCCGGAGTAATCGGGGTGAAGCGGTTCTGTCTTCGATAACTGATTGCTTTGGTTACCTGGCCGCGCTCTGATCCACTAAATCCAAAGATCCAGCATCCGGCCGCGTATACGCTGGTTGTGACAGAGACTAATCCCACCAGCCATGTGTAGCTCGAAACGCTATGCGAGGCCAGGATGAGTAAGGATACCCCCATCAATACCCCAAATCGCAGTATATTGCCTGCCAAAAATCGGACATAAACGGGGTAAGATATGTGGCTCGACTTACACACGACAATCGGCTGAACAACGACCCTAATAGCAAGGGCCCCTGCCAACGTGCCCGTCGCCACACCAAGAATTCCCATAGGACGAACCAACGCAATGCTGAAGGCAAGATTCAGGAGCCCTTCTGCCAGATTCATGTAGGTGTAGTACTTATGATTGAACGTTGAATAGAGCAACCCCACCGACGGGCTTTGGCAGACGTCGAGGAAGACCGCAATCGAAAGGACAACCATTGCTGGATAAGCGTCTTGATATTTCACGCCCATCCATAGCGCAATGAATGGCTTTCCGTAGGCAATGACCACAGCGCAAATGAATACAGATACAGAAAGCGTCACTTTTGTGGCGAAGTAAAAAACTCGCTCAACGGCCTCGTCGTCTCCAGCACCGTGATGCCGGCTGAGGAGAGGTTGGAACAACCTCATCAATGCCAGAAGCGCCTCGACATAATACCTCGCAAAAACACCTGCGATCCGATAATGGGTAACGGCGACCAGCCCAATGAACGCTGAAATCACTAGTGGATCGAGTTGATAGCGCAGCGTATCGGCTGAAGTTGCAATGAATGTATAGATGCTGTAGGAAAGAAATGCCTTTGATCGCTTGCGGTCGAATGGTGTACGGCTGATGCGAGCCCAAGGAGATTCTCGTCGCGCCAGAGCAACCTGAAGCACCACGATTGGGATCGCACCGACGAGAGAGGCTAAAGCCAGGGCGAGCAACCCACCTCCGCTCAGCACGGCCCACGTTATCAATCCGGTACGAAGCACTAATCCGAGAAAGTCTAGCCCAGATTGGACGTCGAATCGAAGTTCTGACTCAAGAATCCCGGTGTACACCCTGACGGGAAAACTGATTGCCGCGTTAATCCCGAGTACAACGATAACCTTCCAGAAGAATGCAGCGTCGTTTGGATCGTGGCATAAAAGTGGTGTCGCCGCTGCTAACCCTACCGTTATCGCAAGCGCAACGACACCGAGAATTGACTGAAGTCGGAGTGCGGTGTTGAATACCGCTTGACTCTCAGCCTCGTCTTTGCGTCCGATCGCAATAGACAGATACTGTGAAACCGCACTCGAAAGGCCAAAATCCAGCAGCCCATAATATCCAATAAACGTCCACGCCAAAGACCAAAACCCATAAACACGGTCGCCGAGGTGATGCACAATTAGCGGCATCAAGAACAGCGAACTAGCAACTGCACCGGCAAGGTTCGCGATCCGAAAGATCGACCCCATTAAAAGCTTGCGGCCTGTCGATCCACTTTTGTCGTAGTTTTTCATGTTTGGTAAATCAAAGATGGTGCGCCAGAAGATTCCATTTCACAGATTCCACTTGAAGCAATTAGACGATGACAGAATGAGCAGATCCGGATGCCTTTCCGGGCAGCTGAAGCGTCTTGTCTGACCAGCTCCTGATTACTAGCTCTCGCGACAGATGAATTAGCTTCCGTCATCCCTCATCTTTCCAAAAATAATGTTGCAAACGTGGCTCTGGTCGCTCAAGTGTTTTTCTATCACCATGTAGTGCCCTTCGATGAGGTTGATAATGTGCTGTAGTTTGCCGCTCGAGTCGAACAAGCGAACTGCAAAAACACCGGTCTCGCTCAGATAAGGCATATATCGCGAGAGCATCGGTACGATTTTCGTGAACGGAATATAGTAGATCGAGTCTCCGAAACAAATGACGTTATATTGGCGTTTTGGAACATACGTCAGGATGTCGGCGACGCAGTATTCTCGCCGGTCCGCAACGCCCGCTTCAATAGCTTTTGTCCTTGCCTTGTTGATTGCAGCGTCAGAGATATCAACGCCAGTATAAAAACTATAGGAAGAGGTGTTCAATCCAATCCCCGTCGCGCCCGTGCCGCAACCCAAGTCAAGAATTGCACCGTGTTTCGCGTATTTCTCGAGGTAGCTGCCAATACTTTCTTCTCCCGTGTTATCGAGGCAATTCCATTTTCCGGATGAAAACTCTCTATTCCACAGATGCCGTTTCGCACTCTCAGAACCGTATCGTTGCACAAGCATCCTCAAGATATTTTCTACTTTTACATTTAACTTCATTCCCTCGCTCCTGATCCGAATTCTGCAGTTGGTCCCGTCACTGCACGCTCCCTCTTCTTGGAAATGTTGTCCGCACGGTAGACCTCTGCGTCATCTATGCATGTAACCTTCGTCTCAATCCCAAAAGCGGTTTCTCAATAACGAGATAAGATGTGAGAGCCGTCGCAACCGTGAGCAAAATATTCTGAGGAAACCGCGTCATCCATGAGACAGAATTGAAATCGAGAAAGAGCTGTTGCCAAAGATAAAGGGAATAGGACAACACACCGATTAGAACTATCGGTCTCCAGTTCAACGCTCGTCCAAATAAGTCGCCCGGGCGATAGACAGATCGGTGAATCAGGATCGCCAGAACAATATTGATCACGCACATGCCGATCGTCCGATCCACGGCCGAGTAGCTAAGATAGCGATTCAAACCTAAAGCTAAGGCGAGCAGACAAATTGACCATCCGGGCCTAAAGAGCTCTAGATACCATCGTTGATCTTCTAGCCATCCTCTTAACAGTGCCAACACACAACCTACAGCAAGGCTATCGGCCACCATCGGAAACATCTCAAGCTCGTAGAATACTGTGCCCTTTAGAAAGAGTCGACTTGCGGCACGGGCGACAACTGCCACCAAGATCATGCTCCCTGCAACCCAAGTCGATCTTCGCCGTTTCAGGAGCACGAATGTCACAGGCCAGAGTAGATAGAACTGTTCTTCAACTGATAGTGACCATAAATGGCCGACCTGCCAAGATCTGCCCGGCAAGTAGTTCATCGTATAAGTTACGGCGCACCAGAAATCTGCCTTTGTCAGATGAATGAAGCCCGCAAACCACATGGCAGTGACAACTAATAGATAACTGTAAGACGCTGGAAAAATTCGCAGGGCTCTTCGAGCATAAAACAGCTTGAGCGAAACACTGCCATTGAGCTCATACTCTGAGATTAGCAAGGATGTAATCAGAAACCCGGAAACTACGAAGAATACGACCACGCCGAGGCGACCATAGTCTCCAATCAAGAATTGAGCAGACTTCCACCATCCGCGCGGGGCGGCAAGGTGTCGTCCAATCACAAGAGCAATTGAGATCGCACGAATCCCGTCAAGTGACGACAGACGCTTCGAAGTAGAAACCGGCGAATCAAGCGATTTCAGCTCTTTGGGGCCCGAGTTCACGCGGACTTTTCCCGATGTGAAGTCGCGCACATCTTCGAGTATCACGGAGCGACTACTACCATTTTTGGCCGAGTCGAGCAAAAAATACGCCCTCAATTCGAATCAAAAGTCGTTTAGTTACGACTTCAGCTAAAGACCCGCGTTTTCCAACCTGTAGATCAATCGGCATTCAGTAAATTCAGAATAGTTACGGAATACATGCTCCCCGCAGAACCGATTGGTTTCGCGATATCCAAGCTCCTCCAGTTTATTAGGCATATCTGGAGGATCGTATCTTGTCACTCTTGGCGCTGTTGTACGAGTCGATGTGTTGTATGGCGGTGCCGTTTCGATGTATTCAGCGATCGTTACATAATCAGGGCGTGTTGTAAGGGTGCGGTTCATGTTCGATATTAATTCAGTGTTCCTATTTGACAAGGCGTAATCAAAATGATGGTTGACATAGAGCGACCGCGGAAGCCACGCATTTACCGTGACCGAGTCGTAATCAAATGCGGCAACGCGCGCTCCCTTCGGAAGCTGCTCTAGATATCTTGCAGTGTCTTTGTCAGGAGAATAGGGTGAATGAATTTCAGAAGAAAGACAATGGACAGTCCAACCAATCTGGAGCACAAAGAGTAGAAGTGAGAACGCATACAATGACGTCCGCAGATGTGAGACCCAGTCGTTGGGTACTGGCCGCAGTGAGATCATCCACAGCGAACAAACAATGGCGACCCATACGACTCCCGTGTGATGCGACCTACCCCAAATGACGAAGAAAGCAAGAAGCACAAGCGCCCATGGCAAAAGAGCGATCAAGAGCCGCTCAGCCCACAAATTGACCGCGAGTAATAGAAGAAAGATCACCGCTAGAGCGTTTGAGGTCGAGACGGGGACAGTGATCCCAATAACCAAGGCCTCCGCTCTCTCGAGCAAATCTTCTAATAATGCCTGTGTGGTCAAACCTCGGGAACTGAGGCGGCCTTCCATCCATTTAGCTTCCCGCGGGTGATTGGCGAGAATGCGCCGAACGAAGCGCGCTTTCAAAGAAGATTGAGAATCTGAGAGTTCGGGTGCGGTTTGCACCGGTGTCGCTGCATGACCACGGAGCAAGTCGACCACAGGTCCAGACGCGGCGCTCCCATCGAATGCCGGCCAAGCCGTTGCTGTGGCGATTCCAACAGAAAGCAGCATGCAGAGAAGGGGCGCTGCAAATTGACGCGCGGCGAATGGAGTTTCACGCTGTCTCAACAGTTTCCATCGGTCGTAACCATACAATCCGGCAAGCCCGACTGCTACAGCGAGCATGTGCAATTGACAATTGGCTAGAAGGCTGGCGACGATACAAAACAACCAGGGGCTGCTTTGCCTATTCTGATAAAGCGCCATCAGGCTAAAGGCCAGTAAAGGGAGTAGGACGTAGCTCCGTGCAATCACTGCATATTGATATAGAAAGAAGAACGTAAAGGGAAGAAGAAGCGACAAGACTCGAGGAAGCGGGTTGAATCGCAGCCAGACGTACATGCCAGATACGGCAATAAAGACGGCAATGTACTGCATCCACTGGTATGAAGCATGCAATCGAGCCTCGACCCATAGCAACAAATACCAGAGTCCCGGGTGCCCTTCATAGTGGAGGCGTTGATAGAAAAGATCTGCGAGCGTACAAGAGCGTGCAAGAAGCCATGCTTGCGCCTCATCGTACCAGGCTGCGTGATGAGAAACTGCCCATATAAGGATTACGCTGTATACGATGAGACTCATCGCCTCAAGCCTGCCAAACCCATGCGTTGATCGGGGTTTTAGCGGATTCAGCAAGTTCACTCGCACCTTCTCTTCTGCCTCCATGTGAACAGAGCTACACGCCGGATCCGGTGCAACGATGTTGCTTTGCCAGGCCATCAACTAACTCAATCAATTACAAAGGATTTGAACTTGTGTTCAGTTGTAAAGAAAGAAGCAAAAGGCCGACGACCTTCAGTTTGACGCGGCATGAGTTGTTTCAGCCGGCTTCGCTACTTGCTTCTCTGGTTTCCAATCGAAGATGCTCGGTCGAAGACCCGTTCGGGCGCCAGGAATCACGGCGCTCTTCTTTGTCTCCGCGCCGAAAAGTCCCGCTTGTGCTCCACTAGCCCCTACATACGAGAGCAGCAGGAATATCCACATCGGGCTGAGCGTCCTGAACCCAACCTCGGTTATGCAGTAGAATGCTCCGCTGATAATGAACGCCAAAAAGAGACTGCCGACGATTGGGTCGCGTCGAAACGCCTTATTCGCGCGCAAATATCCGCCGATTAGAATCGTGGACATCAAAACAATACCTATCCATCCCAGATTCAAGTAGACCTCAAGGTACCCGTTATGGGCCTCGTTTATGTACTCGGCGTGGTACCAGTGCAGCAAGTTGAGGTTTTGATGGAAGAGCGTGGCATTGGGGCTGGTCCAGAAACTGTCGAAACCAACACCCATTATTGGATTTGATACTGCTGGGAGAAGTGCATGCCAGATGTCGGTTCGACCTGTAAGGGTAGAGGCCCTTCCGAGGGTACTCGCAACCTCATCTCTTCCTCCAAACAGTGTGGCTCCTCCGCACGCAAAGAGGGCTAAGGCCAGCACGTGTATCCGAAGGGGATGGTGGCTGATCGCCCGCAGTCGAGTTACGAGTAGAACACTTCCACCGAGGATGAAACACGCAATGGCAGTTGAACAATGTGCAGTTCCCAGAATCATCAATCCGCACAATAGCAGCACACCCTGCGCGAGAAGCTTTCGGTTCCTATTCCGTACGCTTTTGTTCGCCATTAGGCTCAAGACGGTCCACACGGTTCCAAGGGATACAAGGTAGACGATGAGTCCGAGTGCATTCTTGTTATCCGTGACGCCGACGATGGCTAAAGCTCCGTCAGCATCCCAGGTACGGCCTAACATCGTGTAGCGGATCAACACGATCGAGAACGGAAGAAGAATGAAGCCGACTGTTGAAAATACCCGTCGGATCGCCGCTACCGGTCTGGGATCTGTAAGCACAACCAGCACCATTGCCATATCTCCCACATCCTTCGTCCAGCGCTTAACTGCAGGAACTGGGAATGGGGACCAGGATGCACTGATAAGGCAGTACGCTGAATAAGCTAACAAAGGAAGAATAAGAAGCAGATAGGCCTTCGCTTTGCCTTTGCGACTTATAAGAACGAAGATCCCCGCGGCCTCAAGAGCTGCAAACACGGCTGCATCAACTGGACTTCCTTCCAGAGTTCCTGCAAGACCATCAGGATGCCCAAGTCCAAACCAATCCGTCACAGATCTTGACCCAGCTAGCAAGATCCAAGTGATTGGAATCCAAAGTGCTTTCGAATTGCGTGTCGACGGATCGCGGTTGAGATAAAAGAGTCCCCCGACTCCAACACAGCAAAGAAATATAGCTACCTGCGCGCTCATCGAGTGCAACTCCTCAAAAGACACCACCGATGGCATCGACTAAGCATTTCGGAGTTAAAATGCTCGGCATCCTCCATACAGGATTGCGATCCGCACCACACCAAGATCTCTCTGCACACGTTCAATTGAACACCGCCTTATATAGTCCGTTTGCAGTAACGCTGGTTCTCCTGACGCGGTCCAATGCCTTCACGCTGAAAAACGTCAACGCGAAAGCGGCAGCAAACGACACAAGCATCCACGGAAGCGTCATTACTCTTAGACGATGCGAAAGTATCTGCAGCACTTGCAAGATCGCAATTTGCGAAATGTATCCGAATAGCGAGTATTTGCCTAGGAGAATGACACCTGCTGCGATTCTTTTAACGGGGAGCTCTCGGTTGCCAATGCTGTAGAGCATCATCACGCTTAGCACTGTACCAGCGACCTCGAGCAGATAGGGAACATTCCAGAGCGTAATCGCGCCAATGTACAGCAGATACGCTAATACAATCAGCGGGAAATGTTTAGTCGCTGTATTGATGTCAGCTAGGGGCAGAAAGCCAGAAAGAATGCCAAGAGCACCAATGCTGACGATCTCCATATTCTGAGCTTTGATGTCGACGAAAGCCAACCCGATCGGCACTGCCACCATTAAAAGGCAAGCTGAGAAAAACACATGCTTACTCTTAAACGTTCGTTGCACAAACAAAAGAATTCCGGAAACTATAAGCAGATAAGAGATAGGAATCAGGATATAAAAGGCAATGATCTTACTGGTGGAATCCCCTACGAGGAAGATTGCCGAGAGGTTTGAGGATTTCGTGAGATTTGCCCAGATTACGCTCGTGGACGATAGGGTCAAAATACACTCTCGAATCACGTTAAGGGCGATAAATATGAAAAGAAGCTTGATTCCCCTAATAGAGAGCCTCTTCCAGAGGCGAGGATCTCTAGCATCATACTTCGTCAGATAAACACTTGAAATCATGAATCCGGTAATGAAGATGAAAGATGGGGTCAGAAATCGCAGATAGCGATAGTACGGCCATCCCGGTCCGATGAAGTAGTTAATCCAATGGTACAAAACCATAAAAAGGACAAGCGCACCCTTTGTGAAATCGAGCGCGTCGATGCGTGTTGGCCCGGCCAACCCAATCGCAGCCTTCCGTTCAATTCCTTCCACGCGCGTGCTGTCGCTGATGCTTTTCATGATTGCAATACTCTGGCTGGAGCGCATCTCAATAGCGTTCCCAAGAGTCAGCTACCGACGTTTGAGATGGCATTTTTCAGCTTATGTATGGAGAATGGGCGAATGCTTTCGGCGACGCTCAGTGAGCGAGGATTAGTCTGCTGTCTCCATGCCACTGTGTGCAAGGCCAACAGGGCCACCGGTTACCCGGGAGTCTAGCGGTTTCAAGGTATTCCGTTGGAATTCGACAGTTAAAAATGCTGATGTGAGGCGTCGCGATGCAGGCAAACCTGCCGCGGCATAAACTACCAATATTCCCATCCACCGCGAGAGACGTGTGTGAGTTTGATCGACTAATTGATCCAAGAAGTGGTCCTGGACGCGCGAGAGCGCGCATCCAGGAAAGTCATCGGAAGACTACTGAACTGACGCTGAGAGCGCGATCGGAGCTCCAGGTTGATTATTGGAGCCACTTCCCGATCCGCTTCCATAACAGGCACTCGGATCGAAGCTAAGCGGGCCGCCCATACCATTCGCGACACCGCTCATGTTATTAAAGTAGCAATCCATTGCCGGGTTGCTGGTCACAGTGGCAAGAGCCTTAAATGATCCGCCTGAGCACTGCCCCGACTTTGAAGAAATCACTTCGTTTGAATCATTTGTTCCGCCGCTGCATTGCCCTACATTGCCGCTGGTGACATCAGGGCCTATGGGAGGCCATACCTTTCCTGAAGGCCACCACGACGGCGTGGAAGAGTAGTAGAACGATGCAGGTAGCGTATGGCTGGATGGAACCGCGTTGCCGTAGGAAGATAGGTTGCTGGGAACTTCCGAAGAGTTCCACTGAACGCCGTTGTTCGCCGAGTCCCAATTACCCCACAGCAGCGTTGTAGATGCTGACAGAGGATCGCTCATGCTGTAGCCTTGGCCGAAGTCGTAGATCGATGTTTCGAAACTGGGGCAACTTGAGCCGCACTTATAAGCCGTGTTATATCCAACCGTGCCCAGAACGTTTCCGACTAGGTTGTAATAGCGCGAACCAGGGAAGATGATTACCGGCAGAGTGTTTGAAGTTGTCGCTGTCCCGCCGTCCTGTTCTCGTCCATCCATTCTGTTGCGGAAGAAGGTATCGAGATCGTGCGTGCCGTGAAAGCTGTCTCCGTAATGGCCTGCGCTGATATTCCCTTCAGAGAGTGAATAGAGGACCGTTCCATGAAACCCGCTTGGCTGCTCCAGCCAATTTGAGTTTCCTGTTTGAAAGAGCGTTGATGCGGAGAAGTTATATCCAGCGACACAGCCTTCGCAGTCCGAGTTGTAAAGCTGGTAGTAACTCGGGTACTGCATAATGTTGTTCTCCACCAGATTGTCGCTGCCGATTCCAACCGAAACAACGTAGGAATCGCCTCCAGTTCCGTAGAAATACGAATCCCGAACAGTGACGTGATTGCTTAACCACATGCCCACGTGGAACCACCCTGTGCCAACAGTCCCGGAGGTCACGACACTGCGAACTCCCTTCACCCAGCAATTCTGGCAGTTAAAGAAAAGAACTGCATCGTTGAGATCGCCAGTTGAGTCGATAGAGAGGTTTTCAATTCCTACGTTCTCGATCGGACTGGTCGCCCACCAGGCCTGCGGGGATTGGCTCGAACGCCAATTTGCAGCATAAATTCCAGGCGTGATACCCACGGTGTACGGTCCGCTTCCTGAGATGCTGGTTACCTTCACCATCTGCTGCTGCCCGCGAATCGTTGAGAGTGACCCCGATCCGCGCTCGAACCCGTTGGGGCCTGCCTGCGAATAGCAGGTTGCCGAGCCGTCTGGATATTCGCAACCAACATACAGGCCGCCGTTGTCGGATTGATCGTCAATCTGGTCAAGAATCAGCGGTTTTCCTATTTGAAGGTTGGTTACGCTAGAGAGCGAAATATAGGAGCCACCCTGCGTATAGGTCCCAGAATTCACAGTGCTACTTGTACTGGCACCTCGCCACGTTGCCGAGTTCGAGGGGCCACCCCAATAGTTCGTGTCTGCAGATGCCGCACAGATATTCACGTTCTGGCCACGGCAATTAAACCCGCTGGAGAACACCAGAAATGTGCTTTTCGCTCCGCTCCCTCGTAGGGTTACATTCGCTGGCAGCACCAGACCGGCGCTTAGATTGAACGTGCCCGAACCCAGAAGTAAATAGGTTCCCGATGCACACCCAGACAAATCTGAATTGATGGTGGCCGCAGAAGTCCCCGCTGCTACCGTCGAACCACATTGCGTCCTGTTTGTGGGGATCGCCGCACCCACGTTTGACCAATTTACGGCACGGCTCGGGCTGAGAATGCCAGACCACGGTTGCTGTGCATGCGAAACGCTTGCAGTTGCATTCAGAACTAATATAAGGGCGGAAAAAAGAAGACTACGAAAATGGCGACGTACAAACTTCATCTTGAACTACTCCGTTTCAGAATTCTTGAGCCGCTAGACTAATGGAAAGCCCACTCTAGCAGAAAAGTGCCCATTTGGTAACCGCCATACGCGACCAAAGTAACCATCTCTTCCCAAACTAAGGTTTTGGCTGCTGCAACCGCCTGGCCCTGAGTTTGCGAGTGGAACTAGAAGGTCATCGACGATCTATCCGTTGACATTTTCTTGTATGAGTGGCACTTGGAGTTCCAAACACTAACCCCCTCTATCTCATCATGTTAGCGAGCCATTGCCTCCCTCCAAGTTGTAATTTTTACGCACTACTAGACGAAAATACACGCAGTTGGTCTGTCTGTATGGCCGCATGTCTCAGCCGGGTAACAAATGTCCCGTTATGGGCCGGTACTGTCAAGTAGCTGTCGGTAAGTGTTTCTTGTGATTGCCCCCACAGGGTCCCAAGTGTGCTCGGTCTGGACCAAATCGCGAATTTCCTGCTGACGCGTATTCAAGTTCTCGTAGAGTTCAGACCCAAAATATTGCCGAAGGGCCGTTGCTAAATCATCTGGATCTCGGGGTCTGCAAATGAAACCGTTTCTGCCCTCGATGACATCATCCGCAAAGGAACCGACGTCTGTTGCGATCACTGGCAGGCCAAATGAATACGACAGGAACAGAATTCCGCTCTGGAAGATTTCGGTATACGGCAAAACGGCGACATCCGCAGCTTTGAAATAGGTCTCCGTCTCAATATCCGGAATAAACTCGATCCTCTGCAGGATTTTGTCCCTGGTGGGGTGCTGATCGATCGTCTGCTGAATGGATCGCCAGTATTCCTCGCAACCCTTTTTGCGCTCGCCTGCAATGATCAGCCGGTAATCTCCCTGCGCTGCAATCTGCTGAAACGCGGCCACTAGATACTCGAGCCCTTTGTACTGCTTGATGGCTCCGAAAAACAGGATCGTCTTCTCGTCATTTCTCAGTCCGAGTTTTCGCCGAGCCTCTTCTCGAGTAAGCTCCGTAAAAGGAACGGCGTTGTTGACACCGTAAGGAATGATGGTAATCTTCTCGGCTTTGACTCCGAACTCGCCTATCAATTCGTCCTTCATCTTCTCTGTATGAACGAAGAGATGATCCAAAAGCTTGTACTGGAATTTCAGAGTGGCGCGGTTCAGCCATGAGTCTTTCCTATCGCGCCGTCCGGCATTGACATTATGGGCCGTAAACAGGACTTTCTTTCCCAATAACTTATAGATCAACATCAGCAGCGTTCTATCGAACACCGGCAGTTTGTTGTTCCAGAGGATGTGGAATATTCTTGGCTTCGCCGTCGCTGCATAATGAATGAGCCGGGCATAAAAGAAAACGATTCTCTCGACCCTACGAGCTAGGCTCGCCGTTGTCTGGCTGCCGTGAAGATTACAAAACCGCACACGTGGATTTCCTTGAAATTCGGGACCGTCTACTTCATCGCTGCCGATCACTTCGAGATGTACATCCTGTTCCATCAACGCAGTTGCCAAACCTACCGCGTAGTGACGGTCCTGGCCGCCGGTCAGCAGCGCAACATTCAGCGGTGTCAGACGCGTCGGCACATTCGATGGGAATTTCTCATGGCCTTCAGACACGGGCCCGCGAACTGCAGCTTCTTCTGCTCCCCTTTTGTCTTGTAAAGTCTGCATCAAAGAGCCTGTGCGGTGGCGTTTAGCTCCGCATCTGAACTTTCGATCGATTGCGCGTCGAAGAACTGCCGGAACAGCAACTCAGTCGTCAGCAACTTATGGATTGCAGTTGTCGAGTTGCGATTTCCGCGTACGTGCCCCGTAACCATCGCCTCAACATTCTTGCTATCCAGGAATGGCCGCGAAAGCGTGCGCGGATCTAGCAGAATCTCCTGTACGTATTTCGCGAGCTTGTCGCGATACCAAACTCGGTAGTGAAGGAACTTGTGGCGACCCAGGAAAATTCTCTCGAGATGCAGGGGCGCAACCCAGGAATTCATACGGGCTGCCAGTTGCGGCATACCGTAGTCACAGGCGTATTCCGCCTTGAAGGTGAACTCAAAATAAGCTCGCGCGAGAGCAGACGACATCGGACCGAGAGTTCCGCCCACTCCACGATCGGAGGGAATTCGACGCAACGCTGCGCTGCCGTCCGCGATGAGCCGAAGCCGCACGTCCTCGTTCGGCGACATGGTAGCGGGCGCACGATAAACTGCGGCCACGAAGTCATTGTCCAAAAACGGCGAGCGCACTGTCAGTTGCGTCTGCTCGAGAGCCAATACTCCGTGGTGATACCACGGCGACTGCCGGAAAGCTGCGAAGGTTACCGGGTGGCAGCGACGAATTTCAGCATAAGTCTCATATGCCTGACGAACGCTGGAAATCAATTCGCCGCGAAAAAGTCCGTCCGCCGGCAGCATGGGCTTGAACATCACTGCATGACGCACAATCTCGCTGCCGTACGTGCCCACGACTTTCGCCGGCGCGATATGTCGGGCCTTTTCACTGACATAAAGATCCGAAGCGCGATAGACATCCACGCCTCCTTCAGTCAGATAAACGGTCCGCTCTGCATAGTGCGGGAATCGCTTAAGGAACTCGTCGCCAACCGTGATCACCTGGTGAGTTTGATTGCAGACTTCCGCAACCTTGCGAGCAATCTGAACATCCCGGCAGTCCCGAAACATGCCGCCGAAGGTGTACGTCGGCAGCGATCCGGCAGCAGCCCGATACTGTGCCAGGATTACGCGAGTATCCATTCCCCCGGTCAGCGCGACTCCGGTTTGCTGCGGCCCGTCAAAGTAGCTGGGAAGTTCTTTCTCTAGCGATGCGCGCAGTCCTTGATAGTAGGACTCCGCATCAACCGATGCTTGTTCCTCCCACTCTTTCGGATCGAAGTACGTCTCCCGTTGCTTCAACTCTCCATTGCGAAATATCCAGCGCGAAGCTGCGGGGATAACGGCGATGTCTCTGAAGATGGTTCGGTTTTCAAGTACGCAGCTACAGGCCAGAAATTCGCCCAATCCCTGCGGAGACGGCACGCGTAAATCCGGACGAGCCGCCAAGATTGCCTTTGCTTCAGCCGCGAAATAGAAGGCCTCCTTTGACTCGTGGTAGCAGAGCCGGTGCATGCCATATCTGTCATTAAAAAGCGTGACCGTTTGCTCGATAGAGTCCGCCAGAAGACCGTGAAACAGCCCGTTGAGTCGCGATGCAAAGTTTTGATCGCTGGCAGCGAGGCGTAATAGAAAAGCGGCCTGGCTCTGATCCCCTTTCTCGGCTGCACTCCGGTGACCGTACTCCTCTCCGGAGAAAATCAATGTCAGATCACGTTGGCTGTCCCGTAGCGGCATGCCATCGGCAAAGGAGTCTTCGATCACCGTCCAGCCCACGTACACGCCGAGCGATTCGTCGATCCATGTCCCAACGCGATAAAACGACTCGTGCCGAAGTGCCTGCACCATTTTAAGGAGCTGCGGCTCAGCCCAGCTACGGGGTCGTTTGGTAATTAAACCTGTAATTCCTGGCATGATTCAGGACCTGACTTTGAGTGCGGAGAGGTTAGGTGAGAGTGCGGAAACTTTTGAGGGGAAGAGGCTCATCCCTTAAGAGGATGGAGCCGGCGGGAGGAATTGAACGCTCCGTCTGCCGATCACAATTCGGCCGCTCTAACATTGAGCTACACCGGCGTTTGAGAATTTTTGAACTCGAACCACAGCGAACGCGCACGAACTCCGGCACTGATAACCGAAGAAGGCAGGTTGCCGATAAGGCCCCGATGAAGCTTAGCCTTCATACAGAGCCTTCCCCAGTTAGTGATAGGCACAAAATACCTGGGGAGCAAAATTTCCTTGAACCCGTTGCGGATCTTGAACTCGCGCAATGGGCTGTCGCGCTTGTTTCCGTAATTATAAAGCCCGTAAGTGATATGGGTGATGCCCCGCGATTCACAAATCTCCACTGCCTTGGCCATCAATGCATTGGATGGCCTCTTGTCAAAATGGCTCGGTTTTGGCGTCAGATTCAGGATTGCGGCTACGTCGCCGCGATACACAAGATGCAGGAATCCAATCATCTCTTCGCCCACAAACGCGCAGATAAAGTCACACCTGCCAACGAATTCGTCGTAGCGCTTCCTCGTTTCGTCCGCGGTCAATCCGAAATAGGCATTCTTCATGCCCTGGCGCATCGGGGAATCGTCGTTTACTCCGCGAATGCCTTCAATGAGCTTCTCGTCAAACTCCTCAACCTTGATGACCACGCCGCGCTTCTGAGCGCGCCTTACATTTTTCCGGGATTCCTGCGGCAGACCCTCCCACCATTGTTTGAAACTCGCAAGGGGGATCGCTGCGACACTTTCCCATTCGACTGGGTACGGATATTTCGGCTGAGTCGCCGGAATCTTCTGAGCAAAGCTAAAAATGTCCGCCTTTAGTATGCGATCTTTATCATTTCTCAGCGCGGTTAGATATGCTTCAGGGTTTTCGAGTTCTTTCTCTCTCATCTCCTCGCCGCGAATCCGCGCGATCCTTAGCCATTTTCCTCGGGTAGTGAGCTGGTCGCCGTTCACTTCCATGACAGGAACCGAAACCCAGCGCCCCTTCACCCTCATTTCAGCTGGCCTACTTGACTGGGTCATACCTGGATCCATGGCCTCCAACGAGCTTCCCGCAGATTCACTCATCGTTGTCTATTTCCTTCGACTACCTGTAGCCGAATTGGTTGCTCCGGTCCATGCCGGATGGATATAGCCTCGGGCAATCTGAAGGTTGCCGGTTCTGCGTAAAATCTCGCCGGTAGTTAAAAACTTGTACTCTTCAAGGTTCACAGGATGCGTCTCAATTTCGACAATCGATACCCGGGCGATCGAAAAGATTTCGTCAATGCGACTCGGCGGTTCCAAAGGTGGGAGAGAAAAGAAGTAGTCCGTCACCTGATGTCTCTTTGCCAGAACCCGGTCGATAACTTTTCGATATTGCCGGTTCACGCCGCTCTTTTCACCTGGCCTGAATGAAAAATTCTTTCGCACGATTGTGCCGGCGGGAAGTAGGTTGCCGAAAAGCACGTTCGCACAAAGGTGCATGTGATGATGCCCGTCAATTCTTCGAGGTGCATGTCCGAAGTTTCTCTCGTACTCCTCAATCTGCGCCGCAACAACGTACTTGAACGACGAGGCCAGTCCCGGATGATATATCGCCTGCGCCAACCGACTTCCCCGCAGGTACCGCGTAATCCTTTGCTGCTGTTCCGCCAATCCAGAGGAACATCCTTGAGCAGAAAATGGGGTTGTGAAATTCAGATGCAGTCCACAATCGACACCTTGTTCTAGTGCTATTCCCGCCGCTCGCTCTGAATCCTCCATGAACACCATTGCACTGGTCGACGAGACGGTGTTGATGGCTATGCATTCGAAGATCCGATCGGTGGTCTCGACATCCCGCCCCCAATCGTCTGCATTGACGATCAAAGTGCTGGCAACAGGACTCTGCAATCCCGCAGTCACGGTTTCGGCTGGATGGTTCGTCAAAAGAGAATCTTTAACCGACGTTTGATGAGCGGTGGACACGTGTCTACTGGACTGCCCGCGGCCCCAAGCGGGGATCAGACGGCCCGGTTACGGGAGTGTTCGTTCGTCCGCCACCCAGGAGGAACAGCTTCTTCAGGCGTTGGATCTGTTCGCGGCGGTGAAAGGTAATCAGTTCACGCGGCACCGGACGCTCAACGCGACGCAGCATTGCCGACAAATATCCCGCACCGAGCGATAGGCCCCCCAGGCACAACGGCGGCTGCGACATCTGATAGACAGAGCGAAATAGCTCCCATAAGGGATGGTTGCCGACAACGTAATCCTTAATCCCGTACTTGAACTTTGTGTTAAGTGCCGTTTGCTGGGCCGATCCCATCTCGCGATGATGCAGACATACCTTTTCCGTGTACGTCCGCGTTCTCCACCCCTTCATCCGCGCACTGATCACTGCGATGTGATCGATCGAGCCGCCTTTTACGGGCAAGTATCCGCCGATCGCTTCGAAGCACTCACGACGAAACACCTGACATGCGCCCGAAACATGTTCGACGCTGACGAACCGGTAGTCATACACTCGGCCCGAGAGTTCCTGAAAAGGGGTTCCGGTCAATCCCAGTTTTTCGTCCTCAGTCAGCTTCTGAAGCAGAAACTGGAAATAATCCGGTTCGAACGAAATGTCCCCATCAAGGCTTACAATCACGCCGTATTCGAGACCGCTTACTTTGGCGTAGCCGGCATTGAAAGCGAAGACCTTACCTGCGAAGTTTCGCTCAGCGCGTTCCGGCATTCGCAACAATTCAATCCACGGATACCTATCAGCGTAGCTGCGAACGATCTCGTCGGTTCCGTCGGTCGATCCGTCGCTTACGATCACCCACCTCAGAGGAAGAATGGTCTGCGCCACGACGGACTTCAGCGTGACCTCAATGAATTGGGCCTCGTTCCGCGCCGGCGTGATGAGAACGTATTTAGGTAGTGTCGACATCGTCAATTGAGTAGTTTTAGGCGAGTGTGCAATCAATAATCTCAGTGCTATCCGACCCTCTCTACTGAAACCAGGGTGTTCAATTCCGCGGCGCCAGGTCTGCATTTAGCCACGAAAGCAGTAACTTCAGCAGCTACTCTTTCCTGCTGTTCTGAGGCGAGCTGGGGATACATGGGCAAGGAGAGTATCTCGCCCGCCGCACTTTCCGATACAGGGAAATCGCCGGCGCTGTAATTGAGCGATACATATGCCTTCTGAAAGTGAAGGGGCACCGGATAATGAATTCCTGACCCTATTCCAGCTTCTTTCAGGTGACTCATGAGCCCCTCTCTGTCACTCGTCCGAATCACATAGAGATGGTAGACACCGCGTGACCACGACGGCTCAAAAGGCAGACCCACGGCATCGCTCTTTGAGAGCAACCGGTTGTATTCAGCAGCCTTCGATCGGCGCTGCTCGTTCCACGATGTCAGATGTGACAATTTCGTGTGCAGAATTCCCGCTTGCAAAGCATCCAGGCGGCCATTGTAGCCTTCAATGTCGTGATAATACTTGCGGCTCTGGCCGTGATCGCGCAACATCTTCATATTCGCGGCCATGGCAGAATCATTGGTCGTGATTGCGCCAGCTTCGCCGCAGGCACCGAGATTCTTTCCCGGATAAAAACTGAAGGCTGCCGCCCGCCCCATCGAACCCGCTTTCATCCAGCGATTGTTCTTCTTTGAAAAGTACTCGGCTCCATGTGCCTGGCACGCATCTTCGATCACAATCAGGCCATACTCCGCGGCCAAATCCAAAATGCTATCCATGTCGGCCATCTGCCCATACAGATGCACCGGGACGATGGCCGTGACTTGACGGCCGCTGCGAAGGCTAATAAGCCGTCCAGCTTTGTCGCGAATGCATTTATTTCTCAAATAGCGCTGAAGCATTAACGGCGACATGTTGTAGGTGTGCTCGTCCACGTCTACAAATTCCGGAATCGCCCGAGCCTGCGAAATAGCTTCGGTCGTAGCAATAAAAGTATTTGGAACGGTCAGCACAACATCGCCGCTTTGCACACCGCTGGCCATGATTGCGAACCGCAGGGCATCCGTGCCGCTATTTACGGCGACGGCATGACGCACGTCGCAAAATTCGGCAAACGCGGTTTCGAAGTTCTCTACCATCGGACCGCCAATAAATCCGGCAGAATGAAGAACACGGCGGAACAAGGCAGTGAGTTCTTCCTCAAGTTCTACATGCGGAGTGACCAAATCGAGAAATGGGATTGCTGCGTCAGTATTCATCGTCTCTCCTGACTTAAACTCTTCGAATCTTTGCGTGAAGTGAGGTGCCGCGCTCAATGCCGGCTTTAAACATTTCTTTGGATTGCGAGCTTTCTGCCGACCGTCAGCTGCCTAAGCCTTTTTGAGGCCATCCAGATAGCGCAGCACTTTCGCAGGATTGCCTGCGATGATCGCATTTGCCGGGACATCCTTGGTCACTACGCTTCCGGCTCCAACCACAGCGTTTTCACCAATTGACGTGTTCGGAAGAATTGTGGCGCCTGTCCCAATCGATGCGCCCCGTTTGACCACTGTTTTTTCCACTTTCCAATTTGCTTCTGTTTGAAGCGTCCCATCGGAAGTTGTGGCGCGGGGGTAGGTATCGTTGGTGAACATGACACCATGGCCGATGAACACATTGTCCTCAATCGTGACGCCTTCGCAGATAAACGTGTGGCTCGATATCTTGCAGCGGCGACCAACCTTTGCGTTCTTTTGAATCTCAACGAATGCACCAATCTTTGTATCGTCGCCGATCTCGCATCCATATAAATTAATAAACTTGGAAAGGCGGACATTCTCTCCGAGCTTCACGTCGTTTGAGATTGCATTGAATTCATTCATAGCTCGATCAATGCCCCTCTCTTCTTCAGCGATTCGCTCGCTGCTTCCAGCATTTTCACAACCCGCAGACCAGCTTGACCGTTATTGAACGGCTGTTGCCCGTTCGAGATGCATTCGACAAAATACGCAAGCTCGTGACGGAGAGCCTCCGCCTGCTCCAGTTGCGGGGACCACATATCCCCCGAACGATAACTTACCAGCAGTTCATACAATCCTTCTCTTGTGCTGATGTTCACGCCCTTGTCGTAGATCTTGACCTTCTCGTCTGCTTCAAGGTCGTTCCAGACGACCATCCGCTTCTCGCCACCGATTAGCGTAGTCCTCACCTTAACGGGGGAAAGCCAGTTCACATTGATATGTGCGATGACCTTCTCAGGAAAATACAAAGTCATATAGGCAACATCTTCATGTCCGTTTAAATGTCCCTGGCCTGTCGCCACGATCGCTTCAGGGTCTGCCTTAATCAGGTAATCCATGATGGAAAGGTCGTGTGGAGCAAGGTCCCAAAGTACATTGCAGTCGTGTTGGAAGAGGCCAAGGTTGACCCGGGTGGAATCGTAGTAATACAGATTGCCCAGCGCGCCCTCATCCAGAAGCTGCTTGATCTTGCGCACCGCACCCGTAAAGAGAAAGGTGTGATCGACCATGATTTTGAGGTTCTTCCGCTCGGCTAGTTCGATCAGTTCTTGCCCTTGGCAGGACTTGCTGGTAAATGGCTTTTCGACGAATACGTGCTTGCCGTTCTCTAGAGCTGCCTTGGCAAGTTCATAGTGGGTCCAGACCGGAGAGATAACCGCTACAACATCAATTTCTGGTGAGGTCAGCACCTCTTCAGCGCTGCTCGTTACCGTAAGCCCGGGATACGCCTTTTGGGCCCGAATTCGAGCAGCTGGACTGATTTCTGCGATCGCGCGAACCTCAACTCCATCAAGGTTCATGAGGTTTCTGACAATATTTGGACCCCAGTAGCCGTAACCAATTACACCGAACTTCATAATTCGCCGTCTTTCTGCAAAAGTACCGATTGGTTGGGGGACGACATACGCAGGAATGCTGCCTGGATCAGTCTTGATTTCTGCCAGTTGAAACGAAGTTGGATTGTAGAAGAAACGCCCTCAGTAGGCGCCTGACCCTCGGATCACGGCGAGAGGGGTGCGGAGCAGAATCTTGATGTCAAGCCACGGGTTCCATGACGTGGCATATCTCAGGTCCAGTCTCACCATCGCATCAAAGTCAACGGTGCTTCTCCCCGTAACCTGCCACAATCCAGTAATTCCCGGCTTTACTTCGAGCAGTCTGCGACGATGCCACGTTTGATACGCGGCAAGTTCGTACGGAATCGGAGGGCGGGGACCAACCAGCGACATGTCGCCAAGCAGAACATTTATCAACTGCGGCAATTCGTCGAGGCTGGTTTTGCGCAGGAACCTGCCTATCGGCGTGATCCGCTTATCGCCGACGATCTTGTAGATGTTCCCTTGCTCTGGGGTTTCGCTTGCTACCCCTTTGTTGATCAGTTTCGTGACAAACTCGCGGTGAACGCTGTAGTCATTACCCACATACATGGAGCGGAACTTCAGAAAGGTGAACTGCCTTCCGTGTTGCCCCACACGCATCTGGCGAAACAAAATGGGGCCCTTTGAAGTTGCCTTGATGGCAGCCGCGATGATGAAGCAGAAGGGCAGACAAATCAGCGCAAGAACCACGCCCCCAATGACATCGATCGCTCGCTTAAGAATGAGCATCGGCTGTTTACCTTTATCGCGGCTTGAAATATCCGGATACAAAGCAGGATTACTCGGTCGCCCTGGTCCCTTTTCAACCCAATCATCGGGATAGTAATGCAAGGAAATCTTGACGAGGTTAAACTGCTCAAACGTTAGCTCTTCGCGAAGAGTCTTGGTGACACGGCTCAAAATCGTAGTAAGAATTAAGCTCTTGTCTCCAGGCATCAGGCCGGTGAACAGCACCCCGATCGTATGCTTTGACTCGTACCAACCCACCAGGTCGGTGTCCCGACTGGTCGCGAGCAAAACGGCCATGCCAGAATCCAGGGCCCGAATTGCCTTGGCAACATGTTGGTCATCAACTTCGAGAAGCATGAGGACGAACGGCGACTTGGAACGCTCAGTACGCTTGCGCTCCACCGCGATTACCCGTCTGAAAGTGTCCTCATCCAGGGCCTTGCGATCTAAAGTTGGTTCGTTTAGATCAATAAGAGCTTTTTGTCTACCTTGACGTACCGTGTTCACCGCGTCCTCCCAAGGCACATAACCCCTGACTTCTACGCAAACCGTATAAGTTTGCCTTAGTTCCGCTTCACTGGAACGGTAGAGGCTTCGGGTATTTGAAAGTGTTGCTAGTTAAAATTCAGCTCTTGCACGTGAGAATACTCAACCTGCGCTTAGATTACCCACAACAATCAAGCTTCCGCATCGTCGGTTGGTAACCGATTCGTTGGGCGATAGTAATAATCCGAGTTCGCCACGCTTCGAGCGCTGTTCAGGACCGCTCCGATCAGCTTCTGAGTACCGAGGGCTTCCAGCCCCCGCTTCAATTGGCGCTTTTCCGTAATCCCCTGTCGGGTCACGATCAGGATCCCGTCCGCCAGGTTGGTCCACACGCTTGTGTCAGCCATGGGAAGAATCGGAGGAGAATCAATCACGACCCAGTCAAACCAGCTCATGACTTGTTCCATCATTGCTGTCGCGCCACCGGATTGGAGCAATTCCAGGGCGTTCCCGGTTCCCGCCCCCGCCGGGAATATCCAAATTCCCGGTCTCTCCAACCGATACATACTGCTGCTCAGCGCCCTATCACCGTTCAACCACTCGCAAATCCCCGGCCTGTTCGCAATTCCGAAGATCTTCGACTGCGTAGGGCGCCGGACATCGCCCTCAAGCAGCAGCACCTTCTGTCGAGTATGCAAAGCCAGGGTACATGCGAGGTTGGCGGCAACTACGCTTTTGCCTTCCTGAGGAATGGTGCTGGTGACAAGGACCTTTTTGAGGGGGCGCTGGCGGCGAAGGTGTCGCAGACGAACGCCGAGAAGGTGAAAAGCCTCACTGGCGGGGTTGGTACTGTCGGGCAGAGATACTAAGTGGCTCTCGGGCGATACGGAAACATTCAGAACTTCACACTGCATGGGGCTGTCTGACCGATCCCCAACCGTTGCAGAGGGAATCTGGGCCTCCCCATCTGGATCGAGGGCAGCCACAGCGGTCGCTGAAACCACCGTCGTCGTTCGGGAATCTGGGACGTCGGCGGCTGACCGATGCGCAGAAGCCTGGCTCTCGGCGCGCTGCAATAGCTCGATTGCATGTGGAGCTACTGGCGAATTTTTGCCGCTACGCTCTGCTTCTGAACGTTGCAGTGCGTCAAATATCTGACTCATGCTCCCCCGCTTCAACTGAAATCGGTTGATTCGAATCCGAATCGGATCCATTTGGCCGTTGCATCGTGGCATACAGGTCGAGGAAAAAGTTCTTAGCCCGTTCCAAGTCCATGTCTTCGTCGCCTTGCGCTCTTTTGCCTAGCTTGGTGCCATTGGTGCTCAAGTGGAAATCTTTGGCAACTCCAAGGATCACATCCGGCGAAATGACTGGTAATCGTCGCGCATATCCTGTAATCAGGGCGTTTTCGCAGATAGTGTTGATCAGCCTTGGAAAACCTCGTGAGTATTGATGAATTGCCTTCACGGACTCCGAAGAGAACAATGGCTCTGTTCGGCTGGCTGCCCCGGCAATTGTCAGCCGCTCCATGATGTACTTATCCGTATCTTGTTCATCGAGAGGAGCGAGGTGAGCGCGTAAAGCAATCCTCTGCTTCAAGGGCCGGAGTTCGAAAGAGTCTAGTTTCAAGTCGAGTTCGGGCTGGCCAACGAGCACGATCTGAAGAAGCTTATCGTCGTTGGTCTCGAGGTTGGAGAGAAGACGAATTTCCTCTAGCAATTCCATCGAGAGATTGTGCGCCTCGTCCACGATGAGTACTGTGGTGAGGCCCTGCAGTCCACGCGAGGTAACGTATTTGCTTAGCTCCAGCAGGAGCGTGCTTTTGCTCTGCTGTCCATTGGCGTTCAGTCCAAAGTCAGAAGCCGTGTAATGCAGGAACTCCATTGGCGACAAGCGGCAGTTGAACAAGTAAGCGTACGAAATCTCGCTACTGGACTTGAACAGTTGCAGCAGGCACCGGAGCAACAAGGTCTTGCCCGTCCCCACTTCTCCTGTAACCACCACGACGCCTTTGTGCCGGACGATTCCATAGTAGAGCGCCGCCAACGCCTCATTGTGTCTGGCCGTCGCGACAAAGCACGTCGGATCAGGCGTGAGGTCGAATGGATTTCGAGTCAAGTTGTAAAAATTCTTATACATGAAGTCTTCTGCACTATCCTCGCAAGTAGCTGATGGCCGATCCAACTACGATGACTGCACCAATGACTGCTGCGGTTGACCAACCCAATACCAATCGCCGCTTCTGCTTTTCCTCGTCGAGCGTGCTCTGAATCTCGGGAACTTCCGCAATAATTGCGATCGGAAGAAGTTCCTTTATCTCTTTCTCCCCGTGCATACGGTCATCAAGGAACTCGAACAGGAATACAACCAGGCATCCCAATGCAAGACCGGCCCCCAGGCCCATCCCGCAGAATTTCAGACGGTTAGGAAAGTCGGGCTTGGTCGGCAGGCTCGGAGGGTCGAGCATAGTAAACCGCTCACCCTGCTGCATCTGTTCCATGCTGGTGGCCATCACCGATTGATTTTTCTTTTTCAAGAGATCATCGTAGTTCGCCTTCGATTGTTCATAGCCGCGGGTCAACTCAGCGAGTTGCTGCTCGGTGGCGGGCTGCGAATTCAATCGCCCTTGGTACTCATTAATACGAGCCTCGAGACCAGAAATTGCCCGCTCGCGGCTGGCAATCTCAAGCTGGTTGGCTTGGAGCTGACTTTGCAACTGTAGGAGCGGTGTCGACTCCGGATCATTTGACTGCTTAGAACCATTTTTTGGAGCGGCAAGTAAATCTTGTCTCTGCTTTTCGGTTCTGGCAATCTGGGCTTTTAGCTTGACTACGTCCGGGTAGGAATCGGTGTACCTCGAACTGAGATCAGTAAGTTGGGATCTGAGCTTCGCCAATTCTTGATCTATTGTGGCCATTTCAGACGGAGATCCGTCTACTGTGCGCCCACTTGCATGAAGATTCTTGTATTGCTCGATCAATGTTTGAAAATAAACCCGCTGCTGTTTCGCAGTATTCAAAGTATCCTGCTGGTTTTGCAATTGTCCCTGAAGTCCCGCGAGAATCTGGAGATTGCTGCTTTGCTGGGACGGCAACGCTCCCTCATGCATTGCTTGGAACTGGCGCACTTTGGCTTCCTGATCGGCGAGGATCGCCCGCGCATCTTCTAGCTGCTTCTCAATAAATTGCGTGGTTCCCTGAGACTCTCTTTCCCGGACTTTTAGATTCTCGTCAATGAAAAGCTGAGTCAATTCGTTCGTGACCTTCTGAGCCAGAGCTGGACTATGGGATGTGAAGTTCACTTTGAAGGCAGTAATCTCATTTTGAGGACCGTTGCGCACGAGATCGATGCTGATGTTTTTCCGCAGAGCCTCAACCTTGTCGTCAGGAGACATGGGCTTCTTGGCGCCTGCATAAAGGTTAAGCTTATCGACGATCATGAGGAGGCGCGTACGGCTGAGAATCTGCTGAGAGATACTTTGCATGCGATCCTGCAGATTCTCGTTCACATTGGGAGCGACATAGCTTTCCGGCATCGTCGGCTGTTCGACCAGAATTAAGGTGCTCGACTTGTAAGTCGCTGGCAGTACCCAGCTGACTCCCCACACCACTAACCAGCCCACAAATGCCGGCACCAGAAAATGGATGTGCCGGCGACGCACGAGATCGACATACCGCTCGGCATCAAATTGAGTCAATTCCTGTTCTTCAATGATATCCGGCATTTTTATCTTCCTAAAGGACGGTGAAAACCGTAATTCAACGAAAAGTACGCTCGGTTCGAATCGGGAAAGGATGAGACAGCCGGGATGTCATACGCTTCATGAATGCGTTGATACCCAGCTACCACAGCGATCCTTTGGGTAAGCGTATGCTGCACATCAACTCCAGCGGAGATCGTGCGACCTCCCGAGGTAAATGCAATCTGAGCCGATTTGGCATCGATGCTGTTCAGGTAGGAATACTTCGCATCGACGCCGGCGCTCCACCGGCGCGAAAACATCAGCCGTCCATCCAAATCGGCCATGTTTGACTGGTATGCCCCAGCCAGACCTGGTGCTCCGCTCACTGTGTAAGCGTAGCTAGCTGTCAGGTTCGTGCGAAGTTTCTGCCATCCAACGCTTCCCTGCACCGCCGGTGCCCAATGGGCCAGCTTTGCAACGTCAGGACGCCAGGATGTGTACTGCTCCGGACCAGCCAGGATCGAAAATGAAAAGCTCTTTGTGAAATAGTGCGTGTAAAACACAAACAACGTATTGGACACCGTGTAAGTGTCAATTGGGTGGCTCACAAATTTTTCAAATTGGTAGGTCAAACCAAAATATTGAGATGAAGACATTCTTCTGCTGTAAAAGGCACTGAAGCCAGCCGCGCCAGTGTTGTTAAGGCCCGCTTGTTTTGAAGCATTTGAATAATGCGAAAAAGCGTAGGACCCACTCCCGCCGACCATGGCATTCCGCGCGTACTGGTAATTGATTGCGGCGGTACTCCAATTTTCAAGCTGGTTTGCATAGGGTGCAATTTGCACCGAATTCGATGATCCCGCAGATGTCGAACCGCCTCCCGTCACAAACGGATTGGCCTGGCTGTACAGGTTCGAGTTCTGTAAAATCGTGTCACTTAAAACCAGAACTGCGTATTTACTTAAATGGAGTCTGTAGTCAGCAATTCCGTCCTGGTTTACCCCATTGAGCTGACTGGAATTGTGATACAAGTTGAAGCCCGCAGTGTAATCCACCGATTCACCTTGCCTCGGGGTCTGGCGGTCCAAACTGATTGTAGGCATAAATGAGTAAGTTTCATCACCTATCGGCTTCCCATTCTGGATACCCAAAAGATTGTCAACATAAGAGGCTGTGAATACAAAGCCGCCGTCAAGATAATTAGAACGCGATTCTTCTCCCACCATTACCGGATAATTATCTTGACTCACCGGCGGCGGGGTCATCATCTGGGTGTCACCCAGAGACCCACCGCCTGTCGCACTGGGCTCGACTTGCGACCAAAGCAACGTTCCCGCGGAGAGGACGATGCAGCAACAGGCAATTTTCAGCATGACATGCACCTTACGGAACAATGATTGTGTCGTTTGGTTGGAGCTTCACATTCTGAGCGGAATTCTTACCCTTAAGAAATTCCTTGTAGTTGAACTTCAGGTTCGTCTCATGCCCGTCAGTGCTCTTGCGTAAAACATAGACGCCTGTCTTTTTGGCGAAATCACGAAAGCCTCCAGCTGCAGCAATGGCGTCCATAATCGTCGTGTCGGCCGTCAGCAGGTAAGAACCTGGCTTGGTTACTTCGCCTAGAATGTTGTATTTCCTGCTGTAGACCTTCTCCACGATCACTGTCACTTCCGGCGACGTGATAAAGTTCTTCAGTTTTTCCGTGATCTCGCGCTCAAGCTGAAGTGGCGTTTGGCCAGCAGCCATCATTTCACCTACGAGCGGCAACGAGATTTTGCCGTCAGAGCGGACAGGGATCGACTTCGTTAATTCGGGTTCCTTCCAAACGCTGATGGCTAATACATCATCATTGCCGATTACAAAACTGTCGTCGTGAGCCGTCTTGTTCGCATCGGGCTGCGCGCTTGGTGTTCGATCCCCGATCGGTTGACCGGCAGACTGTGTCTGTCCGGATACAGAACTCGCTGCCGCTAAGCCAAGGCTCAGAACAACCGCTTGCAAGGCACTGCACTTCATAGCCACTCCATTCGATCGCCTTCGGTTTCCCATTGCGCTCATCCCGATTCTCCAACGCCCTTCGTCACATGCCAGCGGCCACGGACCATCGGAGCACCCAAACCGAAGCGATTCTGCTCCGTCGGTTAACGTATCCTCAGTTTCCGGTGAATACACCTCTCCGCAGGGCGTTTGAATCACGGTTTCCATCCCGATTCGGTACGACCATTGCGCTCTTAACCACCGGCACAACGTCTAAAGCGTCGATCTCAACAGCCACTGACTGAGACAGCATCTCTACCGACAGAACCAGTCTGTATAGGTTCTTCTTCCGCGTCAGAATTCCTTCCACACCTTCCAGAGAGCCGCGAATTACTCGAACACGCTCGCCGCAGTGAAGGAACGGATGAGGCTCAACGGAAAACGGACCTTCGACCGTCCTGCGAATTGCTTCAATCTCTTCGTCGGGTACGGTGGCCACACGCTCCCCGCGGCTGATAATCATGTGCACTCCCGGAGTGGTCAAAACCGGGAGACGTCGCTCGTGAGCTCCTCGTACAAAAACATAGCAAGGAAACAGCGGCAGGGACAGGATCTTCTGCCTGTCTTTCCATCGACGCGTAGATTCATACAGCGGCAGGAATACCTCGAATCCCTTCGTTTCCAACATCTCGCTAATCGACTTCTCGTGCTGATGGCGAGTGTAGACAGCGCACCATGGAACGCTCTTTTGAGCCCGTGTTTCAATACTTTGCAGCGTAGCCACGTTCGCATCACCCTTCTGTTGCTAGTAACGATTCGGGCATAGCTTCGCCCTGTGAGTTACATGGAACACTTTCAAAAACCCCGTCGGACGCCCGATCTCCTCACAACTCATCAACAAGGAACCGTACCTGGAGCCGCGAAGAAACCCAGTCCAATAGTCGATTACCGGCAACGGTTCCACAATGACCTATTAGGGTTGCGGAAGTACCTCTGCGGTAACCTTTCTGTCGCCGCCACAGTAACAGCCACGATCCTTGCGGCTTTGAAACCTAAATTTCTCATTACAAAGTCATTTTCCGACAAATACATCCTATTTCAATTCGAATGCCAAGAAACAATCAAAGGTTACTTTCGGGTCAACGACCTGCTTACCCCAGTCTGCCCGTTCCTTCCCTCACCTGTGACTTCGCGGACGCCTCATACCCGCAGATCTTGGACGAGAGACGTGATGGTACTTCGCCACAGTGTTTTCTCCGGAGGCTAGTTGACGCCTGAATTCAAGGCCCACAACTTCCTCGGCACCAAAAATCACTATTCGTGCAACCCAATTCTCCAATTCGCGAATGTTTCCCGGCCACTTCCACTGCTGAAACGCTTCCACGGCGCGCGAACTGAGATGTGGGACTGGACGGCCAAACTCACTGGCAAACTTTGCGAGCAGATATTCGCAAAGTTGCGGTATGTCTTCCCTGCGATCGCGAAGTGGGAGCAGTCGTACGCGATGAACGAAACATCCCAACAACTCATCGACAACGCGATTCCTCAATTCCACCTCCATATCGATACTCGTGGCGCATACGAATCGGGCGTCTACCGCCAGGTCCTCCCTGCCGTCGATCTGTCGATATCGACCTGACTCGAGCGTGTGGGCCACTTTCCGCTGTAGTGAGACGTCCATACAATCAATTTCGTCCAGAAAGAGCGTACCGCCCGAAGCAAAGTTGATCAGGCCGCCCTTGTTTTCCTGCCCTTTCATGGCCTTTGTCTTCTCAATCCCAAAGATCTCGCCTTCCGCCAAGCTCGCCAAAGTCGCTCCGCAGTTGAGCTTTAGAAAGGGCTTGTCTCCACACCCCTGGTTCTCATGTAGAAAGCGGCAGAGTATTTCCTTACCCGTTCCGCTCTCTCCCTGAATCAGTACAGGTAAATTGTCGTGTGCCGCTCGCTCGATTTTCGCGCGTATTTCCCGCATCCCTGACGTGGCCCCGAAGATGAACTCCGGCTGCGGTAGTTCAGGAAGTCGAGTCTCGTTATAAGTCTGTGCAGGCATATGGGCTCGTGTACTAACCCATTAGCAAATGCATGACCAATAGTGCGGAACAATCCGTGAACATATCACTTGTTTTTAGCTCTTTTTCCATGAAATTGATCGGGATTGGAAGAGGCTTGAACTCCCGCTGTCTGAAGTATGCAAACTTTTGCATACTATTACCCCAGAGTATGCAAATGGCTGCCATTTCTCGCGGATACGGCTGAGGATCCAGGCACGAGCAAGAAGAAGAGTTTGCTCAGACCCTTGCGTGCGGTCGAGAGGACGACCGAGGTGAAAGCTGTAGCTGCTGAATCTTGTAAAGCAGACCGCGATAACTGATGTTGAGGTACTTGGCTGCATGCCGCCGATTCCAGCCTGAAACTTCAAGTGCCTCCTGAATCATCTGAGCCTCAGCTCGATCTTTCATATCGCGCACCACAGAGCGCATACCAGTGTGTTCAGAGTGCTGCTCTGGAGAAGACATCGCCGACACAACCTGTGTCGTTGCGACGACCTTCGCCTCCAATTCACGAATCGCCGCATCGGAATCGCGCATTGTCATGGTCCTGGTGACAAAATTCCTAAGTTCACGCACATTCCCGCGCCAATCGCAAAGCAGGGCTGCGTCGAGTAGGCGGGATGAAAAAACAAACTCACTCCCGTTCCTGAGCGACTCAGGCGATCTGCGAATCGTCTCCTCGATGAGGAATGGAATTTCCTCGCGGCGCTCGCGCAGCGGTGGTACCGAGATCGTGAAAACGTTCAATCGGTAGAAAAGGTCTTCGCGAAACGACTTACCCACCAACGCGCTCTCGATCTGAATATTGGTGGCCGCCAGCACACGCACGTCAACCTTACTGCTTTCGCGCGCCCCCAGACGGGTAAACTGCCCATCCTGAAGGACATGCAGCAATTTAGCTTGCATCGGCGCACTCATTTCGCCAATCTCATCCAGCAGCAATGTACCGCGATTTGCCTGCTCAAACTTGCCCGGCTTGTCCTTGATTGCGCCTGTGAATGCGCCCTGCTGATACCCGAAAAGCTCGCTCTCAAGAAGATCCGACGGCAATGCCGCACAGTTCACGTTGACAAAACTATGCTGCGAACGGCGCGAATGTTTGTGGATGAGGTGCGCAATCACTTCCTTACCGGTGCCGCTTTCACCGAGAATCAAGACCGGAGCGTCGACTTCGGCGAGAAGCTGTATCTGTCGATAGATCTTAAGCATGGAGGGCGCGCCTGCAAAAAAGTAACGGCCCTCTCCAAGTTCTTCCAGGACATGATCCGCATGAGTTGCGCTGCTGCGAATTGGCTCTAACGCAGGTGCCCCCTCATGACCGCATTCCATATCGTCAGAGTTTGCGATGCAGAGTTGTTCAAACATCTTGCCGAGATCGCAGCGAGAAAACGGCCGCTGAATAAAAAACTCGATCCCCGCCTTGGCCGCTTGGTTTTTGTAATGCTGCTCGCCTGCGCCATAAACGAGACAAACCGCCGATCCCGAAGCGGCCTGCAATGTTCTATAAAGAACACCAGAATCCATCTCAAGTGACGACTCGATAATCACCAAATCGGGGTCAAGGGCATTGGCAAGGAGGATCGAAGCTTGCTCGCAGCTGGATGCGTGAACCGCTCTATGACCCGATGTCTTGAGAAAACCATCCAGGATCGTACGAGTGTCAGCAGATCGCAGAACGGACAGAATCAGCAACGTTGGTTTCACAAGGCACCTGAGCGAAAATCCTTCAAAAGCAAACAGTTTTCCGTCACTCACCTATTGAATCAGGCTGGTGACGCGAGCAAACGCTTTTGCAAAATGTCCCCAGCAAGAACCTCAGATGACGTCAGCCTGGAAGGCAAATCTGAAGATGAGGAGGCCGAAACGCGCCCGAAACCTCAAAGGGATTAAAGACGGTACCGTTGATTGGAATTTCCTTCTCAACGGACACGACAATGCTGACTTGAAAAATGGGCCCTTTGCTTAAACGTTCCCATGTCGAATTGGAGTAGTAACTGTAGGATAGACCTTCCGTGGAGTCAATCACACTTTGGTAACACCCAGCAGTGCCGATTACCCGTCAGGTTTTTAATTTCAATGGTTTATCGACACCACATCGCGGATGTTTGCCATGGCGCTCACTCATCGCAAGTTAGAGTTACATCCTGGCAATCGGAGAAGATGAGACAGGTTACCCAGGGTGGCAACTCCCGCCATCCTGGGCGACGACTGTCCGGCACTACTTCGTCAAACCGTAAGCAATGATTTTGCCCGATGCGGTGACGTAGACATGCCCGTTCACCACCGTCGGCGGAACCCATCGTCCCGCACTGCCCAAACTCGGGCTGGTGTAGAGCGACTTGCTCACATCCGTTGCATCGTTCGCGTGCAGAGTGCTGGTGCTCAGATCGATCGTCCATACGATACCGTTCGTATTTCCGTTCGATGAAACCACCGGATCAGCGCCCGGCCAGTTGTAGAGGAAGGTCCCCTTCGAGGTAGGTGTCACGCTCAGCAATCCTGTGTTGGGGTTGAGAGTAAACATCTTCAAAACGTCATAATTCGGTGCGAAGTAGACGTTCTCCTGCCACATCGCCGGTGAGTTGTAGCACGGCTGGCCTCCGTCCCGGACACCCGTGCCGTTACCACCAATTTGGTGGTCCAGCCGCTGTAAGATGTTATCGCTGGTCGTACCGCGCCCTCCGAATGCGTCGCGATTGATCACATATATCGGCGTTGGCTTCCCGCACGCAATGATCAGGTGCGGATACGGCCCGTTCTGATCGGGTGCGAGAATCATGCTTCCCGAACCCATGTCGAGATCGTTCGTGTCGTAGTTTGCGTAGTTGTACGGAGTGAAGTAATCCAGTTCCTGCAGCGTGGGACTTAGCTTGACGATGCTCTCGCCAAAGTTATTCGTTCCAACGCTGCCGTTGCCCGTCGAAAGGTAGATATTCCCTTCGCTGTCGGCCTCGGGTGAAGCTCCCGACATCCATAGCCCTCCTTGGCTGCCGGTCGGAGTTACATTGAACAGCGCCTTCTGCTCTAGCGTGTTTTCGTCGAAAGCAAACAACAGTCCATGGTAGGGCGACCGGTCTTCGATGGAACCGAACGCGATATAGACCATCCCGTTTGCCAGCAGCAATCCGGGACGCTGGAACTTCATGATTGGCTCGAGATCCGGATCCGTAATGAGTTCGGGATCAGGTGTGAGTTCAGCTCCCGTAATCAAGCTCAGCGCGTGCAGCCGGTGCGGGAAATAGGTTGCATTGTTTTCTGAAGTCTCTGCCACCACAAAAATCGCCTGTTTTACCGGATCGATCACCGGCGTACTCAGGATTCCCGTCGTATTGGAGATTTTTGTCACGGTTCCAGGAACCGATGTCACACCGGTAGAAAGGAAGTTCTTGTGCCACAGAACGGTGCCCGAATCGGCATCCAGCGCGTACACGCTATCGTTCGACGTGGTTACATACACCACATTGCGTACTTTGCCGCCTACCGTGAGGCCATTCATATATAGAGGCTGTCCCCAGATGGTGCCATCCAAACCGACTGCCCATAGCTGCCCAAACTTGCCGCCACTCACACTCGACGGTGTAAGCACCAGCTCGTTTGACTGAACACCCGTTCCATCGGTGCCGTTCTTGCGAGTTGTGTAGTTCACCACTGTCACGTTTGCTGTAGCCGTGGCAGTGTTACTCGAGTTTGTAGTAGATACACCCTTAATGGTGCATGTCTCTGCAGCCGCAGGCGCAGTAAACAGTCCGCTGCTACTGATGGAGCCACACGTCGTCGACCAAGTCACCGATTGATTCGCCGTGAACTGCGTTTGTCCGATGGCGTGAACTGCAACTGATGAGGGCGTGATCGTCAATGTTCCCGAGTTCGCCGTAACTGTCACGGTCGTCGAGGCAGTTGCCCCCCCACTCGTCGCTGTCGCAGTCACTTGGCAGGACTCAGCGGTTGCCGGAGCCGTGTATAGCCCCGTGCCGCTCCCGATCGTTCCACAAGTCGCAGTCCAGGTAGCGCCAGCACTCGCTGTGAACTGCAAAGTGCCATTGACAGTCACAGTCGGATTCGTTGGCGAAATGGTCAGCGCCGTCGTCGTGCCTGTACCCGTGAGCGAAATATTTTGCGGACTGTTTGTGGCTGAGTCCGTAAAGCTCAACATCGCCGTACGCGTACCTGTCGATGTTGGCGTGAAGACGATCGACGCAGTGCAATTCGCAGAAGTTGCCAGACTCGTCCCGCAAGTCTGGCTCGCGATGTTGAAGTCACCGGCATTTGTGCCGGAAATTGCAACGCTGCTGATCGTGATCGACGAGCTTAGACCATTGGAAAGGGTTGCCGTCTGTCCCGCGCTGCTCGAACCTACTGTCGTGCTTGCAAATGTCAAACTCGATGGACTCGCTGTAACCGTTCCTGATGCCGCTGTTCCATCGCCGCTCAATGCCACAGTCTGCGGACTGCTCGTCGCCGAGTCGTTGAAATTCAACGTCGCGTAGCGCTCCCCGGTGGCTGTCGGAGCGAAAGCAATGCTCGCCGTACACGTCGCTGACGCCGCAAGTGAAGTTCCACAAGTCTTACTGGCGATTGTGAAATCTCCAGGATTCGTGCCCGTAAGCGTGATGCTGCTAATCGTAAGTGACGACGTCCCAGTGTTCGTCAGCGTAATTGCTTTTGCCGCGCCTCTGTTTCCAACCGCTACATAGACCCAGTTCAGTGTTGTCGGGCTTACCGATGCGCTCCCAGAACCAGTTGCCGCCCCCGTTCCGTTCAGCGTTACAGATTGTGGACTATTCGTCGCTGAATCTGTAAAGGTGAGTGTGGCACTTCGCGCGCCGCTCGCCGTCGGATTGAACACGACCGAGGCCGTGCAGGAACTTGCTGCTGCAAGACTCGTGCCGCAGGTCTGGTTGGCGATGCTGAAGTCACCTGGATTCGTGCCCGATATGGCAACGTTGCTGATAGTGATCGACGTACTCTGACCATTTGACAACGTCGCTGTCTGGGAAGCGCTGCTCGATCCAACATTGGTGCTCGCAAACGTCAGGCTGGCAGGGCTCGCCGACACTGTACCGCTGGGCGATGTCCCCATGCCCGTGAGCGTCATGGTCTGGGGGCTGCCACTGGCCGAATCGTTGAAACTCAATGTGGCTGATCGCGCACCCGTCGCCTTCGGAGCAAACACAATGCTCGCGGTGCAGCTGGAAGATGCGGCCAGCGACGTGCCGCAGGTTTTACTGCGAATTGCGAAGTCGGCTGGATTCGTTCCGCCGAGAGTGACGCTGCTGATCGTGATCGCGGCGCCTCCGCTGTTCGTAAGCGTAACGACCTTCGCTGCGCCGGTCTGGCCAAGCTGCACTGATACCCAATTCAGTGTCGACGGTGACACGGAAACCTGTGCCAGCAGTGCGACCGGCGACAGAAGGCAGATCGCGGTGGCAAGAACGGCCCGCGAAGTTTGCCATTTGCGGAAGGAGAAAAGAGATGTCGCATTCGCGTGCAGACTGAGCAGAGTATTCAGAAGAGAAATAAACGCAGACTGGATCCGCGTCAACACGAGAGTCCCCATGGCCCACCCCTTGAGTCGTTCATTGTTGAATTTGAAGCAAGAGTCAAACTGAAGCAAAAGTTCAGAGCTGCTTTTTCAACGGAAGGCGGAGACCAAATGACCTATCTTTGTCGACTTTCAGATTATCGGCCCCGAGTTACTACCACCACCCCAATAACCTCAGATGCCCATTAATTGATTCAAGTTGGCGAGAAATAAATTGTCGCAGCACCTACTCAGAATTTGATAAGTATGTTGGACCGAATCGGGACTACTCGTCAACACTTAACGTGATAGTCATTGTGTGATTTTTATGCGGAGCCACTTCCACGGCGGATGACAAAATATTGCCGCCCTCGACACACAGCATCTCTCGCCACTCTTCGTTGTCCATATCCGCCAATGAAGAAGCGCCTTCACTCCAGGGATTCCACACGATCGATGAAGCAGACCCTTGCTTCTCAGTAATCATCGTTCTGGACAACACGGGATCAACTATTTGTATGTTGTACTGTGCGTTCTTATAAGCGTTATCGGTTTGACCTGAGAGCGTCAGATCTCCAGATTGCATCTTCTCGCGATTTCCATCTCGATTATCCAGATAAGCTACGCCATCAAGACCGCGGACTTTTGCTTGCTTCACATCACCTACTTTGAAGTAGGTGTGCAAAGCTTCCTCAAATCGCAAGGTCGATTGCCCGAGATTTTCCATCTTTAACCTAAGCTGGAGGCTTGCCCCGACAGTGATGCGATATTCCAAACGAAATTCATACGGCCACCAACGTCGACTAGCCTCGTCGCTTTCGGTTGAAAGACAAGCGCAAACCGAATCCTCAGACACCTGCGCGATCGACTGGACCCGCCACTCCCTGATGCGAACGAAACCATGCGAGGGAGCATGAGGATCGTCCGTCTTGGCACGGAACCAAGGAAAACACACAGGAATTCCGCCCCGAATCGCGCGACCCGCCTCCCAATACGACTTCTTGCTCAGAAATAGAACCTCGTCCCGACCCGTTGGTATCCAGGAGGTTACCTGCGCTCCGTAGAGATAGATTTCCGCACTCGCCGACTTCGTTTCGACAAGGATTTTCGGCAAATCACCGTTCCCACGAATGATCTGCGCGATTCCAGGGATTGAGAATCGTTCATTCAGAGCGTCAATGACGGCGTGTTCCATACTTTCCGGATTCTACCGAACCTAGCCGAACAGAACGGACAACAGCACTCGCCCGCAGATGCATCCACTTAAGTGATCGCACCGCTTATCATTGCGACTTGAAGGTGATCTCAAACCATGAATCTCGTCGTGAATCCGCCAATACTTCCCATGCTCGCCAAACGCGTAGACGAGATCCCGGCTGAAGGTAAGTGGATATTTGAACCAAAGTGGGATGGTTTTCGCGTTCTGATATTTCGCGACGGCGATGAGGTTCTAATTCAGAGTCGCGATGAAAAGTCGCTGAACCGCTACTTTCCCGAAATGATTGATCCACTCCGCAAGCAACTGCCTTTGAAATGCGTGCTTGACGGCGAACTCGTCATTGCGACCGACGGCCGCCTCGACTTCGACGCATTACAGCTTCGCATCCACCCGGCAGCATCGCGCGTAAAACTTCTCGCGTCTCAGTCTCCTGCGTCGTGCATATTTTTCGATCTGCTCTCCGAAGGCACACGCGATCTTCGATCCCTTCCCTTTCGCGAACGCCGCGTTGGATTGGAATCGCTGTTGAAGTCTGGGGAACCGCCGCTCCACATCACGCCTGCAACCGAAGATCGCAAAACTGCACTCGATTGGTTTCGCCGTTTTGAAGGTGCTGGGCTCGACGGCGTAATTGCCAAACCCGTCGATCTTTCCTACCAGCCCGACAAACGAGTGATGCTGAAGATAAAACACGAACGCGATTGCGACTGCGTCGTCGCAGGCTTCCGATGGTACAAGCAGGCCGCAGGAAGAGAGATTGGCTCGTTACTGCTCGGCTTATACGATGACGCTAAAGCCCTGCAGCATGTTGGTGTATGTTCGAGCTTTACCGCCGAAAAGCGCCGCGAACTTCTCGATTTCCTCACACCCTATCGAAAAAATGCTCTGGACGATCACCCTTGGAAGAGTTGGGAAAACCCAGCCGTACAGAACGATTCCGCCGAGCATCGCATGCCCGGCGGCAAAAGCCGATGGAGCCAGGGAAAGGACCTTTCCTGGGAACCGCTTCGTCCCGAACTCGTTGTCGAGGTTTCTTACGAGCACATGCAGAGTGGCCGCTTCCGCCACATGGCCCATTTTCGACACTGGCGCAATGATCGCAAGCCAGCCACTTGTACCTTCGCTCAACTGGAGGTCGTCCCGCCCGAAGAATTGAAAACTATCTTCGCCAACGGCCGATAGTTTAGGGCTTGTAGTCTTTCGCTCCCGTCACATCAACGACAGTCTGCACCGGCAACTTGTCGCTCGAACCGCCCGCAAGCACGCGAACCTTTTCTTTTTCCACGCGCCACACATGTCCCGGTGCGTCCCAGTACGCCAGGTCGCGCGCTTTCAATTCCATCGCAACATCTTTCTCAGCGCCAGCCTCGATCCGCACCCGCTTGAATCCCTTGAGTTCCAATTGCGGTCGCGTGACTGCGGACCCCACATGTTGCACATACATCTGTACTACTTCATCACTTGCGCGCTTGCCTGTGTTCTTCACCTTGATGTGCACCTGCACGCTGCCGTCAGCATTCATGTTCGAAGCGCTTGGCGCCAGACTTTTATAATCAAATGTTGTATAACTCAGCCCGAATCCAAATGGGTAAAGCGGCTTCTTCTTGCTGTAGAGGTAGGTCTCGCCATCCAGCAGGTTGTAGTCCAGAATGGGCTGCAGCTGATCATCTCCCGTTGGCCACGTCTGCGTCAGTCGCCCCGCCGGCGAGTAGTCCCCAAACAATACGTCCGCAAGCCCATGTCCTTCTTCCTGGCTGTTGTGCGTGATGTGCACAATCGCTGGCACATTTTGCTGGCTCCAGGCAATCGCGTATGGAAAACTCGATCGCAATACCTCGATCGTTTTTGGATTCGCGGCGAAGACTCTCTTCACCAGCTCTTCCTGCTCCAAGACGATTGTCTTGCGGTCCACATCTTCTTTTCCGTTCGAGGGGGTCGGACACTGATCCCATCCAGCATTGCACTCCGGATGATTGCCCACCACCACGATTGCCACATCGACTTTCTTTGCCAGCGAAGCCGCCTCTTCCAGATTCGAGCCATCCGCAAAGATTACTTTTGCATTTCTGCCCGCTGCCTCGCGTATGCCGTCGAGAATCGTCACGGAATACGGCCATGTCCCGCTGTACCAGTCCTGCAAAACCTGATCGATCCACGGACCAATCACCGCAATCGTTTTCAACTTTGTCTTGTCGAGGGGCAGCGTGTTGCCGTCGTTCTTCAGCAACACAATCGATTCATCCGTAGCCTGCCGCGCCAGTTCTTTGCTGTTTTCGCGCTCCCACGGTGGCAACTGGCCGCCCGTTTCAACGCCAATCTTGGCGTAAGGATCGACTCCCTCCGGGTCCATCTCTCCGAGCTTCAGATAGACAGTCAGCAAATTCTTTAGCGCCGCGTCCATATCCGCTTCGGTCAGCAGACTGTCCTTCAGAGCTTTCGTAAGATCAGGTTTGTAGACATCGAGAAAATGATTGATCCCCGCCTTTACCGCTGCTGCCGACCCTTGTTCCTTATCCGGAAATCTCTTGTGCGAACTAATTAGCAATCCCAGAGCGCCGCCATCGGTACAGATAAGCCCATCATTACCCCACTCCTTGATCATCACGTCTTTCAGCACTGGATGAATCATCATGGGTGTGCCGTTCCACGAGTTGTATGCGGCCATCACCGCGCGCGATCCACCCTCTTCGAATCCCATCCGAAACGGAACCGAATAATATTCGCGAAACAGCCGCTCATCAAAATCCGAAGACGTGTGAGTGCGTCCATCCTCATTCTCATTTGCCAGGAAGTGCTTCATTAATGACGCTGCCTGCCAATGCTTAGGATCAGGCCCTTGCAACCCCTGCGCAAACGCCACCGTCATCGTGCCGACCAGGTACGGATCTTCGCCCATCGACTCTTCGGTGCGACCCCACCGAGGATCGCGGCTCAGATCGGCATTGGGCGCACGCACCACCACTCCGCCGCGATCAAACACAGGATTCTGGTAGTAGTACCGCGCCTCGTTTCCTTCAAGTGACCCGATCTTCTTCAGCAACTCGGGATCCCACGTCGCACCGAGGCCCTTCTCCTGCGGAAATGTTGTCGTCGGTACCGGCTGGCGGCCCCGTCCGCCCCATCCGCCGGGACCACCGAGGGCCAACCCGTGCAGCCCTTCCACCTGTCCCGAGAACGCAATCCCGATCCGGGGAATCTTGGGATGGTCCGACATCAATTGCACTTTCTCGTCGAGCGTCAATCGCCCCAATAAATCCTGGATACGCGCACTATCCGAGAGTGACGTATCCCGAAACGGAAACTTCTCCTGGGCCTTAATCGCTGAAACCAGCCCAAACATCAGCCCCATTCCCAACACCCAAATCGCACCTTTGCTCAAAGATTGACGCATGCCAATTCCTCCCCGGAACGAACACCGAAGATTACCACGTCAGAAGTCAGAACGCTTTGAGTAAATCGATTGATGCGATCCACAGACTGCTTTAGTCTTTTCGCCCCAAAAAAAGAGCGAAGCGCTCATTGCGCCTCGCTCCTGCTTCTATTTCTGAGAGCCTTTTGCCTAATCTGGCTTTTAGTACAGCCGGAAGTTGACCTCGATGCTCATCATCACCGGCACTGGCGTTCCGCCCTTCATGGCTGGCTTAAACTTATACTTCCGCACTGCTTCCAGAGCCTTTTCGTCCAGGCCCATACCCAACGGACGAACGACCCGCGGATTCTGCGGATTGCCCTGGGCATCCACGATCAGCGAAATCAGACACACACCTTGGTACTTCGCACGTCGCGCCTCATCGGAGAACTCAGCCTCCGGCGTAAAAATCGGAATTGGCGCCGATACACCCCCACCGATGTGATAAACGCCGCCGCCGGTATTGCCGCCGCTGCCCGGACCGTATCCGTTGCCGTTGCCCGAACCGAGGCCGCCACCGTACCCGCTGCCCATGCCACCGCCGCCACCAGATCCATTCGAGGCTAATTGCACGTTAGAGGAGTTCTTGACGCCAAAGTTCACCATCTGCGGATTATCGGGCAGAGTGATGTCCTTTTGAACATTGATGGCAGGCGTAAAGGCCAGCTTTGGCTTCTCCAGGATCGGCACCATCGGAGGCACGATCGGATCCTTCATGCGCGGAGGAAGTTTGCCCTTCATCGGATCTACAATGTCGTGCGATCCGCCGCCACCACCGCCACCTGCCGGGGTAGTCAACTTGGGCGCCTTCAGAATGTCACTCACATCCACATTCGACACATTCAGTTTCGGTTTAGCAGGCGCATGAATGATTGTGATTCCGAGCCAGATCACGACGGCCAAAATCGCCAGATTCACCGCGCTCGATGTTCCGATAGCCCAAGGATTCGCCTTGACCGCCATGCGATCCACAACCGGGATCGGCCTTGACGTAAGCACAAGCGGAGGAAGCTTTGGAGGAAAGAAAACGTCGTGAATATTCTCGTAAAGGTCTTTCCAGATCGGCTTTTCGTCGAACGCCTTCCCGAGGAACGAGTCAAGCTCGTGACCTTCCATCGAGGGCAAGTCGCTCTTGGTCTCCGCATCCGGCTGAATTAAAACGTCATTTGCCATAATTGCCGATACTGGCCCCATTGGCTGCGACTGCCCTGGTTGGCTATCGCCCGCTTTCCGGTCCTTCTCTCCATTATGCTCGACATTGCCTGCGCTTGTCTTTAGATGAGCAGACGCAGGCGATTGGGTTGTCGTATTATCCAAAGTCTCGAATTTCTCCAGAGACCCGTATTTCTCCGAAGTGAAGGCTCCCATAAACGATAGACGCCCCCCGTGAGCAGTTGTTACCTAAAAATCTTTCCCGCTCCTTTACACTAAACATTCACGATCTTCTTACCGTTTCAGGGAGTTCCAATGTCTCCAACGCCGGAGTTGAAGGCGACCTTAACCTTGCCGCAAACCACTTTTCCGATGAAGGCCAATCTACCTCAGAATGAGCCTCTTCGGCTGAAAAAGTGGGCGGAGCTTCGACTTTACGAAAAACTGCGCGAAAGTTGCGCCGGAAGGCCTCCTTATCTTCTCCACGACGGACCTCCCTATGCCAATGGGCCCATCCATCTCGGTCACGCCCTCAATAAGGGATTGAAAGACTTTGTCGTCAAGTCGAAGACCATGGCTGGATTCGACTCCCCCTACGTCCCCGGCTACGATTGCCACGGCCTTCCCATTGAGATCAAGGTCGACGAGCAGCTTGGCCGCAAAAAGCTGGAAATGCCGGTTCCGGAGGTCCTCGCCGCCTGCCGCGCCTACGCCCAGAAGTACGTTGACCTTCAGACATCCCAGTTCGAACGCATCGGATGCTTTGGCCGCTGGGAAAAACCCTACATGACGATGGCACGAGACTACGAGGCCCGCACCCTCGAAGCCTTCTACGGCTTCCTTGAAAAGGGCTTCGTCTATCGCGGGCTCAAGCCCGTCTACTGGTGCATCCACGACCGCACGGCCCTCGCCGAAGCTGAGGTGGAGTACGACGCTCACACCAGCCCATCAATATATGTGCGCTACAAACTGACCTCGGCTCCGGAGAAGCTCGATCCCGCGCTTGCCGGCCGCCAGGTCTACACAATCATCTGGACCACGACTCCCTGGACCATACCCGCGTCCATGGCTGTCGCCTTCCATCCCGATTTCGAATACGTCGCATTCTCGGCAAGTGGAGACCCAAAATTACCCGGGTCGCTGGCTGATCCGGTGTACATCGTCGCTGCCGAACTTGCGCCTGCCGTCATCGCTGCCTGCAAACTCGGCACAACTGCGGAACTTGCCCGCTTTAAGGGAGACCAGCTAGAGCACACCACCTTCAAGCACCCTTTCCTTGACCGAAGCATTCTCGGCGTGCTCGCAACCTACGTCACCGCCGACCAAGGCACCGGAGCCGTCCACACCGCTCCCTCGCATGGTGCAGACGACTTCTACACCGGCCAGCGCTACGACCTTGATCAGACATGTCGCGTCGATGCATCCGGCCATCTTCACGTCGATCCCGATGCGTGGCCTCATGCATCACTTCCCGCGTTCGAAGGGAAGAGAGTCTGGGCCGCCAACCCCATCGTCGTCGCCATGCTTGAGGAGTACCGCGCTCTGCTGGCTGTCTCGGATCTTGAGCACTCCTATCCGCATTGCTGGCGCTGCCATCACCCGGTGATCTTCCGCGCTACCGAGCAGTGGTTCATCTCTCTCGAAACCCCGATGAAACGCGCCGATGGATCAGAAACTACTTATCGCCAGCTATCGATCGAGGAGATCGACAAGGTCGTGTGGGATCCCTCATGGGGCAAGGAGCGCATCACCAACATGATCGCCACCCGCCCCGATTGGTGCATAAGCCGCCAGCGCATCTGGGGCGTGCCCATCGCGGTGTTTATGTGCGAGGGTTGCGACAAGCCAATCATCGACCCGGCACTCGATCGCAAAATCATCACCCTCTTCGAGCGCGACGGTGCAGATGCGTGGCACACCACGCCAATCGCCGACCTACTGCCTGCCGGAACAAAATGCTCTCATTGCGAAGGAGTCACCTTCCGCAAGGAGACGGACATCCTCGACGTCTGGTTCGACTCCGGCACCAGTTGGTTCGCCGTCTGCGAATCCGACGCCGATTTAAAGGACATCTACAAGAACTTCCAGGAGAGCAAAGGAGCCGAGTGCCTCTATCTTGAAGGCGGAGATCAGCATCGCGGCTGGTTCCACTCATCGCTGCTTACATCCGTTGCGCTCCGCGGCCGTGCGCCATATTCGCACGTGGCCACCGCTGGATGGACGCTCGACGAGCAAGGCCGCGCCATGTCCAAGTCTCTCGGCAACGGCGTTGATCCCGTTGATATCGCCGAACGTATGGGCGGGGAGATCGTGCGCCTCTGGGTAGCCTCCATCGACTTTCGCGAAGACATGGCTGCAAGCGAGAACCTCATGGCTCGCTGCGCAGAACTCTACCGCAAGCTGCGCAACACCTTCCGTTTTCTGCTCGGCAATCTCAACGGATTCGATCCCATGCGCGACCGGATCGCCGAAGCAGACCTTCTGCCTCTCGACCAGTACATGCTCGCCCGCACCCGCGAGCTCACAGAGAAAATCCTCGGCTGGTACGCAGACTTTGAATTTCATCGCGTCTACCAGGCCGTCAACGATTTCGCCATCGTCGATTTGAGCTCGTTCTATCTCGACATCCTCAAAGACCGCATGTACACTTTTGCGCCCACCAGCCACGAACGGCGCTCCGCGCAAACCGTGCTTTGGCAGATCACCGAGGCTCTCGTCCGTCTGGTAGCACCGATTGTCAGCTTCACTGCCGACGAAGTCTGGGAATACCTGCCCATCATCGAGAACCGCGAAGCCAGCGTGCACCTCGCCTTGTTCCCCAAACCCGAAGAGATTTTTTCGGAGAACTCACTCTATCTTTTGGGGGAATGGAAGGTCCTATTTGCCTTGCGGGAGAGCGTACTCCGTTCCCTCGAAGAGCTTCGTCAGAACAAAGTTATCGGCAAGGCAACAGAGGCCGAAGTCAAACTTTACGCCCAAGAAGTCTCCTTAGAGATTCTTCGAAAGAATCTCGTTAGTCTCAAAGAGTTTCTGAATGTCTCAAAGGTTACGCTAGTCAATGATTTCAAATTGACTCGCGCAGAATCTAACGAGACAAAAGACGCAAAGGAAGTACTGACTGGCATCGCCGATCTTCAAGCATTCGTACTGCCCGCCAGCGGCCATAAATGCGCTCGTTGCTGGAACTTCATGCCCGTAGTCTCCGACTACGGAATCTGGCAAAATGTCTGCACCCGCTGCCACAACGCCCTCAAAGAGATGGGAATTGCGCCACCGGAGGTCGCAGCGTGATCACCACAGCACAGTCCAGTCACTGTCCACTGACCACTGGTCACTGTTCACTGTCGTCGGAGGCAGCCCATTGAGTTTTCCTGCGCCTCACAAACTCCCCTGGCTCCTCCTCATCTCCGCGTTCGTCATCGTTGCCGATCGCGTTACAAAAACCGTGGTTGCCTCCCACGTTCCCCTTGGCGAAGGCACCACCGTGATCCCCGGATTCTTGCGCATCACCCATTGGCTCAATGAGGGCGCAGCCTTTTCGCTCTTCGCTGACTCTGCCTCCCCCAATGCCGTCCGTTGGGGACTCATCGCCTTCTCCGCAGTCGCCGCAATCGCTGTTGTCATCGCCCTGGTCCGACTCGGCAGCCGGATCACTTTTGCGACTGTGGCCCTTGCTCTGGTACTCGGCGGAGCCCTCGGTAATCTGCACGATCGCGTCGTCTACGGCTCCGTCGTCGACTTCATCGAGGTCCACATCTTCGGCTATCACTGGCCCGACTTCAACGTAGCCGACAGCTCCATCGTTATCGGAGCATGCCTCCTGCTGCTCGATTCCCTTCTTCCCGCAAGATCAGCTGATCCCGTCATCACAACTGAAACTCATTAAGTTAGGGCTTTCTCACAAGGGAACTACGTTTGGTCACATTTCGTAGTTACCTTTGTGCGGCTAGTACCCTAAAATAATTTAGGCGTTAAAGCACCCTTTCGAAGGGCTGCCTAATGTCCACTGCGTCATTTTTGAGCCGCAAGTTTAAAAGCACAATACGGACGCGTAAACGTCTACAGACTGTTACGAGGTGAAATGAAGATCGGTCGCCCTTCCCCCTGGCGCGAGTCGCGCCTTTCCTTTGTTTGTTCTTTACTTTCCGCTTTGACAATCGCTTTTTCGGGATTACTTCAAGCTCAACGTCTCACCACAACGGTTCGCCCAGTGCACTACACGCTGACACTCTCCCCTGATCTCAAAGCCGCGACTTTCACCGGTTCCGAGACCATTGACGTCACCCTGGCCGAGCCGGCAAACTCCATCACTCTCAACGCCCACGATCTCACCTTCGAATCTGTCGAGATCGAAACGGCAGGCAAAAAACAAACGGCAACCGTCTCTCTTGATCAAGAGAAGGAACAAGCCACCTTCACGGTGCGTGACAAGCTTGCCGCAGGAAAAGCGAAGCTGATCATCCGATACAGCGGCATCCTCAACGGCCAACTTCGCGGCTTCTATCTTTCCAAAACGGCTCGCCGCAACTATGCCGTCACGCAGTTCGAATCCACCGATGCTCGGCGCGCTTTTCCTTCGTTCGATGAGCCGGCGTTCAAGGCCACATACGACATCTCGCTGGTCGTAGACAGAGGCGACACCGGCATCTCAAACGGTCCCATCGTCAGCGATACGCCGGGCCCCGCTGCGGATAAACACACTCTCAAGTTCCTCACCACGCCTAAGATGTCTACCTATCTTGTGGCCTTCCTTGTGGGTGATTTCCAGTGCTCTTCCGGCGAACAGGACGGCGTAGCTATCCGCACGTGCGCAACACCCGACAAGGTCGCCCTGACCAAGTACGGCGTTGATGTCGCGAAGTACGTGTTGCACTACTACAACAACTACTTCGGAATTCCCTATCCGCTGAAGAAGCTCGACCTCATCGGTCTGCCCGACTTTGAAGCCGGCGCGATGGAGAATTTTGGCGCGATTACGTATCGCGAGACCGCCCTGCTCGTCGATCCCAAAACAGCATCCATCAACGCCAAGACTGAAGTCGCCCTGGTCATCGCTCACGAAATGGCGCACCAGTGGTTCGGCGATCTTGTCACTATGCAGTGGTGGGACAACATCTGGCTAAACGAAGGTTTCGCCACATGGATGGAAAACAAGCCAGTCGCCGCGATGCATCCTGAATGGAATATCGATCAAGCCGTCGCCGCCGGTCTGGATGCGACGCTGAACCTCGACGCTCAGCCCACCACCCGTGCCATTCGCGCCCGCGCCGACACTCCCGCGGAAATTGAGCAGATGTTCGACGGCATCTCCTACGGCAAGGCCGGCAATGTTCTCCTCAGCGTTGAAAATTACCTCGGCCCGGAAACCTTTCGCCAAGGCGTGCATAACTATCTCGCCGCGCATCTCTACGGCAATGCCACGGCTGAAGATTTCTGGAATGCCCAGACCTCAACGAGTCACAAGCCGGTCGACAAGATTATGGAGAGTCTCGTAGCCCAGGCGGGTGTGCCACTCCTAACCTTCGGCCAGCCGCACGACGGCAAAGTCGAGGTCTCGCAAAAGCGCTTCTATTTAACGCCAAGCGTCCAGCCAGACGAAGCTCAAAAATGGACGCTGCCTGTTTGCTTCAAAAGCGACGGCAAGCAAGACTGCCAGCTCCTTACACCCGAATCAACGTTTCTGAACGTCCCGCAAAACGGACTCTTCTTTGCCAATGCAAATGGCAAGGGCTATTACCGCACCTCTTACGCCCCGTCCGACTACGCCGCTCTCGCTTCCCATGTTGAAGACGATCTAACGCCTTCTGAACGCATCAGCCTCATTGGCGATGAGTGGGCACAGGTCCGCGCGAACAAGGCTATCGTCGGCCAATATATGAACCTCGTCGAAGCCGTCAAATCAGATGCGAGTGCAAATGTCGTGTCCACAGCACTCAACGGACTTGGCGCCATCGATTCTCGCATCGCTGCCACTCCAGAGGAGAAAGCAGCACTCGATAGCTGGGTCAGGCAGACGTTTGCTCCGGAATACGCCAAGCTCGGCGCGCCTTCCCAAAGTGATTCGCCGAACAAAAAGCAACTACGCGCTTTGCTCTTTGCCGAACTCGGCGACGCCAAGGATCCTCGGATCCTCGCCGAAGCGCGCGATATCAGCGCCAAATACCTCGCGGATGCAAACTCAACTGACCCCAACCTCGCACAGACTGCCCTCCAGATCACCGCTCGCAACGGCGACGCGGCTCTCTTTGATCAATTGCAGAAGATCTTTGAAACCTCTACAAATCCAGAAATCCAAATCGGTGCGCTCCGGCTTCTGGCCATGTTTGAAAATCCAGAGCTAGCCCAGCGTGCGCTTCAGTACGCGGTCTCCGACAAAGTCCGTAATCAGGACGCAGCTCTTCAACTCGCCATCTCGCTCGACAACGAAAAGAATCGCGATCTCGCCTGGAGGTTCATCCAGGATCATTGGGATGATGTGAAGAAAGAATTCACACCCGAGATGGGAAACGTCCTCGTTGGAGCCACCAGCACTTTCTGCTCCGAGTCAGCACGCGACGACGTGTCGCAGTTCTTTGCATCGCACACGGTTCCCGATGCCGATCAGGAACTGAAGCATGCCATCGAACGCATCAATGGATGCATCGAACTGCGCAACCTGCAGGAACCACAGTTGAAGACTTGGCTAGCCACTCAGCCCAGGGCATCGGGAGCCGAAACGGCACACTGAGTTTTCGCGCAAAATATCAAAGGCCGCCTGGCAATCGCCCGGCGGCCTTCGTTTTTTGAACTTTCCTTACCAGGCAACTTTCGCCGGCAAAAACTCCGCAAACAGGTCGTCGTAATAAGGCTTCAGTTCCCTAATGTCTGGCTTCGCATGCCCCTTCGAATAAAGATCGTACTGATTGAATTTCAGTACCCACTCCAGCATCGCGCGATCTTGATCGTTGGCCAGGTGATCGTACGCACCATGACGATGCCACGGATAGAAAGAATGGAATCGCAACATGTAGAGCGACTCGATCGGCATATACGGTTTCATCACCTCTGCGATGTACCCGTCATGCCCGAAAGACATATGAACATTTTCGAGGCCGCAATTTGGCTCGTATATCCCGAACTTCGTCTGATACTCGGCCCGGAGCCGATCGGGGTTGTTCGCAAAATACTCGTGAAACACAATCGCCTCTGACCAAGCGCATCCCACCGGGAACGTATCGCCTACAACACCCCACTGCGGCTCGCCGTAAAGGCAAAGACATTTTCCAAGATCATGCAGGAAGCCCGTCAGCACCATCCAACGCGGATGTCCATCGCGCCGGATCGCTTCCGACGTTTGCAGCAGATGTTCGGTCTGGGTGAGATCGGTGTCGGGGTCGCTGTCGTCAACCAGCGAATTCAAAAAGTCCGCAGCTTCCCAAATCGACTTCATGCCTTTCTTCAGGCCGAAGTACTCCTTCTCTTTACCGAGGACATACTCAACTGTCTGACCTTCGTGATTCAGCCGGTAAAACTCCGCCACGCCCGGCGTAGCCGACGCGTCATAGATCCGGAATTCTTCTTTGGACTTTCCTTCTTTGTACCGTCCTTCGACGAAGTCATCCCACTGGTCCAATTGGGCTAGAGGTTGCGCCTGGGAAGTGATCGAATTCATGTACCCTCGTTTCTCGACTCAGCCAGAACGGCGATAGAGACTGTGGCTGTTCTACCAAAACGGTAGTGCCCCTGCAAGTAGCAACTTCTCAAGTCGTTCAATCGCAAGCGTCACAATAGTTTTCATTTTGCCCGTATCAGTCGGGATGTTACCTTCAACCCAAGATGACCCGCACCCGCTGCTCCATCGCTCTCGCAGGCCTTTTTGTCCTTGTTTGCAGGCTCGAAGCCCAAGAACCCGCCAAGCTTCCGATTACCCAGGCAGTTCTCGCCGGGAAACTCATCGATGTGCGCACCGGCGCCGTACGCTCCCACGCCTACATCCTCATTGCCGGCGATAGGGTCCAGTCCATCACCGAGGCCGCTCCACCCAGCGTTCCCGTCACCGATCTCTCCGCTTATACCGTTCTTCCGGGCCTCATCGATGCGCACGCACACACACTCTCCAACCCCACAACGCAGAACATTGCCGCGCATCTTCGCACCTCTATTCCGCAAGCGACACTGTGGGGAACCTACAACCTTCGTCTCTGGCTCGATCATGGATTCACTTCCCTACGCGACGCATGCGAAGGTCCGGCCGACTATCCGCAATTCGCACTCCGCGACTCAGTCAAGCGCGGAATCATCCTCGGCCCGCGCATCACCGCCGCTGGCAGTTGCGTCTCCCTTACCGGCGGTCACGGCGACGGATCTCCCTTCTCGCCTGACATGCAGATTCCCCGCGGTCAGAATGTAGCCGATACCGTAGACGACATCGCCCACGTTGTCCGCCGCGACATCAAATATGGAGCCGATTGGATCAAACTGATGGCTACCGGCGGCGTCATGGATCCGATCTCTGATTACCACGTGCAGGAGTTAAGCGAAGAACAGATGGCTGCCGCCGTAGAAATTGCGCATCGCGCTGGAAAGAAAGTGATGGCCCATGCGGAAGGTGCCGTCGGCATCAAGGCCGCAGTCCGCGCCGGTGTCGACTCCATTGAGCACGGCACCATGCTCGACGAAGAAGGCGCGCAGTTAATGGAGCAGCATCACACCTGGCTCGTCCCCACCCTCTATTGCTTCCAGCACGACATGGAAACCGGACTCAGCAAAGGCCGCGATCCCGACTCCTACGCCAAAGGTGTCGAGATCATGGCTGCGCAGGGGCCCGCATTCAAACTCGCCCTCGCCCACCACATCCGCATTGTCTACGGGGTTGATGATGCCGACGTCGATGAATCCGTCTCTAAAGAATTCGGCGCATTAGTTCGCGGCGGCCTCTCCCCGCTCGGCGCCCTGCAAGCCGCCACCATCAACGCCGCAACCATGCTCGAAAAAGACAAAGACGTCGGCACCCTCGAGCCCGGCCGCTTCGCCGACATCGTGGCCGTCCAAGGCGATCCCCTCGCCGACATCACTGTCATGGAGCATGTTGCGTTCGTCATGCAAGGCGGCCGCATCATCAAAGACCCCGCCCACCCCGACCGCAACCCCGTAATCCACGTCAAGTAAATCGGATTCGATGCATGTCGTTTCAATCAACAACGGGTGTCATCCTGGGCGGAGCGGCCGGGGGACCCGCGAATGAATCCTTCGTGGAGTAAGCGGAGCGAAGAATGTGCTTTTGCTAACTACGCCAACAAAAATCTGACCAGATTTCTAACCTCGCAGATTCCGAATAGATAATGGACCCCATGAAGAATCAGTGCGGTATGCGCTCGCTACTTATCGCCGCCCTTGCACTTGCTGCAATTCCATCCGCAATAGCTCAGCAAATCGCCTTCACATGGGACGACCTCCCCGCCCACAGCGCGTTACCTCAAGGCGAAACTCGCATAGAAATCGGCCACAAACTTATCGCCGCAATGAAAGATGCCCACATCCCTCCCGCATACGGATTCGTCAACGGCGTGGCCATCGAACGCGAACCCGCCGCCGCCCCCATGCTCAAAGACTGGCGCGATGCAGGTTTCTTACTCGGCAATCACACCTGGTCGCACCTGAACCTCAACACCAGTTCCGTTGCTGACTGGCTTGCTGACCTGGAGAAAAATGAATTAGTCCTCGAAAAGTATTCGAGTAGCAGCGACTGGCACTGGCTCCGCTATCCCTTCCTCGCCGAAGGCGACACCCCTGAGAAACGCACTGCAATTCGCGGATTTCTCGGCATCCACGGATACAAGATTGCTGCCGTCACGATGAGCTTCGGCGACTACATGTGGAACGAACCCTATGCCCGTTGTGTCGCCAAGAACGACGCCGCTTCCATCGCGCTACTCGAATCAACTTATCTTCAGGCCGCTGGCGATGATGCTGACTTCCGCCGTGCCATGTCGAAAGCTCTCTTCGGCCACGACATTCCCTATGTCCTGTTGATGCACGTTGGCGCTTTCGATGCCCGCATGTTGCCGCAACTTCTCAAGCTCTATCGTGACAAGGGATTCACGTTTATCACTCTTCATGAAGCGGAAACCGACCCGTTCTACGCCGGAGCACTCGATCCCTCCCTTCCCGATCAACCAGACAGTCTGGAAGGCGCGATGCATACTCGCGGTCTCACCCTGCCCGCGCGTCCTAAGCCCAGTACAGATGTAAGTACTATCTGCCAATAAGTCTCACCACAGAGTTCTCATTTATCCATTCATTTGTGCATTCCGCTTAGCCTCACAAATGATTCTTCATGATTGTGTTGTGCGGAACAAAGACCATTTTTGAGGCTCCCCTTCCCATCTACGAAGATTTTCGTTGACAATTACGAAGCCCTTCGTATAACGTCCGAATCATGGAACACGGCACCACCATTCCCCGCCCCACCGAATCCGAACTCGAACTCCTTCAGATCCTCTGGGAGAAGCAGCCGGCCACGGTGCGCGAGATTCACGACGCTCTCAATCAGGATCGCCCCTCCGGCTACACCACCGTTCTCAAGATGCTTCAGATCATGACTGGCAAAGGCCTCGTCGTCCGCGACGAAGCCAACCGCGCCCACGTTTATCGCGCCGCCCTCAGCCAGGACCTGATGCAGAGCAAAATCCTCAAAGACCTGAGCAAGCGCCTCTTCGCGGGATCCGCTGCGCAACTGGCTCTGCATGCCCTCTCGATGGAACCGGCAAGCGAAAACGAACTGGCAGAGATCCGCGCACTCATCGAGCGCAGACGCAATACTGATAACTCAGGCCACCACTCCGCAAAACATTCCAGACTCCCGAACGATTCCAGAAAGGACCGGCCATGACCCAAATTCCCCAAGCCATCGCCTGGACCCTGATTCACTTCTGCTGGCAAGCCGCCGCCATCGCCCTTGCCTATCGCGTCATCAGCGCTGTCATCGCACGAAAGTCGAGCCAGACCCGTTATCTCGCAGCCCTATCTGGTCTCCTTCTTATGCTCGTCTGCGCGGCCGGGACGTTCGCGTGGGAGATGCGTTCTGACGGTACTCCGATCTCGATTGTCGACTCCACTTCAAACCTCCGCGCTACCATCGCTGCCGACTTGCAGAGCACGGAAACCTCAGGGCCTGCAACCACTGAGCCACGCGAGCCGTTCATGCTTGCCATAGTGCTTCCCTGGATCGACGGCCTCTGGCTCATCGGCGTCTTTGCGCTGTCCGTGCGCAGTCTGGGCGGTTGGTGGTATCTCCGCCGTCTTCGCCTCGCCTCCACCACTGAAGCTCCGTCTGCGGTGCGAGCGGCGTTTCAGCGCATCTCCGCGACCTTGGGGCTGCATCGGTCCATCACTCTCCGCCTGACCGAGGCAATCGATAGCCCAATGACCATGGGCACGCTGCGAGCCATCGTGCTGCTGCCGCTCAGTGCGGTAACTTCACTTGGCCCCGACGAACTCGAAGTCGTTCTCGCCCACGAGTTGGCTCATGTGCGCCGCGCCGATTTCTTCTGGAACATCCTTCAAACAATCGCAGAAACGCTCTTCTTCTTTCACCCCGCCGTGTGGTGGATCAGCTCCCGCATCCGTCACGAGCGCGAACTCTGCTGCGACGATCTCGCTCTCGAAATCTGCCCCAACCCCTTCGCCTATGCGAACGCGCTCGTGCGGCTTGAAGAGCAGCGCTCGCGCCACCTGCGTCTTGCCCTGGCACTCGATGGCCATCAATCCCATCTAACCCTTCTCACGCGCGTTGCGCGCATCCTAGGTGAACCCATGACTCGTATTCCCAGCCGTCGCCTTCGCCCCTTCTCTCTTGCCGCAGCCTTCACCGGCCTGGTCGTCCTTTGTTTCCCGGTGCCACATCTGCTGGCCAGCCTCAGCCCCGCAAAGCAGGCTGACGCTAAGGCCACAGTTTCAATTGCAACCACGACTGCGCCGATCGCCGCGCCAGTTATCGCAACTGAAGTCGCCTTGCACATCGCCGATCCAGCCCCCAGTTCCCCCGCAATCGCATCAGCTGAACCGGCGCCCACTCCCCGGCCTTCCTCGCAATCCGATGCAACTCCGAAATCCTCCGCGCAGCCGCACAGCGACTACATCGATCAGATGAAGGCAGCCGGATACGATGTCGATCTCGACAAGCTCATCGCAATGAAGATTCAGAATGTCACCCCTGAATACGCGCAGGCGATGGCACAGGCAGGCTTTGGAAAACTCAGCGCGGACGATCTGATCGCCAGCAAGATTCAGGGAGTAACGCCCGAAGCCATCGCAGAGATGAAAAAGCAGGGACTGGAGATCAACAATGTCCACGATGCCATCTCCTTCCGCATCTTCCAGGTCACGCCCGAGTTCATCTCTGGAATGAAAGCCGCGGGCTTTGAAAACCTCGATTCCAAACAATTGATTGCCATGCGTGTCCAGGGAGTGACGCCCGAATACGCTCGGCAACTCAAACAGAAATTCCCCAAAGTCACCGCAGACGATCTCGTCAAAGCCCGTATCTTCCGCATCGATGACGAGTTCATGGCGCAAGCTGCCAAACACGGCTTCACCAATTTGCCGTTCGACAAACTCGTCCAGTTGCGCATCTCCGGGTTGCTCGACGACGAATCCGTAAAGGAATAGCGCCGAAACGCTCACTAGCTTTTTCACGCCCGCTCACACGGGAGAGGAGACCCTCGTTTTCAATTGGGCTTTGAGGAGATTTCGATGCGTATTCAATTCGCCACTCTCATTCTCGCGATGGCTTCCACGACTCTCACGCTTCCGGCGCAGTCGCTCGCACCGATTCACGCCAAATGCGTGATAGGCCGCGGGGAAGATGCCGGAAAAATCAGCCTTCATATCAATGAAGACAGCGACTGCTCCGCCGATCGTCATTGCGGTTCTAACTTCAGCAATGAAAGCCTGAACCGCTTCACCGGCTTCACTATCGCCGACCTCGATCGCGAAGGCGCGGAGCTTACCGCAAAGCTCTCTGCTGAGTCCGGTACTCTTACGTGCACCGGCATCGTGCATGCAAACGAACTCGTCGGCGATTCGCTCTTCACACCCGACGCCTCATTCGTCGACCGCATGGACAAGCTGGGCTTTCGCGGATTCGACTCGAGAAAGCTCGAATCCTACACCTTTGTCAACGTCACATCCGACTACGCTCATTCGCTCCAGGAGGCCCACATCCGAGGTGTCAACACCGACAATCTCATTGCCCTGCGTATTTTCAACGTCGATCCTGCATATGCTCAGAGCTTTCCTTCCATGGGCTACGAGCAGCCCGATGCCGACAAACTCATCGGTCTCAAAGTTCAGGGTGTTAACACCGACGAAGTAAAGCAGATTCGCGCTCTAGGCTTCCAGCCCACGCTCGACGAATTGATTCAGATCCGCATCTTCAAGATCACACCGGAGTTCGTCCACCGCATGCAGGAACGAGGTTTGAAAAATCTCACCATCGCCAAACTTGTGCAGATCCGGATATTCAAACTTGATGAATAAGCCTCTCCGTCGATTTGTTTATCTTGTGTGCGATGTTCTCAACGTACAATTTCTTCGTTAACCGAAGGAGAGATTGTGCGTCGAACGAATATCGGTATCCTTATTTTCCTATTCCTTACAGGATGGTCCATCATGCCGACTCTTGTTAAAGCACAGAATCTCCACTTCCAGACCAGTGAAAAGGGTGGCCCGATTTCCATGCACGCTGAAGGAACATTCGATGTGAAAAATGCGCCGCTGACGGCGGACGAAGCGCTAGCCGGAACCGCAATCGGCCGTTACGGTCTCGACAAGCAGTTCCACGGCGATCTTGAAGCCGCCAGTAAAGGGGAGATGCTCGGAGCCGGCAATCCTGCCACCGGCACCGCGGGCTATGTTGCCATCGAGCAGGTCACCGGCACCCTTCACGGACGCGCAGGCTCCTTCGCCCTCCAGCATTTCGGTACCATGGTCGACAATAAGTTTGAACTCGTCGTGAAAGTCGTCCCCGGCTCCGGGACAGATGCTCTATCCGGTATCTCCGGAACCATGATCATCAAAATAGTCAGCGGAAAACACTCCTATCAGTTCGACTACGAGCTGCCCGCCGCAACAAAGTAGGCGCATTTTCATCCCTGTACAATCGATTCCACTGGCAGAATATCTTCCAACTAACCTCGAGCTGTCATCCTGAGCGGAGCAGCTTGGGGCCCCGACGAATGTTGGGGTAAGCGGAGCGAAGGATCTGCTTCTTTCTTCGCCACTTGACAAGAACTGACACTCGAATTCCAGACAACAAAGACGACCTACTTTCATTTTTCAAAGCCGTCTCCGCTCAGCCTCTTTTTTGTACGATAGGTCATGCCCCAATTTCCTCCTGGCCAGACGCTGCTTATCGATGCCGATGACACCCTATGGGAAAACAATGTTTACTTTGAACGCGCCATTGCAGCATTCATCAGCTATCTCAACCATCACGAGTACTCGCCCGCGGAAGTTCGCCAGACCCTGAATGCCGTCGAGCGTGAGACCATTCTTGCGCACGGATACGGCCTGCCGAGTTTCACCCGTTCCCTCGTCAGCACCTTCGAGCGCCTCAGCCCCGAGCCCTTGGACGAGGAAAAACGCCAACGCGTCGTTGGCTTTGCCCGCTCCATCGCCGAGCAGGAAATCGAGCTCCTCCCTCAGGTCGAAGAGACACTCCGCGATCTCGCCTCCCGCCATCGCCTCATCTTGATGACCAAGGGCGACCATGCCGAGCAGGCAGACAAAGTCCGCCGGTCTGGGCTAGCCGGTTATTTTGCCGCCGTCGAGATCGTTGCCGAAAAAGACCCCGCCGCCTATAGCTCCGTCGTGGCACGCCACCAACTCGCTCCCCACTCGAGCTGGATGATTGGCAACAGCCCCAAAAGCGACATAAATCCGGCTTTGGCCGCTGGCCTGCATGCCGTCTTCCTCTTCCACAAAGACACATGGATTCTGGAACATGCGACTCTTGCCACTCCTCCCGAAGGTCAACACCTCATCGAACTCGACAGCTTTCAGAAACTATCCGTAACCTTTTAGGGATTCACACTTCGGGATACTATATGGTATGCCTCAATCCCCCGCTCAGCTGGCTGTGAACCACGGCTCAGCCTTTCCGTCTCCGCCGCGGGTTCATTGGGCTGTCCTGTTGCTATCTATCAGCGCAGCTGAGGTGCTCGCCTTCTGGTTCGTTCCCGAGCCTTACCGCAATTTCACCATCTACGCCCTCGCGGCAGCATGGCCCACCTACCTTTGCATTTGGGTGCGCAAAATCGAACCGAGCTCCAGTTCCCTGTACTGGGCAATCGCCTCGCTCGTTATAGGTGTCGGTTTCCTCTTCTCGTGGCTGCTCTGGATTGTTGTGATCTTTGAGCTTCGTGAAGAGATGCTCGACCATTACAACCGTCGCGAGCCAATGAATCTTCGCCTCAACTGGTTCCTCACCCTCTTCTTCTCTTTCGTCTACTTTCAGTTCGCCCTCAACCGCATCGCGCGAGAGAAAGAAGCGACACGCGAGTCTTTCGCAGCCGAGCCGGAGAGCTCCGTAACAGCTTGACGCATCCCGTTAGCCTCTGCTCTACTGCAATCAACGTCATGCACAACCTCAGCCTCAACGCGATCGCCGGTCATGCAGTTATGTATCCCGCGTTGCCCGCTGGCGTCATCATTCCCGCGATTCGAATTAGCAACCACATCATGTGCGCGGGAAGAGCCTGACGAACGGGATCAAGTAGTACAGCAATACACAGGCCACCACCCGCTAATGCGGCTGGTGGTTTTCGCTTTTTCACCCACTTTTTCTGATCGAGGAGCTTGTCTTGGAACCCGTATCTCTAGTCGGCATTCAGTCCGCGCGCGCACGCATCGAGAGTTCCATCCACGTATCGCCCTGCCAGTTTTCCCATCATCTCTCCGAACTCACAGGACTTCCCTTGCACCTCAAGCTCGAGAATCTCCAGCGCACTGGCTCGTTCAAAGAACGTGGCGCCCTGAACAAGCTCCTCACTCTCAGTGAGACCGAACGCAAGCGCGGAGTCATCGCTGCCAGCGCCGGCAATCACGCCCAAGGTGTGGCCTTCCACGCATCGCAGCGCGGAATTCGTGCTCAGATCGTCATGCCTCTCGCCACTCCGCAGATCAAAGTTGCCGCCACGCGCGCCTACGGTGCAGAAGTCATCCTCCACGGCGCCAGCTACGACGAAGCCTGCGAAGAAGCTCTTCGTCGCCGCGTCGAGGAGGGTCGCACCTTTATCCATCCCTTCGACGACCCTGAAGTCATCTGCGGCCAGGGCACCATCGGCCTCGAACTCCTGGAACAGGTTCCGGACATTGAAGCAGTTGTCGTTCCCATCGGCGGAGGCGGCCTCATCAGTGGCATCGCCTGCGCACTGAAAGAAACCAACCCAAAGATTCGAGTAGTCGGCGTCGAACCCGAGCGGCTTCCTTCCATGCTTCGCGCACGTGAAGCTGGAGCCCCGGTTACCATCGCTGCTGAGGCGACTATTGCTGACGGAATCGCTGTTCGCCGCGCCGGTGACATTACATTGCCCCTCGTCTCTCGCTACGTGGACGAAATCGTAACAGTTGACGATGAGGAAATCGCCAGCGCCATCCTCATGCTCCTAGAGCAGGAAAAGACGTTGGCAGAAGGCGCCGGAGCCGCCGCACTTGCCGCAGTCGTTCAATCAAAAACAAACCTCCGCCATCGCCGCACCGTCGTCCTCGTCTGCGGAGGCAACATTGACGTCTCCCTCCTCGCCAAGATTATCGAACGTGGCCTCGTCAAAGACGGTCGGCTTCTACGCGTGCGCGTATATCTGCAAGACCGCCCCGGCGCACTGTTACATCTCACTCAGATCCTCGCCCGTGAGCGCGCCAACATCGTCGAAACTATCCACAACCGCGCCTACTACGGCGTAAGTCTCGGCGAAACTGTCATCGACGTGACATTAGAAACCCGAGGCGCCACCCACATCACCGCCATCAGCCACGCCCTTCGCGAAGCCGCCTTCCGCTTCGAAAGAATCCAATAGTAGTCTCTTGCTGGGTGCCCCAGGTCTCGTTTTTGAGACCGGGGAGCGAAGCGGATGGACAGATATGATGTTTCTTTAAAGAGTGTCATCCTGAGCAGAGCAGCTTGGGGCCCCAACAAAGTTGGGGTAAGCGGAGCGAAGGATCCGCTTCTATCTCTTATCTGGCGTCAACGCCACGCACACTGCAGCGCCTCGCCGCAAACCATATCAACGCAATCGCACCCGCAAGAAAAATCCCATTCCCCACGCGCACGCTAGCGTCCAGCTTCCCCACCGCAGGATGCTGCAGAAACGCATGCCATCCATAAGCCAGCGCCGCACCAGCTCCAAGCGCGAGCTGATGCTTAAGCCCCCAGCCCGATCCGCCCGACCACAGAATTACCAGAACCAGCATCGCTGCATCCAGCGCAAGCAGCGCCGCAACCGCGCCCCATCCCCAAGCCTGGGGCACGAACAGAGCCGCGGACCCAAACACCAGCGTCACAGCACCCACCACCCACGCGGACAAAGCCGGTTCCGTGCCCTCGATCCTTGCACGCACCGGCATCGCAAGCGCCGCAATCACCAGCAGCACAATCACCACAGCAGCCCCCATGAACTGCGCCATCGACGCCAAATAGTGATCCTGCTTGTACCCTATCGCCGTGTTTGCGACAGCTCCAAGCAGGAACACGACAACCACTACCGACATCCCAACACGCCCCAGCCACGGCCTCCGCGCACGATCCGGCACACATGCCTCAACGAGAGCGATCGGCGTCGAGATACTCCAGATCGCATGCACCATCAGCATCCACAACGTCCACCACCCGCCAATCCCCAGCAATCGAATATATGCCGGTGTCAACAGACCTAGATTCAGATTCAGATAATTTGGGTTGAACAACGACTGCGTCGTGTACGCCTCTTCGAAAATTCCGTACGCCATTCCCAGTAAAAGAATGCTCGGCCAGCCCCGTCCTGTTCGCCGCACTACCTCGCGAATCAGCAACGCCCCGCCCCCATACATCGGGGCCAGCACAATCAATGCCGGAAGCAGCTTGATTGGCAAATTCCCCAGTAGAAACTCCGCCACCAGCGGCGCCGTAAACACCAGCCCAAGAGCAGGCCAGATTCCTCGTCTTTTGACTTGCGAATCGCTCAGCTGATGAACGCCAAGAGCCTCCGACCATCCCATCCGAACTCTACCCCCGGAGAAATATGTTGTGGCGGCAAGATTAGCACTCGCGTCCGCGCTTTGCCGTACACCGATCCGCCCGATTAAGGTTGAATACGAAATCCTCACCGCCCTAGTTCGCCAGGAGCGCGATGTACACACCCAAATTCAACCAGGTCTCCGACCGCGCCATTCTCATCGAGGCCATGCGCGCCTATTCCTTCGCCATCCTCTTTGGCCCCATCGACTCCGCGGAATCCGCCGGTCCGCATCGCGCCACGCATCTTCCCCTCGTCGTCAAGGACGAAGGCCCTCACGGCATTCTCGAGGGCCACTTCGCGAAGGCAAATCTTCACTGGCAATCGCTCGCCAACCACGAAACCCTCGTCGTCTTCCCGGGTCCGCATAGCTATGTCAGTCCATCACTCTACGCCGAGCGATTGTCAGTCCCCACGTGGAATTACATCGCCATCCACGCCAGCGGCACTCTTGAACTTGTCGAAGACGAGGCCTCCAAAGATGTCCTGCTAGCGGGCCTGATTGAGGCTAACGAGCCCGCCTACGCCGAGCAGTGGCGCAGTCTTCCCGACGGATTTCGCCGCACCATGCTCGCCGGCATAGTAGGCTTCCGCATACCCATCACTCATGTCGAAGGCAAATTCAAGATCAGTCAGAATCGCCCCGAGATCGACCGCCGCAGCGTCCACGCCGCTCACGCCGCAGGATCACCCGATCAGCAACAGTTAGCCCAGTGGATGCAGCGCCTCATCGCGAATTGATTTTCTCAATGGAGACGAGGCCGCGAAATCGCCGTGTATCAGGACCTCAAGATTCCAGCGGCCATCCGACTCCATGTCTCGGTCAGCGAAAGTTGCGTCGAGCCGATGTAAGCAACAACCCAGGCGGCATACGCTCCCGCAAACCACGGATCGAACCTGCGTGTCATTACCATGCGGATCAGCAACAATAATCCACCCAGGCAGAAGACAGGCCCGAACAAACCCACCCACCCGCTATGACCAAAAAGCGGAACCAGCATCGGAATCCGAGCGGTAGCCCCGGGAAGGATCGTCAGACTCGTCAGAAGCATCATCGACCGATGAATCTTCGGCTTCTTGCGTGTCAGAATTCCTGCTGTGATGAAAACTGTAAACAGTGTCATCTCCGTGAACATCACAAGCAAAAACCGCGGATATTCCATGTTGAAGAAGACAAATGACGGCGTGAGTTGAACCGATCGAATCGCAACCAGCGTGCCCGTGCTCGCGATCGCAACGCCGATAGCAATCGCTGCCCATCCGAGCGTCATGTGGAGCTTGCGATTCCGAACCGTGATCAGGAGCGACTGCGTAAAGAAAAGCACAAACCAGGCTGCGATCGACACTCCATGCACCAGCACCAACAGGAAGATTCCGCGATTGATCGGGCTTCCGTCAAAATGGGTACCGTACGTGTAAAAAGGATGGAATCCGAGCAACATCACCAACAGGAAAACGACCGCGGCCACGCTGTAAAACAACCGGTCAGCTTTCATTTGCACCCCTTCCATCTTCAAAGGATCACAGCATCAGATTGCGATTTTTTACTGGCCATAGCTCAGTAAGGACGAAATGAAAAGAGTGACGCGATCTCAAAACCAATCAGCATGAGCCACGGGTACCGAGGAAGTGGTCATCATCTTAGCATCACGACACATGCGCTGATAACGCGCTGGGTTCTTCATCGACGCCCGTATCAGTGCAGTAGAGTGATCGTGTTGCTAAGTTTCGTTTCGGGAGGTTCCCATGCGTAAATGCCCTCTTGCCCTGGCCGCGATCTTTCTTGCGTCAGTCGTTTTTGCAGTCCCCGCATACGCACAAGCTAGCTGGCAGAATAAAGTCAATGAATCGATGCCGCTCCTGGGCCACCGCAACTGGATCCTCATCGTTGACTCCGCCTACCCGCTCCAATCATCACCCGGCGTCGAGACAATCGAAACCAACGCTTCGCACCTCGACGTGTTGCGCTATGTACTCGGCGCCGTCAACAATTCCATTCATGTTCGCCCGCTCATCTACATGGATAAGGAACTCCCCTTCGTCTCGGACGACGACGCTCCGGGCGCCTCGGCCTATCGCACCCAGGTCACAGAACTTCTCGGCGACTACACCATCGAATCCATGTTGCACGAACGCGTCATCTCTCAGATCAACGCGACAAGCCAGGAATTCCACGTCCTCGTCCTCAAAACCACCATGACCATTCCTTACTCCTCAGTCTTCATCCGCCTCGACTGCAAATACTGGTCCGCCGACGCCGAGAAACGTATGCGCGCAAGAATGCACTGAGGCACGAACTGGAAATGTCATCCTGAGCGGAGCAGCTTGGGGCCCCAACAAAGTTGGGGTAAGCGGAGCCGAAAGCCTGCCCTGAGCGAAGCCGAAGGGGACCTGCTTTTACTTCGCCCCATCCATGACGATCGCGCCCGACTCAACCTCCCGCACCCACCACGAAGTGTCATCCTGAGCGGAGCAGCTTGGGGCCCCAACAGAGTTGGGGTAAGCGGAGCGAAGGATCTGCTTTTGCTTTGCTCTATCCATGACGATCGCACCCAACTCAACCTCTCGCACCACCAACGAACCGTCATCCTGAGCGGAGCAGTCTGGGCCCCACAAAGTTGGGGTAAGCGGAGCGAAGGATCTGCTTTTGCATTTCGACCGCACTGCACCGCAAATCTGCGGATCGAGCCAGTTTTGCTGCTCTCTTCAGGTCGGTGACCCATCCTCACCGCACCCCTGCCTTTTGGTATACTCAATAGGTTCACCTCGCGGAGGTGGCGAAATTGGCAGACGCACTAGCTTGAGGTGCTAGCGCCCACAAGGCATAGGGGTTCAAGTCCCCTCCTCCGCACCAAAGACTCTCCTGCCCGGACCAACCGGGTAAGGCTTTTGAAAGCAGCTTTCGCAATGCAGATTCTCTTCTACTTCGTCGTCGTGCTCCATGTCATCGTCAGCCTGTTTCTCATCGGAGTTGTCCTCCTGCAGCAGGGCCGCTCAGCCGATCTCGCCGGCGCCTTCGGTGGCCAGGGCTCACAGACCGCCTTCGGACCCCGCGCCGCGGCCAACGTACTCACCCGGCTCACCAGCTGGTCCGCGATCATCTTTATGATTACATCGCTCTCGTTGACCGTCCTGTTCGTGCGCTCCACCAAGTCGCATTCAGTGCTCGAAGACGTCAAACCCGCGCCAGCATCTGCACCGGCCAAGCCCGGCAAGTAGCAAATCATATGGGTACGGGCTTCCGCCTGTAACAGCACATCGAAGAAGGGGGCTTTGGCCCCTGAGGGAATCCAGAGGCAGACCTAACAGGTCTGCCTCTTCTGCTTTGAACTCAATCCCAACCGTCCCAGCTCTACAATGAACCCATGATCCTCGAAACGTTTCCTGTCGGCCCGCTGCAATGCAACTGCACCTTGCTTGGCGACGAGGAAACCCGCGAGGCCATCGTCATTGACCCCGGCGACGAAATCGGCCGCATCCATCGCCGTCTCAACGCTCTCGGCCTCACTCTCAAACAGATCCTCATCACCCACGCTCATATCGATCACGTGGGCGGAGCGCTCAAGCTTAAAACCCTCACCGGCGCCCCCATCTATCTCAACGAGAACGATCTCCCCCTTATGCAAATCATGGCTGCGCAGGCAGCGTGGCTCGGCATTGAAACACCTGACACCGCTCCGCCCGACGAAACCCTCAACGAGGGCCAGCGAGTCGGACTGGAGAATTATCCCGCCCAAATCATCCACACTCCCGGCCACACCCAGGGCTCTATTTGCCTTCATTTCGTGCCGCTCAAGATGGTCCTTGCCGGAGACACCTTATTCGCTGGTAGCATCGGGCGAACCGACCTGCCCGGAGGCGATCACGAGCAGATCATCGATTCCATCCACTCCCGTCTGCTCACCTTGCCAGACGACACTAAAGTCGTTCCCGGCCACGGCCCTGCAACCACTATTGGAGCCGAACGAAGAACTAATTCATTCCTTCAATAATCACTTCAACCTATCAGATCAATATCACTTATTTTCATCAATATACGCCCGACTATCAAAGTTGCGCTTCAACCTCAGGTAGACAATTGTTATCTCCTTGATGCGTTCTGAAATAGTCAACAAGCACCCTCACTCCTGTTCTGAATTCCTCAACAGGCCCAAGGAGACTAATCACCAGCCAACCCGCCTCATCCATCCCGAAGAAATACCCCGGATGAACCCAAACCCCGCGCTCCAGCAACCTAAGCACTGTCATCTCATCCGTCTGCAGCGCTGGAATCCGCAGCACCGCATACCACCCACCTTCCACCTCCAGACGCCGGACTGCGGGTATCGCCCCTAACTGCTTATCCAGTACCGCCAGGTTAGCCTTCACCCGCTCCCCAATCTCCCGCTGAATCGCTTTCCGTCCGGCAATCCAGTTCGGGATAGCACCCTGCACCGGCGCATTCATCGAGAGGAACGTATCCGCAATCACTTCCAGCCGCTCCATGGCCTGCCCCGCGTTAGGCCCCGTGGCCACCACCCACGCAGCTTTCATCTGCGGCAACCCCGCAATCTTGCTCAGCCCGCTCACAACATACAGGTCAATGCCTTCAAGTCCCACCGCAAAGCTGACTGCCTTCTCCGCGCTAAACGCGTAGTCCAGAAAAACCTCGTCCACAATCAGCGCAATCCCTCGCTCCCGGCACATCATCGCGAGTTCTTCGGCCTCCCATGTTTTCGTAAAGTGGCCCGTAGGATTATTCGGATGTACCAGCACGATCGCCCGAGTCTCCGGAGTAAGCGCCCGGCGAAATCCTTCGGGCTCAATCTGCCATCCGTGGTCGTACACCAGCCGCACTGCCTTGACGCGCACATCGTCCAGAACCGCCAGAAAATCAAACAGCGGATAACCCGGCAACGGCACCACGATCTCAGAACCCGGATCGCAAAGCAGCTTGAACAGAAAGCTGTACGCCTCGCTAGTACTTGTCGTCAGAACTACCCGCTCCGGAGGGATCGTCACCCCATGGTCCGCGTAGTATTTGCACACCGCCTCGCGCGTGTGCAGCAACCCAAGCGGCTGCGGATCATAGTCCAGAGCCTTCGCATCCGTCAGAGCCGCAAGCAATTGCACATCATAAGAAAAACCACATCGCGTAGGGTTCGAAGCCGTAAGATCGGCAACCGGCAGTCCTGCTTGAACGCGCGTCCTATGCGCCCGCGCAAGCGCACTCTCCTCTGTATTCCAGTTCGTTCGTTGAGAAAACGTCATCGCTGTCTTTGCCTGTTACTCCCTGGTCCCTATTCCCTGCTTCATCTTTCCCTACTCCCCGCTCCCTGTTTCACGTTCACTACAATAGAAGCAAGCGTCCCCTCAACAATACAGGTCGCCCACACAGGAGGAACATTGGCTCTGCGCGCGGTCATCTTCGACTATGGAATGGTTCTAACAGGACAACCGAGCGCCGCGGCGCACGACGCTATGCTCCGCATCACTGGCCTGCCTCACGATAGATTCGAAGCCATCTACTGGGCAGACCGCCACGCATACGACGAAGGCAAACTGACCGGCCTACAGTTCTGGCAGAACATTGTCCGCGATGCCAAACTCAACCTCGACGCCAACGCCATCGACGAGCTCAACCTTTGGGACGCGCGCATGTGGACCACGCAAAATCCTGCCATGCTCGCCTGGCAGCAGCAGCTCAAGCAGCACGGCATCCGCACCGCCATCCTCTCCAACATGGGCGATACGGTACTTGCCAACATTGAACGCGAATTTGACTGGCTCCCCCGCTTCGATGTGCTCGTCTGGAGCTATCAGCACAACATGGCCAAGCCAGACCCTGCAATCTATCAGTTAACTCTCGACCGTCTCGGCACGCGCCCCGGGGAATCCCTCTTCATCGACGACAAGCAGCCCAACATCGACGCGGCTCGAGCACTCGGCATGGTTGCCATCCAGTTCTCCACCATCGAAAAACTGCGCAAAGATCTTCTCGTTACCGGCCTCGATAAAGACCTCCCACTGCCGGAACTGACCACAACCCACCCGGTGTCATCCTGAGCGAGAAGCTTGGGCCCCCGACACAGCTGGGGTAAGCGGAGTGAAGGATCTGCTATTGATCTTCCAATCTCCATCGAGATTTCAAGAAGCGATTCTTTCTCGCCAACATCAAAGCAGAAGGCAGACCCCATCTGTCAGGAGACCCAAATGAACGTAGTGCTCTACGGCGCCACCGGGAAATCCGGTATCCGCATTCTTACTGAACTCCTCTCGCGCAATCACAGCGTCACCGCGGTCGCACGCAATCCGGTCGGCCTTCCCGCGAACGCAAAGAGCGTGAAAGACGACCTCAGCGACGTAAACAAAATAGCCTGGATCATTGCCGGATCAGACGCAATTGTCAGCGCCTACGCTCCGCCCCAGGACGACACCGATCAGCTACTCGGTGTGACCGAGCGCCAGATTGAAGCCGTCCGCAAAGCCGGCAAAAACATTCGTCTCATTGTCGTCGGTGGCGCCGGATCACTCGAAGTCGCTCCCGGTGTGACTCTCCTACAATCCGGCCATCTTCCCGCTGAATGGATTCCCATCGCCACCTCGCACGAAAAAGCACTTGAGCTGCTCAAGAACTCCGATATCAACTGGACCTACTTCAGTCCCGCTGCCTTCTTTGAGCCCGGCACGCGCACCGGCAAGTTCCGCCTCGAAACCAACAAACTTGTCGCCGACGCACAAGGCAACAGTCGCATCTCCATGGAGGACTACGCCATCGCTCTCGTCGACGAACTTGAAACACCAGCCCACGAGCGCGAACAGTTCACCATCGGCTACTGAGACATCAACCTAGTAAGTAATGCCCCTGCAGAGCACAACATGATCCAGCCCCCTTGCTATACACTTGCTTGCCGTAACGGCTCTGCGGTCAGATCAATCGTTTATCTGGCTGGGAAGCGCTTTCAAGGGGGCAATCGTGCATCAACTTCACACCGGTTCATTCCAGATTTCACGCTTGATCATTCGCGGTTTAGCCGCTACTGCGTTGTTCGCGACAGCCACAACCTTTGCGCTCGCTCAATCTGTTCCCGTCGTCACCGGAGATGCCCGCGTCGACAAGCTCCTGAGCCAGATGACTCTGGAAGAGAAGCTAACCCTGATTCACGGAACAAAAGAAGACCCATCGGTCTACCAGGGACAGGCCGGATATCTCGCTGGCATCCCGCGTCTCCACATCCCAGGTCTTCGCTTTGCTGACGGGCCTCCCGGCGTGCTTACCCGCCATCCATCGCAGGGCGAAACCGCCACGATGGGCGTCGCCGCCACATTCAGCATTAAAGATGCGGAAGACAACGGCCTCGTCATCGGTCGCGAAGCTCGCGCGCTCGGCATCGACGTCGCGTTGCAGCCCTTCGTCAACATCGATCGCGATCTTGAGTTCGGCCGCGGCTACAACACCTTCGGCGAAGATCCCTTCCTCACCAGCGAAATGGCTGTCGGCGAAGTCAAAGGCATCCAGTCGCAGCATGTCATGGCGCAGATCAAGCACTATGTTGGATACGATTCCGACGCCGGAAGCACCTTCATAGACGATCAAACTCTGCACGAGGTCTATGTAGCCCCCTTTGACGCCGCCATCCGCCGCGCCGACGTCTCCTCCATCATGTGTTCCTACAACCGCCTCAACGGCACCTTCGCCTGCGGCAACAAGGATTCCCTTACCACCATCCTTCGCGATCAAATTGGCTTCAAGGGCTTCGTCACTTCTGATTGGGGTGCGGTGCACGCCGTCAGCTTCATCAACGCCGGCCTCGACATGGAGATGCCCGGCGGACAGCCCGGCCCCATGGGCTCGATGATCCCCTCCTTCTTCGATTCCTTGCAACCACCCCCGCCTCCGCCGCACCGAGACGCTAAAGAAACAGCTGAACTCAACGAATCCATGTTCGGCGGGCACATTCCTGAGGAGCCTGCTCCCGTTCGTGGCTTGGGCGGCGACTTCGGTGTCAAGCTCGACCCAAAGAAGATGCCCGAAGCCCTGAAAGACGGCAGCGTCACTGAAGCCACCGTCACCCGTGCTGCAGGCCGCGTTCTCTACGAAATCGTTCACTTCGGCTATCTCGACGGCAAGTCCAAGCACGACTTCACCACGCAGTCCATCGAAGCCAATGCAAAGATCATCGAGAAGACCGGCGAAGACGCGGCCGTCTTGCTCAAGAATGAAGGCAGCGTCCTTCCCCTGAAGCACGACGAACTCGACTCCGTTGTCCTCATCGGCCCCACCGCCTCACAAGTCGACTCCATCGGCATCAACGGCGAACGGTCAGTTGGATTACCCGATCGCCAGATCGGTCCGCTCGACGCGATGAAGAGAATTTCCGGCAACTCCGACATCGGTTTCGCAGTCGATGACGATATGACCGGCACCACGATCCCTGCCACCGCGTTCAGCCACGAAGGCAAGCCCGGTCTCCAGCGCGCCATCGTCTCCACTTCAGGAACCTCCGCCAGCGCCGCCACGCAGACTGATCCGCAACTCGACTTCACCGTCAAAGGCGGCAACCCTCTTCCGCCCAACTCTGTAGTCATGTGGAAAGGCACTCTCACTCCGCCCCATGCCGGCACCTACTGGATCTACCTGCAGGCCATGGGCACCAACGCGCGCATTTCGCTCGATGGCAAACGTCTCGCCTCCACTGGCGCATTCCAGGGCGGCGTGCACGGCGACATCCTCCAGGCCAATCAGGACAACGCCATCCCCACAACCGACCGCCTCGACAACGTTCGCCGCGCCATTGAGCTTACAGCCGGTCCTCACGCCATCGAAGTCACCACCAGCCCCGACAGTTCCAACCAGCCCGTCCAGGTTCGTCTCAACTGGTACACGCCTGAACAGCGCAAGGCTGATCACGAACATGCGATCGCCGCCGCCAAAAACGCCAAGGTCGCCGTAGTATTTCTCTGGACCCGCCTCGAGCCGGTCTTCGGTTTACCCGGCGAGCAGAACAAACTCGTCGAAGAAATCGCCGCCGTCAATCCCAACACCGTCGTCGTTCTCAATACCAGCCAGCCCGTCGCACTCCCGTGGGTCGACAAGGTAAAGGCAGTTCTTGAAATGTGGTGGCCTGGCGACGAAGGCGGCTGGTCGACAGCTAACATCCTCCTCGGCAAAACCAGTCCCGCCGGACGACTCCCCGTCACTTGGGGCAAGAGTCTGACAGACTATCCCGCCACAGATCCCAAGCATCCCGAGCGCTCCAAGAAGGGCGTCGATCACAAGACAACTTACAGCGAGGGAGTCAACGTCGGCTACCGCTGGTTCGACAAAGAAAACATTGAACCGCTCTTCGCCTTCGGACATGGCCTCAGCTATACCGCCTTCGAATACTCTGCTCTCAACGTCGTCAAATCCAGCGATGGCGGCATCAATATCAAAGTCAGCATCAAGAACACCGGCTCTGCCGCCTCTGACGAAGTGCCGCAGGTCTACCTCAGCGCACCCGGCGAAGTTCCGGAAGGCGTGCAGTTCCCTGTCCGCTCACTGGTTGCTTTCGATCGCATCCACCTTAGTGCCGGTGAGTCCAAAACCGTTTCGTTTCAGGTGGCACCGCGCCAGCTCCAGTACTGGTCCACCAAGGATCAAAAGTGGGCAACCCCGACCGGCAAGCGCACCGTCAGTGTAGGCGCTTCTTCGCGTGACCTCCGACTCAACCAGACTATCGACTAAACTGCGCCGCGTCGCATTGCAAGATCACGGATGGGGCAAGCTCCAAACAAGTTTGCCCCAATTTCTTTTCTGAGGATTTACTCGCCAATTGCAACGCTCCGTGCGACACTTCTCTGCGGGTTGGGGAACAACCCCTTTTGCTCGGATCCCGTTGCTTGCGATCCGTTCCCACATCCGAATGCTCTTCGAAAGGTAAACATCTATGAAAATCGTGCGAGCCCTGGCTCTTAGCTCCCTTCTCGGCGCCAGCCTGATTCTGGCGCAGGCGCCCACCCCCTCCAAAACAACTACCCCTGCTCCGAAAGCCGCTAAGACCCCTCCAGCTCCGGCACCTTCCTCAGCGGACATCGCAAGTGCCAAGGCCAAAGGACTCGTCTGGGTCAACCTCAACACCAAGGTCTATCACTTCTCCACAGACTCCACCTACGGCACTACAAAGAACGGCAAATTCATGACGGAAGCCGACGCCAAGGCTGCTGGTGCCCGCGCAGCGAAGGCACCCGGAGGAAAATCCGCAAAAGCTCCCGCCTCCAAATAAATTCCGTATCGAGCGGCTGTCGTGAAGAGGCAGCCGCTACGACGCCAGCCCCAGACCCACCAGGTTCGCCGCGGCAATAATCACCGCGATTCCCACCCACAGCAGCCGGGTCGAGCGGCTCGAAACTCCCGCCCACTCCCCCAATGCAAACCCCACGATGCCTCCGAACAGCACGTAGCCGCTCATATGCAGCATCCAGTTCACGTAGCTTAGGCGATCCGGAATATTTGCCTGCCCCCATGCATAGAAGAAGAACTGCAGATACCACATGATTCCGCCGGTTGCCGCCAAGGCCGCATTCCGAAACACCGTTCCTTGCGGCTGGCGCAGATCTTCCTTCAATGAGATCTTCTTCACCACTACCAGCCGTCCAAAACAATAGGCAAAGTTCACCAGCGCGCCTCCACCCATGATGAAAACGTAAGCCGGCAAAGCGGAATAGAGATGTTTCACCCCCACCGCCTCCGCGGCATCCTTAAGCGGATGTGCAGCGTCCATCGCGAACGACATGCCCGAAGAAAAAATCCCGCACATCACCGCTAGCGCCAGCCCCAGCATTACGTTGAACTCTGTCGGCCCCCCACTCTTCAACTGCATCTCTTTCATGTGCCCGGCATACGAAACGATCGACACGCCGATGAGCGCGACCACCACACCCGCCATATTCAACAGTCCGCCGCGCGTCTGAAACAGCATCGCCGCCTGCCCATGAATCAGAGGAGGCACCAGCGTGCCCACGACCAGTGTCACTCCGATGGCAATGCCGATTCCCAAAGACATCCCCAGGTGCCGCATCGTAAGCCCATAGCTCACATTCCCTACGCCCCACATCGCGCCAAACAGCGCCATCTTCACCAACACGCCCGATGGAATCGAACTATAAAACCCGCCGAAATGTGGCAGCAAAACATAACTCACGCTGATCGGCAGCAGCACCCACGAGAAAATCCCTGCGACCGCCCATGTCGTCTCCCACGACCATCGCTTCACCTTCTCAATCGGCGCATAAAACGAAGCGGCCGATGCCGCCCCCACCATGTGCCACCCAATCCCCGCTAGAATCGCCGGCATATCCCGCCCTTTAAATTCGTCGTCTGAACTTCCCCAGCCATCCTACGGTGCGCTCCTCACCTTGTGCTGCTTTTATTCGACTCAGAGCGATCGCGCGCACGAAGGAAAGACCCGTCATCCTGGGCGGAGCAGCTTGGGGCCCCGACGAAGTTGGGGTAAGCGAAGCGAAGGATCTGCTTTTCCACGCACCATCCAAGCGCTCATCGCCCCACTCAACCTGCCGCACCTACCACGAAGTGTCATCCTGAGCGGAGCAGCTTGGGGCCGAAACGAAGTTGGGTAAGCGAAGCGAAGGATCTGCTTTTGCCTTAACCGCACCTCCACAGGACTCCACACGCCTCCGGTGGCTTAAACTTTGAGGGATGCCCCTTCGCCTGTTCGTCGCCACCACCAGCAAAGGAAAGCTGCGCGACTTCCGCACCGCCGCCGAAACGCACGCCGTGTCCATCGATCCGCTCCCCGATCTCGCTGATATCGAGGCGCCCGAAGAGGACGGTGAAACCTTCGCCGAAAACGCCACCATTAAAGCCGTCTACTATTCCCAATTCGCTCCCGGCGCCATCGTCCTTGCGGACGACTCAGGGCTGGAAGTCGACGCAATCTCCGGCGCTCCCGGCGTCCGCTCCGCCCGATTTGCCGCCGACGCAGGCCTGGTTGATTCGCCAGATGCAAACGACAACACCGACGTCTGGAACAACATCGTCCTCCTGCAGCGCCTCGACGGAGTTCCGTCAGCCCGTCGCACTGCGCGCTATCATTGCGCACTGGTTGCCGCTGTCGATGGCAAGCAAACCCATCAGTCCGACGGCACTGTCGAAGGCATGATCCTCAACGCCCCCCGCGGTACCGGAGGTTTTGGATACGATCCGCTCTTCTATCTTCCGAAGCTCGATCGCACCATGGCCGAAATCGATCTTCAAACCAAACTCAGCCTCAGCCACCGTGGCCGGGCTCTCGAAGCCCTTCTTGCCCAGTTTCATATCTGAGCTCATCCATTACTATCTTCGCTTCCGATGACTTTCGAGTTAACAATGTCACCCGCTGTTTCACCTTCCCTGGCAATTGCCGCGTCAAACCAAAAGTGACCGTCAAAACTCTCCAGTCACTCATCGTTCTTGCCCTCAGCACCGCCACGCTCGTCTTTGGACAAGCCAACGAGGGAGCCGTGCGTCTCCTCGTCACCGACGCCAATGGCCACACCGCGGAAATCGCAATTCACATTACCAGCCCAGCCAATCAATTCGACAAGAACTTGACCACCAATCCCGACGGCACTCTCACCGTCGCCCACCTACCCTACGGCATCTATCGGATCCAAATCGAGCGCCCCGGGTTTGCGAGTGTTATCCAGTCTGTTGAAATTCGCTCATCCACGCCTACTTTTCTTCCCATCCAACTCAAACTCACCCCACTCACTGAATCCGTCACAGTCCGCACCCCAGAATCGCTGCTCGCCATCGACCAGCCCGGATCCGTCAACATGCTCGGCACAGAGCAAATTCAAAGCCGCCTCGGCTCCATTCCGGGCCGTTCTCTGCAAGACCTCGTCAACTCCCAGCCCGGCTGGCTCTACGAAGGCAGCGCCGTCCTGCATCCGCGCGGCTCTGAGTATCAAACTCAATTCGTCATCGATGGCATCCCCCTCACTGACAACCGCTCACCCGGCTTTGGACCGGAAATCGAAGCCGACGAAGTCCAGTCGCTCAGCATCTACACCGCCGGAATCCCTGCCGAATATGGTCGAAAATTGGGTGGCGTCATCGAGGTCAACACCGCGGAGGAACCGCAGCCAGGCCTTCATGGCCAGATTGTCCTTAACGGCGGTAGTTTCGCATCTGCGGGCGCATCAGGTCGGACCCAGTATTCGCGCCAAAAAAACTCCATCGCCGCAACCGCAGGGGGCAGCCGGACTGATCGCTATCTCAATCCCGTCGTCCCGCAGAACTTCAGCAACACCGGCACCCTCGGCGACTTCGCCCTTCGCTACGAGCACACGCAGGATCCCGACAAGCTCACATTCACCCTTCGCCGTGAATTTTCTCGCTACGAAATTCCCAACGAAATCGTCCAGCAATCCGCAGGCCAACGCCAAACCGCAAGCAACGCTGAAACCATCGGAACCGCCGCCTGGCAGCACGGCATTTCCAATCACACCTTCGCCGACGCGCGCGCCATGCTCCGCGACAAGACCAGCCACTTCAACTCCGATTCTGTCTCCACGCCCATCGCAATCTTCCAGCGCAACGATTGCCGCGAAGCCTACTTCAACATCAAAGCTACTTTCGATCGCGCACACCACGAGTGGAAAGCCGGTCTCGATTCCGACAACGCCTCTCTTCGAGAATCCCTTAATTACCGCATCACCGACCCATCGCAGTTCGCTCCTGGCACCGCCTCGTCTTTTGCATTCACCGGCAATCGCCCCGACCTGGAGCAATCCGCATTTCTTGAGGACACGATCCATCTTCACAACGCCACCATCGCTGCCGGCGTTCGTTGGGATCACTACCAGCTCCTCGCAAATCGTCAGGCTCTCGAACCTCGCCTCTCGCTCTCCCGCTACTTCCCGTCTGCGCTCCTGGTGGTCCATGCCTCCTACGACCGCATCTTTCAAACGCCCTCGACTGACAACATCCTCCTCTCCAGTTCTTCCCAGGTAGCCTCCATCGATCCCGCCACATTCCTGCGCCTTCCCGTCAACCCCTCCACTGGCGATTACTATGAGATCGGCGCCAGCAAGGATTTCTCTCATCATCTCCGCTTCGATGCCAATTACTTCCGCCGTTTCCTTTCAAATTTTGCCGACGACAATCAACTTCAGAACACCACGATCGCCTTCCCCATCGCGTTCCGCAAAGCCATCATCTACGGATTGGAGGGTAAGCTCGAACTGCCCGCGTGGCACGGCCTCAGCGGGTTTGCCAGCTATTCCTATGAGCTCGGCAATGTATGGTCGCCGGTCACCGGTGGGCTGTTCCTCGGCTCTGAGGCCTCCGACGCCGCCTCCCTCTCCGGTCATTTCCCCAACTCGCAGGACCAGCGCAACACTCTTCGCACTCGCGCGCGCTACCAGGTTCAGCCCCGGCTATGGATCGCCGCTGGCGCCGAGTTCGACTCCGGCCTGCCCTTCGAGTTCGATGGCGATCCCAATACCGTCCTCGCCCAGTACGGCCCGCAAGTCCTCAGTCGTCTCAATTTCGATCGTGGTCGCATCCTTCCCGCGACGCTGCTGAGCGCATCTGCCGGCGCAAGCCTCCACCATTCCGAGCGATTCACAACCGCGATTCAGGCAGACGCAGAGAACCTCGACAACACCCTCGACGTCCTGGATTTCGGTGGGCTTTTCTCTGGCAATGCTATCGGGCCGCCACGCAGTCTCTTCCTTCGCCTCACCACGACTTTCTAAATCACTCCCTTCACGGGACCCACTTCGCGGCACATCTGTGCCATCGCTTTTCACATCCCGAATACTTAGCGTCCGCCGCGCTTGACGATCGTTATCTGCGTTACGAATAATGCACTTGTAACTGCGCTATATACGCCGTCCCTCAATCTGATACCTCACCGCTCCGGATCAGGACCCGAAGCACTTAGGAGCCACATTTCAATGGCAACAGCCCAAAATCCTGCTACGCCCAAGCTCCGCGCAGGCATGCAGCCGCTTCGTGCTGCTCAGGGATCGTCCTTCATCTGGCGCAAGCTCCATTCGCTCCTCGGCATCATCCCCATCGGCGCCTTTTTCCTTGAGCACCTCCTTTCGAACTTTGAAGCCCTCAAAGGTCCCGCCGCGTACGGCGCACAGGTGAAGTTCCTCAACGGCCTGCCTTTGGTCCGTGTCCTCGAATGGGTCTTTATCTTTCTGCCCATCCTCTATCACGGACTCTACGGCCTCTACATCTGGTTCCGCGGCAAGTCCAACGTCGTCTATTACCCGTGGGCTGGCAACTGGATGTACGTCGCACAGCGCTGGACCGGTCTCATAGCGATCCTCTACATCGGCCAGCACGTCCTGCGCCAGCGGTTCATGGGCATCAGCCTTCCTGAGAATCCCGGCGCTGCTTTTGCAAAAGTCCAGCACGAACTGGCCAACCCATTCATGCTCGCTGTCTATGTCATCGCCATGATCGCCATCTGCTGGCACTTTGCCTATGGCATCTGGCTTTTCGCAGCCAAGTGGGGCATCACTCCCGGAGAACAGGCCCGCAAGCGTTTTGGGTATGCATGCGCAGCCTTCGGCTTTGTCCTGCTCGTCATGGGCCTCGCCAGCATCTGGGCCTTCGTCAGTCCGAAATACCAGAACACTCCCGATATCGTTCCCACCGCAGTCGTTCATCTGCACCCGTCGCCCGTCTTGTCGTAGTTTCATCGTGCCTTGGTTGAGGAGTTGAATATGTCCAACAAACCGCGCATGTCCAGCAAGGAGTTTCAAAGTTACGCCGGCGCAGCCCACAACGCCATCGTCGCTCTCAGTCAGGCTGTCGCTAACTCAACCCTCGATGCTGAACTGCAGCAACTCGTCAAACTGCGCGCCTCCCAAATGAATGGCTGCGCCTTCTGCACCCAGCTTCACATCAATGAATCGCGTCACATGGGAATCGACGCTCCCAAGCTCGATCTGCTAGCCGTCTGGCGCGAGGCCGGCGTCTTCTCGGATCGCGAAAAGGCCGCACTCACCTGGACCGAGCATCTCACTCGCCTATCCGAACACCACGTCTCTGACCAAGATTACGCTGCTGTCTCCGCGCACTTCGCGCCAAATGAGTTGGCGTGGCTCAGCGCTGCCGTCGCCGTCATCAATACATGGAATCGCATCGCCGCCCCGTTCCAATACGATCCACCGATTCCCCGTCACACCATTCAACCCGCGCATGAACACGCGCAGGTTTAGCAAAAGTTTTCTCCTGCAATCTTTGCAGGCAAGTTGAAAGGACTCGAAAGCGAATGGCAGCACCCAAAATCATCGTGGTTGGCGGAGGCTTGGCCGGGCTCGCAGCAGTCATCAAAATCGCGGAAGCAGGCGGCAACGTAGACCTCTTCTCCATCGTTCCCGTCAAGCGCTCCCACTCGGTCTGCGCGCAGGGCGGCATCAATGCTGCCAAAAATCTAAAAGGCGAAGGCGACACCACCGACAAGCACTTCGACGACACCATCTATGGCGGCGACTTCCTCGCCAATCAAACGCCCGTCAAGGCTATGTGTGAAGCCGCGCCCGCCATCATCGACCTGCTCGATCGCATGGGCGTTCCGTTCAACCGAACGCCAGAAGGTCTCCTCGATTTCCGCCGCTTCGGTGGCACCCTCTATCACCGCACCGCCTTCGCTGGCGCGACCACAGGCCAGCAGCTTCTCTATGCGCTTGACGAGCAAGTCCGCCGTTACGAGTCCGATGGCAAAGTCAAAAAGTACGAAGGATGGGAATTTCTCTCTTCCATCCTCGACTCCAAGGGCGTCTGCCGCGGCATCACCGCAATGAACCTGCGCACCATGGAGCTGCGTGCCTTCCCCGCTGACGCAGTCATCCTTGCCACCGGCGGCGTTGGTGCACTTTTCGGCAAAAGTACAAACTCCGTCGTATGCACCGGCTCCGCGCAATCCGCGGTCTTCCAGCAGGGCGCCTTCTACGCCAACGGCGAATTCATCCAGGTCCACCCCACCTCTATCCCCGGCGAAGACAAGCTGCGCCTCATGTCTGAATCGGCCCGCGGCGAAGGTGGTCGCGTCTGGGTTCCGCGCACTCCCGGCGACAAACGCCCCATCAAGCAGATCCCCGAGTCCGAGCGCTTCTACTTCCTTGAAGAGTGGTATCCGAAATACGGCAACCTCGTCCCCCGCGACGTCGCCACCCGCGCCATTCACAAGATCGTCTACGAGCACGGCCTCGGCATCGACGGCCAGCCGATGGTCTACCTCGATCTCACCCACATCGACGAAGAAACTCTGAACCGCAAGCTCGAAGGCATCCTCGAAATCTACGAAAAGTTCGTCGGCGACGATCCTCGCAAAGTCCCGATGAAGATCTTCCCCGGCATGCACTACACCATGGGCGGACTCTGGGTCGACTTCAACCAGATGACGAATATCCCCGGCCTCTTTGCGGCAGGTGAATGCGAGTATCAGTATCACGGCGCCAATCGCCTCGGCGCCAATTCGCTAGTGAGTTGCATCTTCGGCGGATTCACGGTCGGCCCGATCGCCATCAACTACGCCAAGAGCCTGCCCGCGATCGAAGGCGATGGCGGAGCAGCGGCAGAACTCGCACGCCAGGCCGAGATGAACAAGCAGCTCATCTCCAACGCCGGCACAGAAAATCCCTTCAAGCTCTGGCGCGAACTCGGAGTCACCATGACCGAGCATGCCACCGTCATTCGTTACAACAAGGGATTGAAACAGGCCGATGAAAAAATCGTCGAACTCCTCGATCGCTTCCAGAATGTAAACCTGAGCGACAAGAGCCAATGGGCCAACACCAGCTTCGCCTTCGCCCGCCAGCTATACAACATGCTTGAACTCTCGCGTTGCGTCGTGCAAGGCGCGCTTGTCCGTGACGAATCACGCGGCGCGCACTACAAGCCTGACTTCCCCGATCGCAACGACGAAAAGTTTTTGAAGACAACCAAAGCCGCCTTCACAGGCTCACCCGAAGGTCCGCGCCTCGAATTCGAAGACGTGGACATTCAATACATCAAACCGCGTCCGCGCCGTTACGACGCCGCGAAGTAGAGGATCGTGCCACAGTCTTGAAAGGGCACGACTTTAGTCGTGCCGAAATGGACAATACAAAATTTGTATTGTCATCTTGGGCGAAGTCGAAGGATCTGCAGTTGCATTTGTTTGTATCAGCACGAAATTGGGTGCCCCATGTCTCGCTTTTGAGACGTAGGAAAGCACGAATCTCAACCGTTACGTATCGGAGCACGAACGGTAGTCGAACCACAAGAAGTGAAAGTGTCATCCTGAGCGGAGCAGCTTGGGGCCCCAACGAAGTTGGGGTAAGCGAAGAGAAGGATCTGCTTCTTGCATTGCACCACCCGGGCCCGACCCAACCGTCGATCCGGACCCTGAGGGAATATGGCAAAGACCGTTAAATTCGAAATCAAGCGCCAGTCCACACCCGACGCACCGGCCACCTGGGAAAACTTCGAGCTCGAATGGCGTCCCGGCATGAACGTTATATCCGCGATGATGGAGATCGCCGCCAACCCCGTCACTGCCGAGGGTCGCGACACCACTCCCATCACCTATGACTCCAATTGCCTCGAAGAAATCTGCGGCTCCTGTGCCATGCTCATCAACGGCAAAGCCCGCATGGCCTGCTCCGCACTTGTCGAAAATCTCGAACAGCCCATCAAGATCGCGCCGCTTTCGAAGTTCCCCCTCGTCCGCGATCTACAGGTTGACCGCTCCGTGCTCTTCGAAAACCTGATGCGCGTCAAGGCGTGGGTTCCCGTCGACGGCACTTATGATTTGGGTTCAGGCCCGCGCGTATTCCCCCAGCAGCAGGAGGCCAATTACCCGCTCTCCAACTGCATCTCCTGTACCTGCTGCATGGAAGTCTGTCCGCAATTCAACGAAGACACCGGGTTCGTCGGCGCAGCCACCATTGCTCAAGTTAAGCTCTTCAACAATCACCCCACTGGCAAGGTATTCGCAGAAGAACGTCTCCGCGCTCTCTCCGGCGATGGCGGAATTCAGGAATGCGGTTTCGCGCAAAACTGCGTCGAGGCCTGCCCCAAGCAGATACCGCTAACGAACGCCATCTCCGACATCAGCCGCGACGTCTTAATCCAAAAAGCCAAAGACTTCCTTCGCGGCTAAAGAGCGTAACTTCCAGCGGCTGTCATTCCAAGCGAACGGCGTCATTACGAGACGCTGTCATTCTGAGCGAACGGGGTCCCCGAACGTTTCAGGGGCCCCGAAGAGCGCGAGCTCTTTGGGGTAGGTTCGGGGGTGGTGAGCGAAGAAGCTGCTTTTCTTCAAGCGTCCGCCGCATCGTAAGCGACTCTCGTCTCCGCACCGCCAGCCATGTTAATTTACTTGGAAGGCCGTGAGGCGGCCGACGGTCCGCGTAAAGGGTTCAGCCCACCTGGTACTGCAAAAACTCCGTCAGCGACCCTGACTTCCAGCCCGAGAATCGCGGACCCGGGCAATTTTGGAAGGAAGGTGTCTATGGCAAACTCAAATCTTCCCGAGCGCCCCTCGCTCGAACATCTCAAAAAACTCGCTAAAACCCGCTTGCAGCAATTGCGCGTGAGCGATCCTGACGCGCAGCTCGCAACTGCTCTTCTCCATGTTGCCCGCGAGCAGGGCTACCCTAGCTGGCGCGCTTTGAAAGCCAGAGTCGACGCACAACCTAAGGCCAAGAAGATTGTTAATCCGGTCATGCGATTTCTCGCCACCGCAAACATTGAACGTAGCATCGCCTTCTACCGCGATGTCCTCGGCTTCGAAGTGAAACAACATCAGAGCGGCTACGAAGCAACTCTGGGACCCGCTCGTATCGAGATTGGGAAAGAAGCATTCGCGCCGGGCGACTTGAATCTCAAAAACCCTCAGCCTCCGGGCTCGACAATCATGTTCCTTCAATCCCATGATGTCGTCGCAACGCACGCAGCCATCCGCGCTCGCGGTGCATCACCCAGCGAAATCCAGAAAGTTAACTGGATCAAGATGCGCATGTTTGAAGTCCGCGATCCCGACGGGAACGTCGTCTGGTTCGGCCAGAGCTATCACCAGGGGCAGGACTCCCCGAGCCGCCGCGACGCGCAACCTCACGGCATAAGACGAGCATTGCCAGAGTTGCCTTTTGACAATGTGGCCGCAGCCGTCGATTACTATCGCGATATTTTGGGATTTCGCATCAACTATCAGCAAGACGATCTCGGCGTCATGGATCGGGATGCGATCACAGTCTTATTGATCGCGCGTACCGAACAGCATAAAGGCATAGGATCCTTCGGAACCTATGTCTCAGATGTAGACGCGCTTTATGCGGAATTGCTCGCCAGGAACGCCCACATCCTGGGTGAACCCGTCAGCTATCCCTGGGGCCTTCGCAATTTCTGCCTGCTCGACCTCGAAGGCAATCGAATCACGTTCTCGCAGACTTTCGAATGACCCCAGCTTCAGTTCCAACCCCTTGCCGAGTGCCCCAGGTCTCATCTTCGAGACCTGGTTTTCTTGAGACCTGAGCTTTCCACTACCTCTAGTGGTGTCCGCCTGGATGTCCGCCACCACCGTGATACCCCGGCAGTGCGTGTTCGTGCCCGGCATCATGCGGAGCCTGTCCCTCATGTCCACGCCCATCTCGCGCTTCGTTCCCACGAAAATGATTGAATGGTTCAGCTCCACGCTCAGGCAGCGGTCCATGATACCCATGGTGTGGATCGTATCGGTTATCGACGTGCCCGAAGAAACCCCGCGGCCCATGGAACCAGGGTCCTGCGCCCACGAAAACACCGCCCACAAACCAATCGGGGCCGTAATAGCCATACGGCGCGCAATCATAAGGCGGATAGTCAAAATATCCGTAAGGGCAGACCGGCGCGACGCCAACGCTGACTGAAACCTGTGCCGGCGCGACAGGCGCCCAACTCACTACGGCGGTCGCAAGCGCGGCCAACGCGAGCGCCTTCATTGCCGCGTACCGCAAGAATACGATGGTTTTCCCGTTGAGCATAGATTCTCCTTGATGATTTCAGACGGGAGAATCACGGTACAAGTTTCGCGCTAAATGTCTTATCGAGATGTTTTTTGAGGATAGAAGGTTGTCCGCTGACCGGCACCCCGAAGCGCACATCTTCAAGAGGAGAAAGGCGACGGCTACATCCCAGCGTAGAAGCTGCCCATCCAAGTCTGCAGCAAACCCGGCAGGCACCCCAACACCACGACCATCAGCGCAATCAGCAGCAGCACGCTCATCGTAATAGGGTTCGCCTTCACCGGCGCATCTATAACCGCCGGCATCACTAATACCCTCTTCAGCACCTGCAGATAGTAGTAGAGCGATACAGCGCTCATCGCCACCGCAAGCGCCACCAATCCGATTCCAACTCCACTCGGATAGACCTTGAGGACCGCCGCGAACAAATTGAACTTCGCCCAGAACCCAACCAATGGAGGAATGCCTGCCAGCGATAAAAACAGCACCATCATCACCGCTGCCAGTAGCCCATTGCGTTTAGCGAGCCCGAGAAACGCATCCATCCGGTCACTGCCGCCAGCGCGCTCTACGACCGCAACCGCGCCGAACGCACCAATCGTCGTCAACCCGTACGTAAGGATGTAGTAGAGAATCGCCTGCGCACTCTGCGAAGAATAGGAGAAAAACGCAAGCCCAAGCAAGATGTAACCCGCGTGCGCAATCGCTGAATACGCCAGCAGCCGGCGCACACTCGTCTGCGCAAGAGCCGCAAAGTTCCCGAGCACCATTGATGCCACGGCGAGCACAATCAAAATCTGCGACCACGCCGTCTGAAAGTCGCGGTAAACCGACTGCGGTTGCGGTTGCGTGTGAAAACGAACCGTTATTGAAACATGGCCGCCGTGCAATCCATCAAACACATGCCATGCCGCGGTGCTGATGCCGATCAGCAATGCAAAGCTCGCCACCTTCGAAACCGAAGCAATGAACGCAGCAGCCGGAGCAGGCGCGCCTTCATAGGTATCCGGCGCCCACAAGTGGAACGGCACCGCCGCCACTTTAAATCCAAGCCCCGCCGCAATCATCACCATCGCCACATACAACAGCGGCGCAACCTGAAGCGCATGGGGTCCGTAAAGCCCCAGGATGATCCGGTGCAGATTCGTCGATCCCGTCAGTCCATACAAATAGCTGAACCCGAAAAGCAGAAACGCCGCTGACATTCCGCCGAAGAGGTAATATTTCATCGCGGCCTCGGCGCTCTTTCCTGACCTCTTGGCGAACGCCGTCAGGATGTACAACCCCAGGCTCAGCAACTCCAGCCCCACGAAGATCACCAGCAGATCCTGCGCTGCTGAAATCAGCAAGCCGCCTGTCGCAGCCATCAACACAACCGCGACATACTCGCCCACATGCTGCGTGAAGTCCGACCCGACCAGCAGAAACAACGTGAGCACTGTCAGCGCCAGGATGCCTGCCTGCGCAACCGCTGTGTATCCGCCCACGCTCAGCATCAGATCCACACTGCCCGGATACGTCAATCCGCCATCGGCTTGAAATGGCAGTGCGACCAGCGCCGCTCCGCAGCCAATCACGCCGAACAAAACTGCCGACATGACACGCGTCTGCAGCGCAGCCTTGCGCAGGAACCCGAGATCCAAAACCAGCACCAGCAGAGCCGCAATTTCCAGTGCCGTCTCCGGCAGCGTCACTCGAAAGAGGTCTGCGTAGTTCATTGCATTCCTCCCGCAAGCAGCGCCTTCACGGCCGGCTCAATTGAATCCAGCAACACTCTTGGATACACACCCACAATCACCGTCGCCGCCATCAACAGCGCCGTTCCCGCAATCTCCGGCCACGTAATCGGATCAAACTTTGGCCAGCCCGTCTTCGGATGCTCCTCCGGCGTCGGCAGCCTGTCACTGAAGAATGCCTTTTGCAGAGCCCGCCACGTATACGCGACGCCTACAATAATTCCTACGCCCGCCGCAGCCGTCCACCACGGCTTCGCGATCCACGAGCCCACCAGCACCTGCAACTCTGCAACAAAACCCGAAAAGCCCGGAAGCCCCATCGACGCCATGCCTGCAATCACAAATGCCCATGCTGCAAATGGCATGCGCTTGCCCAGGTGCATCTTCTCGAGCTCGGCCAACTGCCGCGTGTGCGTGCGCTCATACACAATGCGCCCCACAATCGCGAAAAGCAGTCCCGCGATCACACCGTGCGAAAACATCTGCAGCACCGCGCCTGTCACGCCAATCTGTTTCAGCGTCACAAGACCGAGCAGCACAAAACCCATGTGGCTCACGCTGGAGTAGCCGATCACAAACTTGAAATCTGTCTGCGCCAGCGCCACCAGCGCCCCATACACAATGCCGATCACCGCTAGAATTGCAAATACATCGCGCCACGATCCGATTCCGGCGAATGACCATCCCCAGGCATCCATCCCATGCGGAAATAATCCAATCGCCACACGCAGGCATCCATACGCGCCCAGCTTCATCACCACGCCCGCCAGCAACATCGAAGCCGCAGTCGGCGCGGCCACGTGGCCTGTCGGCGCCCATGTATGAAACGGCCATAGGCCCGCGAGAATCCCAAAACCTACAAAGACCAACGGAAACAGCCACATCTGAGAGTTCACCGGCAGATTTGCATTCGCCAGCGCAACCAGGCCCGTCGAGTGGCTTCCTGAAATCGCGTACGCTGCCAGCAATCCGATCAGCACCATCGCCGATCCGACAAATGAATACAACGCCAGCTTCATCGCCGCATATTCGCGCCGTGTCGATCCCCAGATTGCGATTAGGAAATACTTGGGCACAATCGCAATCTCATAGAACACAAACAGCAAGAACAAATCGAAGCTGAGGAACACTCCATACACGCCGCCAATCAGCGCCAGAAAGAAAGCAAAAAACTCGTTCGTCCGCAGCTCAATATTCCAGCTGAACAGTACACCCGCGACTGCCGCCAACCCCGTTAGCAATACCAGCACGCGGCTGATCCCGTCCGCAGCAAGCGTGAAATGGATCCCCATCGATGCCACCCACGGCACATCGACAAGCGTCACGCGTCCCTGCCCAGCGCCTGCTACAAATCCTGCAACTGCAATCGCAAATCCCGTCACCGCCACTGCAAGCGCGATCCAACGCGCCAACGCCGCATTTCCTTTAGGGAGCAGCGCCAGCACCAGTGCACCGGCAAACGAGATGTAAATCGTCCAAGCCAACATTCGGTTTTAGAATCTCCAATGTGCCAGCAGATATTGCACCGTAGGATTCACATGTCCCACGATTAACTGCGGCACTACGCCCACTAAGAACATCAATCCAATCACCGGCGCCATTCCCAGCCGCTCTCCGCCATGCAGATCAGGAAATGTCGCCCACCGCTCCGGTACCGGGCCGGCAAATACCTTCTGAATCACCGTAAGAATCACTGCCGCAGTCACCAGCAATCCAAGCACTGAAAATGTCGCGGCAACCCACGACAGCGGAAACACACCGCGAAAGATCAGGAACTCACCAACAAATCCATTCAGTCCCGGCAATCCGAGTGATGAGAACAATGCAATCCCCATCAACCCTGCAAACACTGGTGCCGGCTTTCTCAATCCCCCAAAGTCATCAATCCCGCGAAGTCCGCCGCTGCGAAATTGGATCATCGCGATAAACCAGAACAACGCTGCGGCCGTCAGCCCGTGATTGAACATCTGTAGAATCACGCCATTCAGCGCCGCCGCCTGGCTCGTTCCCACTGCAACATTGGCGCCGCCCGGAACCGCAATTGCAAAAATTCCTAGCAGGCAATACCCCAGGTGATTCACGGATGAGTAGGCGAGCACGCGCTTCAAATCTTTCTGCGCCGCTGCAGCCCATGCGCCCATCACCACCGTGATCACCGCCAGCACCAGCAGCGGCGTCCTGATCTCTGCGATCTGCTCTCCAAATAGCGGCAATGCGATTCGCAGCAAGCCATACACACCCATCTTCGACATCGCACCCGTCAACAACATCGTCACCGGCGACGGCGCTTCAGCGTAGGCAGCAGGAAGCCACGTATGAAACGGCGCCATCGGTACCTTCACCGCAAATCCCGCCAGCACTCCGATGGCCAGCCACATCATGACGTGGCCGCCAATGATTCCCGAGCCCAGGTGCGCGGTTACCTGCTGCGCCAACGATCCGTTCGCCGCCATCGCCGCCAGGTCGCCAAACTCCATCGAACCCGTCGACAGGAAAACTGCTAGAAATGCCAGCAGTAGCGCGACGCTTCCCGCCATCGTATACACAAAAAACTGCGTCGCTGCCGGTCCGCGCTTCGGTCCTCCCCACAACTTGATCAGGAAGAACGCCGGAATCAGGCTCAACTCCCAGAACAAGAACCAGTGGAAGAAATTCAGCGCCGTAAACGATCCGAACAGACCCGCCTCCAGCAGCAGCACCAGAGCAAAAAACAATCCCGGCTCATGATGCACGCGGTGCGCGGCATCAATGCTCATCAGGGTTACGAGCGCTGAGAGCACCACCATCAGCGCGCCCAACCCATCCACGCCCAGGTGATATTGAATGCCAAGAGAAGGTACCCACGCCTTCAGCTCTACGAGCCCGATAGACCCGTCTCCCGGCACATGCAACCAGATCGCGAGTGAAAGTACGAAAGCGAGGACACCTGTTACCTGGGCCACGGCGCGCGCATGTTTACCAGAGAAGAGCGCAATCACGGCGCCTGCAACTGGCAATATGGTAATGATCGTGAGCCACGGAATTCCGTTCGCCATTGCGTTCATGGGCGGACGCTCCAGATCAGAGCGGCCGCAAGTACCACCACTGCCAACGCCAGCAATCGCAGATACATTTGCCCGCGCCCGCTCTGCACACGCGCCAGCAATCCACCGCCCGTTGCAATCTCTTCGCAGCCCTTGTCAAACGCGCCGTCAACGATGTTGGCGTCGAGGAATCGATTGAGTCGCGCCCATCTGTTGAACAGGAAGGTGACAGTGGAAACCATATCTCCCCAGATATCACGATCGACCCAATCCGCAACCTTCGCCCACCACGCGTAGAACGCGATCACCGTGGCACCATAGAGTTCATCGATATAGAACTTGTCGCGCAAGACAGTCCACACCGGCGGCATCGCTTTCTCCAACGCATCCGGCTCTTCCGCCGCTGGCGACTTTGCACCGTAGATAAACCATCCCAGACCAAGTCCCGCAAGTACCACCACTGAAGATGTCAACATCAGCGCCATCAATCCGGGTTCGTTAAATCCTGCAAAATCCAATTTCGCTTCATGGCCATCGAGGAATGCTCTGAACCACGGCCACGCGGGCGTCCCAATCGCAGCCAGCGTCACCGCAAAGAACGCCAGAATCGCCAGCGGCATCGTCATGACCCGCGGACTTTCATGCGCATGGCCGTGTCCGCGATACGTACCGAAGAACACGTAGCTAACCTGCCGCGTCATATAAAACGCCGTCAGCAACGCGCCAAAAACCAGCATGTAAAACGGAGCCTTCGCCACGCTCCAGTGCTGCGCAGCCTCCAGAATTCCGTCCTTGCTCCAGAACCCAGAGAAGACCAGCGGAAATCCGCACAGCGCCAGCATGCCGATCCCATACGTCAAGAACGTCACCGGCATCGCGCCTTTCAGCCCACCCATCTTCCGGATGTCCTGCTCTTCGTGCGCCCCGTGAATCACCGAGCCCGCGCCCATAAACAACAGCGCCTTGAAGAACGCGTGCGTGATCAGGTGAAACATGCCCACCGCCACGCCGCCCACGCCCAGCCCCGCCATCATGTAGCCAAGCTGCGAAACCGTAGAGTACGCCAGAATCCGCTTGATATCGTTCTGTGCGACTGCGATCAACGCGGCAAACACCGCCGTCGACGCACCCACCCACGTCACTACGGTCAGTGATGTTGTCGTTCCGCCTGCCGGCATTCCAGCAGCCATCAGCGGATACACGCGAGCAATCAGGTAAACACCAGCAGCCACCATCGTCGCCGCGTGAATCAACGCCGACACCGGCGTCGGACCTTCCATCGCATCAGGCAGCCAAACATGTAATGGAAGTTGTCCGCTCTTGCCGGCTGCTCCAGCAAAAATCAGAAGACCAATCGCACCCGCAGCCGTAAGTCCCCAGCCGGAGTGATGCACCAGCAATCCACCCAGCGCCAGCGGTTCGATCGATCCCGCGCCATGGTCATAAAACAAGAGCGTTCCAGTCTGCGCAAACAACCACACGATACCCAGCAGAAAAAATACATCCCCTACGCGCGTCGTTAAGAATGCCTTCTTCGCCGCCGCAGCCGCCGACGGTTTCTGATACCAGAACCCAATCAACAGGTATGAAGTGAGCCCCACAAGTTCCCAGCACATGAAGAGCAGCAGAATGCTGTTCGCAATCACCACGCCCAGCATCGCTCCCGCAAACAAACTCAGAAAACAGAAGAAGCGTGTGTAGTTCTCGTCGTGCTCCATGTAACCGGTTGAGTAGATAAAGATCAGCAGCCCGACAAAGGTGACCATCACCAGCATCACCGCCGCCAGGGGATCGAGCACCCATCCCAGCTCAACCTGTGTCGTGCCGACTTGGATCCAGCTGAAATTCACGACCTCGCGAATTGCATATCCGTGCGACCAGCCACTCAGCACATGCGCAAATGCCGCCAGCGCCACCAGCAATGAAAAGCCTAGCGAACCAATTGCCAGCGTCGATGAAAGTTTCTTCATCGGCTGCTTCAGCAACGCGATCACGCCCGCAGCCAACATCGGCACTGCAGGAATGAGCCACAGCCACTGCGCAACAAGACTCGCAGTCGTGTGGGGGATGAAGGATACGTTCAGGTCTAGCACCGGCTCACCCCTTCATCCTGTTCATCTGTTCGACGTCCGTTGTCTTCGCGTGGCGATAAATCGAAATCACCAGGCCCAAACCCACTGCAGCCTCGGCCGCCGCCACCGCGATCGAGAAAATCGCAAACATCATCCCCGTCAACATCTCCGGATGCGGACCATATCGCCAGAAAGCAATCAAATTCAGATTCGCCGCGTTGAGCATCAGTTCAATCCCTATCAACACCAGGATTGCGTTCCGCCTCGTCAGGGCACCCGCCAACCCGATCGCGAAGAGCAAGGCTGCCACGAGCAGGTATCCAGTCAGGGGATTTGCCATCACTTGCCCTCTTTCTCGTGCATGGCCACAATCACCGCGCCCAGCAGCGCCGCCGTCAGAAGCACCGCGACAATCTCAAGGGGCAACACATACCGCCCCATTAACGCCTGCCCAATCTGGTTCACCGTCACTTCCGGTGCAGCGGATTCGTTCGAAAGCCACGGCCCAGCCTGGAGCACCACCCAGCCCAGCATCGCGAATACCGCAGCCGCGATTGCCAATCCCGTCAGCCACGTCTTTGAAAACACACCTTCCTTTGGAATCTCCGACCCGCGCGTCAACAAGATGGCGAACACCACCAGAATTGCAACCGCGCCCACGTAAACAAGAATCTGCGCGAAGCCCGCAAACTGCGCATCCAGCCGTAAAAACAGCAATGCCAACCCGAGAAACGCCAGCGTCAGCGCCAGCGCGCAGTGCACCAGGTTCTTCAGCAAAACGGCTGCCAGCGCGCCACCCACGGCCACAGCCGATATCAGATAGAAAACAATTCCCACCGCCAGCCGCTCCTTCCCCGCAGACTCGCGCAAAAATCTGTTGAACTCCGGCCCGGGCTTCTTAAACTAGCAATACCGTGGGTGCCCCACCCATGCGCGGTTTGTATCGCGCATGGGTGGGAAAGCACTAACCTCACGCGCCCCTCACTCGGCATACCGATACGCCCTCGGGCCGAAATGCTTTCTCCGCATCTCCGCGCTTCCCATCACCGCGTAAGCCAAAATTAAGATCCCCGAACAAATTACCCACCGCAGAAGCCCATCACCCAGAAACCGCCACAAGCCCGCTACAAACAAATTCAGCAGGCACATCGGCAGTACAAACTTCCATGCAAAGTTCATCAACTGATCCTGCCTGAGCCGAGGCAGCGTCCCGCGCAGCCAGATAAACACGCACATCGACACAAACAACTTCCCGAAGAACCATATCCACGATGGAACCCACTGCAAAGCCGCTAGCGGCGCCGTCCATCCGCCGAGGAACAATGTCGATCCCAATCCTGAGATCGAGAACATCGCCACGTATTCACCCAGGAAAAACAGCGCAAACTTGAATCCCGAATACTCCGTGTGATACCCGGCCACCAGTTCCGACTCGCCTTCCGGCAAATCAAACGGCGATCGGTTTGTCTCGGCCGTTCCCGCAATTGCGTACATCAGGAATCCCGCTAATCCCCACGGCGTAAAAATGAACCAATGCGGGAACCCATAACTGTAGTGGTTCTGCGCCTCCACAATCTTCACTAGCGAAAGCGACCCTGTCATCATCACGATCACCACGCTCGACAACAGCAGCGCCACTTCATAGCTGATCATCTGCGCCACCGCCCGCATTGCGCCCAGCAGCGAATATTTGTTGCGGCTTCCCCACCCTGCCATGAAAACCGACAGCTCCGACGAAGCACCCATCGCAAAATAAAACAACAGGCCGGCATCCATATCCACCAGCACCATGTTTTTGCCCATGGGCATCACCGCGAAGCCCATGAACACCGTCACCACGAGAATCACCGGCGCCAGAAAATGCACCACAGCGTCCGCGCTCTTCGGAACAATGTCTTCCTTGGTCAGCGACTTGATGCCGTCTGCCATCGGCTGCAGAATCCCATAGGGCCCCACGCGATTCGGTCCCAGCCGGTTTTGAATGCGCCCTACGCCTTTGCGTTCCAGCACTGTCGTCAGCGCAAACAGCGCCGGATATAACCCAATGATGCAGACGACGCTGATGATCACGCCCACCGGCGTTTGAAAGCTCGCAGGCAGGTAGCCAATAATCCAATGCTTCAATAAAACAAAAATTTGGTCGAGCCTGTCGATCATGCTTTCGGCTCTCCTTCAGTCGTCTTTGCGGGCTCACTTGTTGTTTTTTTCTCCGCCTCGGTAATGGGAGCCGCTCCATCTGTTCCCGTTCCTGCCACCGGCTTCGGCGCTGCTGGAGTAGTCGCCGCAACAGGCGCTGCATTCACCTCCGCAGCCTTCGGCGACGAAGCTTGTGTCACCGGTGCAACAGCAGGCTTCGCAACCGCCGGAACAGCCGCAGCCGCACTCGCCGGTTCAGCAGCCTTTGTCGCTGCTGCTTGCGTGGCTGCCTTCGCCTTGGCCTCAACCTTGACCTTTTCCGCCGCCAGCCTCGCATCCACTTCGGTCGCTTCAGTCGGATGGATCGTGTGATAGTACTCGTTCGATTTCGCCAGCTCATGCCGATCCAGCAGCAGCCCGCCAAAGCGGTCCGTCGTTGCCAGTTCAAACTCCGTGTTCATCTTGATTGCTTCAAACGGACAGACCTCAACGCAAATCTGGCAGCTCATGCAAACAGAAATATCAATATCGAATTTAGCGGGATAGATCTGTGGCTTACCGACGTAGTCCGGCTTCTTATCCTTGCTCTTCTCGATATAGATACACTTTGGCGGACACTCCTTCTCGCAGATCTGGCAGGCTACACACCGCAGCCCCTTCTCCCAGTCGTTGCCGTCGTAGACCAGAAACGGAAAGTTACGTGAAGCCTCCGGCAGCGGCAGCCGCACCTCCGGATATTCCACCGTCGTCATCCGTTCCTTCGAGACAAAGCTCCCGGCAAAATTTCGCGCCGTCTCGGCCAGTCCCTTAAGAATTCCTTCACCCAGCATTAAAAACAGCTCCTAGCTTCTAACTGCTAGCTCCTGGCTTTTTCGAGCCGCAGCTTCTTGCATCCAAAATCACTTCCATCCAACCCGGCGGCATGTGCCTCAAAACCAGCTAGTAGCTAAAGGCTAGAAGCTAGTAGCTATCTATCAACCTCACCAAGCACAATATCCACACTTCCAAAGATCAGCACCACATCTGCCACGTTCGACCCTAGGCACATATCTTCCAGCACCGTGAGATTGATCAAGCTCGGCGGCCGCACCCGATACCGATAAGGATTCGGGCTTCCATCGCTGATCAGATAAAATCCCAGCTCGCCCTTCGGCGCTTCAATGCGCCCGTACGCCTCGCCCGCCTTCGGCCTGAAGTTCCTGATCTTTGCCTTGGGATCCATCACCGGTCCGCCCGGCAACTCCTTCAGAGCCTGCTCCAGGATCGAAATCGATTCGCGCATCTCTAGCATGCGAACCATGTATCGATCGAAAATATCGCCGTGATCGCCAAGAGGAACCCGAAACTTGAAGCGGTCATAAATCCCGTAGTGGTCCACCTTGCGTATGTCATAATTCACGCCGGATGCCCGCAGCATCGGCCCGCTGATCCCGGCATTTACCGCAAGTTCCGGCTTCAACACCCCGATTCCCTGGCAGCGCGCCATCAGGATCTCGTTCGTCATCAAAAAGTTCTCGAACTCATCGATGAACTTCGGCAGCGCGGCCACAACCTTGCGCGCGCCGTTCAGCCAGGCTTCCGATGCGTCCACGCGGCATCCGCCAAAGCGCATGTAATTGCACATCATGCGCGAGCCGGTTAGGCTCTCAAACAAATCCAGAATCAATTCGCGCTCGCGAAACGCGTACATCAGCGGAGTGCCGCTTGCGCCCATCTCCTGCAACAGAAACCCAATCGTCGAAGCGTGATTCTGAATCCGCGTCAGCTCCGCCAAAATCACCCGTAGATACTCCGCACGCTCCGGAACCGTTTGACCAACCAGCTTTTCAACTGCAAGCGCATACGCCCAGTTGTTTGAGAGCGAGCAGAAATAATCCAGCCGATCCGTATACGGCATCGACGCCAAATAACTCTGACCCTGCGCGAGCTGTTCGTGATTGCGGTGCAGATATCCAAATACAGGCTTCAGCCGGATCACACGCTCGCCGTCCAGCACCACATCCATCCGGAACACGCCGTGTGTCGAAGGATGATGCGGCCCCATGGCCAGTTCCAGCAACTCGCTGTCGCCTTCCGTCTCAATCACTGGAGGCCGATTCCACCCATCCAGTTTTTCTGATCGCGCCAGTCGCGCCGTCACGTTGCCAAGGTCGGTCGATGAGGAACTCATTCCTTCACCTCCCCCGCTGCAACTTGCGCCCTGTGCGCCTGTGCGCGTTTCAGTACATCATCATGTGCGGTCGGCTCGTATTCGAAATCGTCCGGCTCCACATAATCGCGGCGCATCGGGAAATCCTTGAACTCATCCCACATCAAAATACGTCGCAGGTCCGGATGCCCGGTAAACACAACCCCGAAAAGATCGAAAACTTCGCGCTCCTGAAATTCTGCCGATCGCCAGATCGGAGTGAACGAGGGCAGATTCACCTTGTCAGTCCGGTTCGCCGTCCGCATTCTCAACACCACCGGCCCATGCTTCTTCGCAACCGAAAAAAGGTGATAAACGGTTTCCAGATATCCCGGCTCCGTATGCTTGCGAGTCTCCTCAACCGTCTCGTCCACCATCTGAACCTGGCCCGGATCCCCGCCTTCCACCGGCTTCGCGACCTGCCGCGTCACTTTAACTTTTTCTGCGATCTCTTTATCCAGCCAGTCCACTCCGGTCACATTCGAAAGAAAATCAAGCGCCAGTTCACCATCATCGCGGAGGAACCTGGCGATAGCGATCGCATGTTCGGCGTCGATCAACAGAGACTGCTGTGCGCTGGGGCTGGGATTCGGCAACATCGTCACCGATGCCCCCGGTACCGCCGCCAAAATCGCCGCCTTGATCTCTTCAACCGTCTTCAACGCCATTCAGTCCCTAGTCCCTGCGTCTCTTATCTGTTCACTTAATAATCGTCGGCACTGTCCACACGCTCGGATTCGACGGCGGATCAAGATCGTGCTCACCAAACTCCGGCACCGGAAATTCCCCTTGCGCCTCTGCGTCCAGATGCCGCGGTCTTCCTTCGCCCGTCAATGGCTGCGCATCAATCTTCTTCTGCAACGTCATAAACGCCTGAATCAGCGCCTCAGGCCGCGGCGGGCACCCGGGAATATGCACATCCACCGGAATATACCGGTCGATTCCCTTCAGCACGTTGTACCCCTGCTTGAACGGGCCACCTGAAATCGCACAAGCCCCCATCGCAATCACATAGCGCGGCTCAGCCATCTGGTTATAAAGCCGCACCACCTGCGGAGCCATCTTCTTGGTAACCGTTCCTGAAATGATCATCATGTCGGCTTGCCGCGGCGACGGCCTGAAAACCTCCGACCCAAATCGTGCCAGGTCATAGCGCGCCATCGTCGTCGCGATCATCTCGATCGCGCAGCAAGCCAGTCCAAACTGCATCGGCCAGATCGAACTCCGCCGACCCCAGTTGTAAAGCTCCTGAAGAGTCGTAACGACGATGCCCTGCTTGCCGAGTTCGATCTTCAGCTTTTCGTCAACCGCCATGAATCGCTCCACTCAACGCAAGTGATCAGTGAACAGAGTTCAGTGATCAGTCAAATCAACTACCAGACTTCTCGGTGCCAAGTGCCTCGATCCGGCTCCGGCGCTCTATCATCTTCGCTGGCGCGGCTACGACCGGGGAGACTGACCGCTGATCAGTGCTTTCATGCCCACGTCAACACACCCTTAGCCCAGGCCCAGGCCAATCCCTCAATCAGCAGCAGCACAAATACCATCATCGACAAACATGCCGCCACGCCCAATCCCGTAAACGCCACTGCAAACGGCAGCAAAAAAACCGCTTCCACATCGAAAATCAAAAAAATGATCGCGTATAGGTAGTAGGCAGAGCGAAATTGCATCCAGGCATCGCCCTTCGACTCCAGCCCGCACTCGTAGATCGCATTCTTAATCGCATTCGGTTTGGCCGGCGAAAACACCCTCTGCCACAGCCACGCAAGGCCCAGCGGAGCCAGCCCGAACCCGAGCGCGGCAACGAATAAAACTGCGAGAGAGAAATAAGGACTGGAGGCCATCTAGGGCGATGTGATCTTACTCAACAACCGTACCAGTTTCAGCCCCGATTTGGCTAAGTGGATGTGCGCTGCATCACCCCGTCCAAGCCCAATATCCGTCCATTCATCCCACTCTATGAACCGCTCGCTGAAAGAGTCAAAGAATCGCCTCACCCGCACATCGGGTCGACCCCCGCCCACGCGAATTGTGATCGTCCGCCAGCTGGACTATGTTGTCCCAAGCGGAACTGCTTGGCGACCTCTGAACCACACTCATACCTCTGCAGTGTCATCCTGAGCGGAGCAGCTTGGGGCCCCAACATGGTTGGGGGGAAAGCGGAGCGAAGGATCTGCTTTCCCGTCCGCCGGCATTCACCGCATCGCAGCCTCCCCAATGTCCTTTTGATCTCACGGCACCTCCACCTTTCGATGGTGGACATCCCATGCCCCGCCCCTGTTACCGTTCAATTGTTCCCCGCAGCTTCTGACACGACCCGCGGGGCCATATCAATCGTCGTTCCGGAGCCCGTTTCAAGATGTTTATGTCCTCGCCGCGTCGCTGGGCACTCACCGTATTGCTCCTCGCCCTGCCCCTCGCGGTCAGCGTGGTCGTCCACGCCGCCACTCATTCTGATTCCTCGGCCCCCGCTCCAGCCATATCCGCTCCCGACCAGCCCCCCGCCGCCTATACCGCCAGCATCCACGTCACCGGCCCCACCACCCAGTTTCATGACTCCGTAGCCCTCCGCTACAACTACGCTTTCGGCAAGGAATCCCCCTTCCTACCCTCGAACGCCATGACCGTCAATGGCCAGTTCGTCAATCCGCGCAATGTGCTCAATGCCGAATACTGCGGCCATTGCCACCAGGAGGCCTACCACCAGTGGCGCCAGTCGGTTCACTCCAACAGCTTTCGCCAGCCCTGGTATCTGAAGAACGTGAACATGCTCATCGCTGAGAAGGGTGTCCAGTTTTCACGCCACTGCGAAGGCTGTCATAATCCCATCGCCCTCTTCTCCGGCGACCTCTCGCAGGGCATGCCCAAAAAGCGCCCCTTCGAGGATGAAGGCATCACCTGTTCTGTATGCCACGCCATTCAGTCAACCGACACCACTGGCACCGGCAGCTATGTAATGGGTGTGCCCGCTGTTTTGGTCGATGAAAAAGGCGCGCCCGTCACCCGCACCGTCTCCGACTCCGAAATCCTCGGCCACCTCGATCGCCATAAACAGGCTGTGATGCGCCCGCTCCTCAAGACCGCCGAATTCTGTGCCGCCTGCCACAAGGCCACCATCACCCGCTCTCTCGACGACTATAAGTTCCTTCGCGCCTTCACCGTCTACGACGAATGGCAGGGCGCCAGTTTCACCAAACAGTCCCCCCTCCCCTTCTACCGCAAAGACACCGTCTCCACCTGCCAGACCTGCCACATGCCCCGCCAGCCTCTCCCCGCCAACGCGCAGGACGCAGGCGCCAAGGACGGCACGCTCGTCTCGCATCGCTGGCTGGGCGGCAACAGCCTGAACGCTGCCTACTACAAATTTGATGAGCAATCGCAAAAGCTAGTCGACTTCCTCAAAAACGGCATCGACGGCAAAGGCGTACTCAACGTCGACATCTTCGCACTGGAGAAAGAATCGCCCGCATCCGCTTCACCAACCGATGACAACTCGTCACCCTCCAACGCGCCTCTGATCGCCCCTCTGGGCCTCGTGCCGTTCTCTGTCTCCCCAAGCGAAACCCTGATCGCTGACGTTGTGATCCAGAACAAGGGCATCGCGCACTCCTACGTTCCCGAGCAGCGCGACTTCTACGAATCCTGGGTCAACTTCACCGTCAAAGACAGCACCGGCAAAGTAATCACTGAATCCGGATTCATCCAGCCCAACGGCGATCTCGATCCCTCCGCGCACTCCTTCACTAACCGCCTCGTCAACACCAAGGGCGAACTCAACGCGCTCCACGAGATCTGGCACAACCGCGTGCTGGCATACAACAACACCATCCAGTCCGGCCGCTCGCAGCTCGTCCGCTACCGTTTCCGCCTGCCCAAGGCCATCTCTGGCGGCGTCACGATCACAGCGACCATCAAATACCGCCGCTTCGATCAGCGCTTCATCGATTTCGCTATCACTCAAACGGGCGTGAAGGAACCGAAGCCGTATCCACAGCCTGTCCTCGAAGTCGCATCGGCCACACGCATGCTCAGCATTGGCCCGAACACCCCCGCCGCTGCCCAGCCAGGCGAAAATCCAGAATGGATGCGTTGGAACAACTACGGCATCGCGCTCCTCGATGCATTCCAGTACGAAGCATCTGTCGGCGCATTTGAACGAGTTGCCGCGCTTCGCCCCGACTACGCCGACGCCTACACCAACATGGCCGTTGTCGAAATCTCGTGGGAGCGCTACAACGACGCCAAGCCGCATCTTGAAAAAGCACTCTCGTTGCTACCGGGCGATCCCCGTGCACTTTATTACCGCGCTCTCGTCGAACGCAACGCCGGCCAGATTCAGGAAGCCATCACCGACCTGCAGGCAATGCTCGCAAAATATCCGTTAGCCAAAGATGGCCTCCGCGAACTCGGCTTCTCCTACTACCAGGCGCACGACTATCCCAAAGCCCGCGAGCAATACGAGAAACTCCAGGCGATCGATCCCGATGACCTCGCCGCGCACTACCAGCTCGCCATCCTCTACCGCCGCCTGGGCGAAAAAGAAAGGGCCGCCATCGAGTCAGCTAAATTCGCCGACCAGAAAGACGACCCCACAGCCAGCACTTTTGCTTTAGAGTTCCTGCGCAAACATCCTGAAGTCGCCAGCGAGTCAGTAGTCTGGCACACCCACGATCTAACCGGCGACCCGATTAAGCAGCCCACCAAGATCGAATACAAATACATCCCCGGCGCCGGCGGCTTCTAAGAAAATCGTTCCACAGCCTTGTCATCCCGAGCGGATTGCCTTGGGAAACCAAACTGTCGTCCTCTACACCAACCACTTCTCAGCCGTGTCATCCTGAGCGGAGCGGCTTGGGGCCCATCCGCGCACTGCGCGGTGGGGTAAGCGCAGCGAAGGATCTGCTTTTCTTGCTGCACACCGGCCACCATGAACGACCCAAAAACAACTAAAGTGGCTTTAAGAATCCTGGCAAAGTCCTACCCACGACGTTGATGCCTCGGCCCCCGTCCAGCGCGCCGCGCGCTTCTCAAGAAATGCGGAGATCCCTTCCTGTGCATCATCAGCGATAGCATTCTTGCTCATCACTTCCTGCGCATACGCGTAAGCTCCAGGCTGCTCGAGATCAATCTGAGCGTAGAATGCCTGCTTGCCCAGAGCCACCACAACATCGCTGGCCACGGCAATACGATGCGCAAGCTTGAGCGTCTCGGCGCGCAACTCGCCCGAAGAAACTACACGATTCACCAATCCCCATTCTGCCGCCGTCCGCGCGTCGATCGATTCTCCCGTAAGCAGCATCTCCAGAGCGCGTTTTCGTCCGATAGCGCGACTGACAGCCACCATCGGTGTCGTGCAGAACAGCCCGATCTTCACTCCAGGCGTGGCAAATGTCGCTTCTTCCGATGCGATAGCCAAGTCGCATGCTGCTACCAGCTGGCATCCCGCTGCAGTCGCAACACCCTGCACCTCGGCAATCACCGGCTGCGGAATCGATTGCACCTTCGCCATCAGCTCAGTGCAAACCCCAAATAGCTCGCGGTAATCGTCCAGTGAGCGCCCCACCATTTCAGAAAGGTCATGGCCGGAAGAAAAGGCTCTCCCCGCAGCCGCCAGAATCACCACGCGAACATCGCGCCGATTTCCGATCGCATTCAGGCAGTCGATCAGCTCTCGCATCAGCGCCAGCGAAAGAGCGTTTCGACGCTGCGGCCGGTTCAGAGTAACAATCGCGATGCTTTCTTCGGTGCTAAAGGAGATGTTCTCGTAGCTCATCCCATGATCGTAAGCCCGCGTACGATTCGGATGGAAGATTCGAATCGCTTGTAAAAACGTTAATCCGTCGAAATAGAGTTCAAGCTGTCGGTGTCACCGTCGACTCCGACGCTTCGAGCTTGTCGACACGAATCTTGGCAATGCGTCGCCCTTCCATCTCCAGCACGCTCAGGCGGCGTCCGTTGTATTCAACTGATTCGCCGCTGCGTGGAATGTGCCCGAGCCGCGCAAGCATAAAGCCCGCAAGTGTTTCGACTCCGCCATCGCGCGGCAGGCTCCATTGCATCTGTGTTTCAAGGTCGCGGAGGTTCGCGCTGCCCTCGAGCACCAGCGTTCCTTGCGCGTTGGCAAGAACTGGACGGGCAGGATCGTCAAACTCGTCCTCAAGCTCTCCAGTCAACTGTTCGATCGCATCTTCAGCAGTAACCAGACCAACGGTAGAACCGAATTCATCGACCACGATAGCCATCTGACGACGACGTTTCTGGAATTCGCGCAAGAGTGCCAGCGCAGACTTTGTCTCGGGAACCACAAGAACTTCGCGCATCACCTGCCGCAGTCGAAGTTCCATGAACGGCAAGCCGAGTTGTGGACTGCCGGGTCGCACAGGAACGGCATCACTCTGTGCAACCGGGCTTGCGACCGGCTGAGGTCCGGGCGGGCGCTCCTTCGGCTTGGGCCTGAAAAACATGAGCCGCGCAAGGTCTTTGGAGTAAACAACCCCAATAATGTGCTCCGGCCCAAGGGTCTCATCGTAGACCGGCACACGCGAATTCATGTGCTCAATGACCTGCGCACTCGCCTCCTCGAGCGGCATGTTTGACGGCAGCGAAAAAATGCGCTGGCGCGGCGTCATAATCTCGCGCACGGGAACATCATCAAGCTCAATTGCCCTGTGAATAATCGTTTCCTGAAAGCGCGGCAGCAGCCCCAGACGACGGGCAGCAGTCGTGATGAGTTTGAGTTCTTCTGGCGAATGGACTGCTGCGCGTTCCGTCATCGGAATGTCGAATCCACGCAGGAGGATGGCAGCGGAGCTCTTAAGGAGGCGCACTGCAGGGCGAGCCATTCGCATAAAGATCAACATCGGCGGAGCAACGGCTACAGCAAGCGCTTCGGCCCGGCGCAGGGCGAGCGACTTAGGCACCAGTTCACCAACAGTGACATGAAAGTAGGTAATGATGGCAAATCCGATGGCCACTGCGGTGACCGAGGCAACTTGGGCGAATAGGGCCGCGTGCGCAGGCGGCTGCGGCAGCAGGTCAATCCAGCCTAGAACGACATTTGCGGCCAGCGGTTCGCCGATCCACCCAATAGCCAGGGAGCAGAGAGTTACCCCAAGCTGCACGGCGGGCAGGAAATACTCAAGTTCATGCTGAAGCCGACGGACCGCACGCGCGCCGGGTACCTTGGCTGCGAGCAGTTGCTCGATGCGCGTATCGCGGGTACTCACCATGGCAAACTCAGCGGCCACAAAGAAAGCGTTGGCCAGAATCAGCATGGCGACGGCGACAACCTGGAGAAGCGGTAAACCGTGCATCCCGGTTGTGAGGATAGCATTCTGCGGTGGTTAGCTTCTCATCGCGATTGATGAGGCAGCCAGACAACCGAATATTCTTCTCCCCTCGCGGATGGGTTCGCAGATTGTCGTTCAGTCGTCCCAAAGCGCTCTTATTTATCAGTTAGGTGCTTCCGAAGACCGGGTCAGCCAAGTCACAGACATGTCTGGAACTAACCTTACCCGCGGTACGTATCAGGTTGCAGCAGGCAGCGGACGAGATTTGGGTTCATAACGCCGCCAGCTTATTCATTTGGAAATCAAATTGCTGGTAATTAGCACAGGTTTCCAGCTTTTATCCGCGAATAAGCGGTCAAGTTCATCCGGTATTCATCATTAGGGAGCGAGAGCTCTTGTTGGTACTTGGGGGTGCTCCATGGCTTCACGCAAAAGCAAAAAAATCTGGATCTGGATCGGCTCACTCGTATTGCTGGTTATTGTCGTGATCGGCGTTGGCGCAGCACGCCTGGTCCGGACCACCAATATCGATCCGAACCGCATCGCCAAAGTGCAGCGCGGAGATGTGCTGCGTTCGGTAGTCGCAACAGGAAAAATTCAACCCATCACCAAGGTTGAAGTCAAAAGCAAGGCCTCAGGCATCGTGACCAAGCTGTATGTGGACATCAATAACAAGGTTCACAAGGGACAGCTCCTGGCACAACTCGATCAGCAGGAGATCGTCGCACAGGTCGAGGCACAGCGTGCACAGCTTGCCGCGGCACAGGCGAACGTCGCCACCTACGAAGCGAATATCGAGCAGGACAAAGTGAATGCGGCCGCGCCAGATCTGCCAATGTACAAGGCAACCCTCGATCGCAATCAGCAACTGTCGAAGGAAGGCATCGTAAGCCACCAGGCGCTGGACGATGCGAACAAGGACTACCTTGCCGCACTTACGCGCCGCGATTCCTCAAAAGCACAAATCGGCGTAGATACAGCGAAGCTGAAACAGGCAAAAGCACAGGTGGCGCAAAGTCAGGCGAGCCTGAAACAGCTTGAAGAGCAGCTCAACTACACAACCATCGTGGCGCCGATGGATGGAACGATTCTTTCGCGCGATGTAGAGATGGGTGATGCGGTCAGCTCCATTCTCGTGCTGGGCTCAACCGCCACGCTCGTGATGACGGAAGGCGACGTGAACCAGGTCTACGTGCAGGGCAAAGTCGATGAATCCGATATCGCGCACGTGTATATGGGACAGCCGGCACGGATCAAAGTGGAGAGTTTCCGCGATCGAGTCTTCAACGGCAAAGTGACCAAGATTGCTCCTCTGGGCGTGGAGAAGGACAACGTAACCACGTTCGAAGTGCGCGTCAGCATCGACAATCCCGGCGGCGAACTAAAGGCCAACATGACTGCCAATGCCGAGATCATGCTCGACGAACACAAGCAAGTACTGATCGTCCCTGAAAATGCCGTCAGCTATGACGCGCAGAAGAATGCGTTCGTACAGGTTCCCGACAAAAATCAAAAAGACGGTACGCGCAAAATAGCCGTCGCCGTAGGCCTCTCGAACGGCTCGCAGACCGAGATCGTCAAAGGATTGAAAGAGGGCGACCAGGTCGTTCTGCAGCAGTAGGCAGCAGTTGTCAGTTCTAAGTTTGCTACTTTGTGCTTCCGAGGAGCCGCTTTTTCGTTAACCAACGTAAGGTTTGAAACGTCATCCATGTAGCATGGCGGGCACATGAAGAAACCAGTGCGAAAAATCAGCCTCGTTCGACTCGCTCAATTGCCTTGGACGGAATGTTCAACGGCGCACAAGGGTGTCCATAAACGGACATATGCAGGCTGCGTCATCGCCAGCGCATTAGCGCCTGAATTGAAGAATCATAAGAAGTTGCAGGTATATGCGCCTTTGGCAACGCGCATGCTCATTCCTTATCAATGGAGCGCGATTCCCTCCCCCAGTATTTAAGGGCCGCGTCCCGGAACAATCGACCTAACAAGGTCGGAGGAAACGATTCGGAACCATTCACTTGCGTCCGAATTTCGATCTCCGACCGCTGAACCAGATTTGAATCGAGGAACATTCATGAAGCGTTTTGTGTTAGCAGCAGCAATTCTGGCCATGGCAGCGATTCCAGCTCTGGCCAATGAGGCGACATTCGAACGAAACCTGACTGTCAACGGGCACGTGGAGCTGACCGTCGCTACGGGGTCCGGGCATATTCACATCACCCACGGTTCCGGAGATCGCGTGCACATCTTCGGCCGCGTCAAATCAAACTGGGGCGGCAACGAGCAGAAAGTTACCGAGATCGCAAACAATCCGCCGGTAGAGCAGACGGGCAATATCATTCGCATCGGTCAGCGCCACGAGAACTACCACAACATCAGCATCGACTACGAGATTGAAGCGCCGGCGAATTCGTTCCTCGAAGCCAACTCCGGTTCGGGCGACATCAACGATGACGGCGTCGGCGAGAACGCAAAGCTGGGCACAGGCTCAGGCACAATCCACGCCACCGGATTGCAGGGCGGCTTTGTCGCCAACACCGGATCAGGCAACATCTATGCTGAGCAGATCGGCCAGGGCGACGTGAAGGCGCAGACTGGCTCCGGCAACGTGGAGTTGAAGAATCTGCATGGCAGCCTGCACGGCGGCACGGGCTCCGGCAACATCAAGGTCTCGGGCACACCGTCTTCCGATTGGAAATTGGAAACCGGTTCAGGCAGCGTCGAATTCTGGGCTGGCAACGCCGGATTCACACTGGACGCATCGACAGGGTCGGGCAGTGTTCACACGGATCAGGAGATGGCGGTGCAGGGATCATTTGATAAGCACCACATCGTCGGCAAAGTGCATGGTGGCGGGCCCACAGTCCGGATCGAAACTGGATCGGGCGACGTTCGGGTGCATTGAGTTTTTCAGAGTGTTGTGCGATCGGGTCTAGGTGGACTGGGCCGATCGAAGCGTGCATCTAAAGTTCGTTCCTCAGGCGAGGCTTCGGAGTTCTGGCATCAGACCGCGATGACAAAGCTCAACCTCCTGGGAGGCCTCGCCTGCCTTTTTCCTCCCCTCCCCCTCCCCCTTACCATCGGCCTATCTGGTTTCAGCCCGCACAACTTCCTGACTACTTGATGAAGTAATACGGATCCGGATACTTCACGGAAAACTCTGCTGGATTCACGCCTCTTAAATCGCTCCACTGATCCCCGACATTAAGCACGATGTGGAATTTCGTGGCAACGATCCCTCGCGCCGCAGACTTGTATTGCTCTGCCGTCAGCTTTTGTTGATCGGGCCTTCGCATAATCAGCCGCTCCCACCTATCGAAACCCCGTAGACGAAGATTTGCTTCCGATGAAGCGCGCTGTGTCTCCGGCCTGCCGGTAATAAAGATGACGCTCACGCCCAGCTCTTCCGCCGCTTTGAAAATGCGAAGCGTTCCCGGAATCGCCGGCGCCTGCGCCGATGCAACCCACGCATTGAAGTCTTTGCTGTTGTATTCAAAGTTGGCCGCACTCATTTCGGCCCAGTTTGAGAGCGCTGTTTCATCAATATCCAGAATCACGGCCAACTTGTCGTTTGCCTTCCGGTGCGCCACACGCAAGCGCAAAAACTTAATTGCGCGATCAGCCTGCTGATCGAGATCTTTCGCATAGCAGCCTGCCGCACCGGCGCAATCGTGATATTGCCGCAGCTCCGTCTTCAATGCGTTCACGCGATCAAGCAGCGGCCCAAGATTGGGAATACTTTCGCTCGCAACTGTTGGCGCAGTTACAGGCGCGTGCTGCGCAGTCAGCGTTAATGAGAACAAAGCAAATCCGACAAGAACCAAGGCAAGTCTCGTTCTAAGCATGACGTTATCCTTCAGGAAAACTGCAATCAGCAAGTTTAAACGAGTGGTGATCTGATTTTGCTCAGGCCAGGACAACGCAAGTTGAGGCCGATTCCCAAGTCTGACCCGCGAGACCGCTGCATCCCATACGTCAACACCATCACACAAGCTCCCGTTACACTGGAAGTATGATTCGGGTTCTTCGTCCGGTGCCTGTGGAGCAGCTGAAGCTGCTGGTATTTGATCTCGATGGCACGCTCATCGATTCCGCGCAGGATCTCTGCAACAGTGTGAATGCGACGCTGGAGAATTTTGGCCGCCCGCATCTCTCCGATGAAGTGATTGCGGGTTACATCGGCAACGGAGCCCTCATGCTGATCCGCCGAGCATTTGCCGCAGATGACGGCAAGGAACCCAACGAAGAACTCCTGGCCGAAGCCTACAGGTTTTTTCTCGACTACTACCGCGAGCACAAGCTCGATTACACCTATGCATATGAAGGCGTTCTCGAAGCTCTCGATGCGCTCCACAAAGTGTATGACCAACTCAACGTACCCGCCCGCAAGATGGCAGTCCTCACCAATAAACCGGTTCGCCCCGCGCAAGCGATCTGTGAGGCACTCGGCCTCGCCCCCTTCTTCCTGAACATCTACGGCGGCAACAGCTTCCCCACCAAGAAGCCCGATCCCGAAGGCCTGATCGCATTGATGAAAGAGGCCGACGCAACGCCGGAGCAGACAGTCATGATCGGCGACAGCCAGGTAGACGTACTGACGGCCCGCAACGCCGGCGCATGGTGCATCGGCTGCACATTCGGGCTCGCCCCAGGCAGCCTGGAAGCCATTCCGCCTGACGTGCTGGTGGATACACCTGCAGACTGGACAGCCGCCTTGAGTCCTGCGAAAATCGATTTATAAGGGTGCCCCTCACATAAGACCGCACCAGCGCCTGAGGCGTGGAGTTAGATTGCGGTCAAAGATCGTCTCGAAGCGGAAGACCACGAGACAAGTGTCTTCTGGCATCGACATTCGCTGGCCACGAATGTCCATCTTTTCGCAGAAGACAGCACCGTTGCACGAGCAGTTGCCGGCTTGTTCCCCCAGGCCGCGATGTTGGGTATTGTTGGAGACTTTCATGTTGCGCTTCATTGCTTTGGCCGTCTTGCTGTCGTCGTCTGTCCTCATCTTCGCCGCAGACTCATCGACATCTTCTGCAAAACCCGCGCCCGCATCCACGGTGCAAGGAGTAGTGGCTGATCCGACCGGTGCCATCGTTCCCAACGCTGAAGTCGACCTCTTGAACGCCGACGGCTCGATCGCAGTAACCACAAAATCAGATGGCGTCGGCAACTTCCTGATGGCCGCTCCCCATGCGGGCAGCTTCACTCTCGTCATCTCGGAACCCGGATTCGAAACCGTTCATCTGCCCGTGACAGTCCGTCCCAACGTCGTCTCCGCCGCCGCTCCTGTCGCCCATGTTATGGCCGCGCCACTGCACATCACGCTGCCGATCGCTTCGGTGGCAACGAATGTCCGTGTAAACGGTGATACAGATGAAGACTTGACTGCGTCGGAGGAGAATCGCGACTCGTCGGTCATGACTTCGAGCGATTTGAAAGCGTTACCAATCTTTGACAATGACTACGTCACTGCCATGAGTTCGTTTCTTGACGACAGCGCATCGGGATCCGGCGGCTCAGGATTGATGGTCGACGGAGTAGAAGCAAACCGTGCCACAGTGTCAGCTTCCGCCGTGCAGGAAGTCCGCATCAACCAGGACCCATATTCCGCGCAGTACTACTGGCCGGGCCGCGGGCAAATGGAAATCATCACCAAGTCCGCAGCCGACAAATATCACGGACAATTCAATTTTCTCTTTCGCGATTCCGCACTGAATGCGCAGAACGCATTGGCCCCCTCGAAACCATTTGAGCAGCGGCGCGTATACGAAGGCAGCACCACCGGGCCAATCTTCTTCGCAAAGAAGAGCAGCTTTCTCGCCAGCTTCAATCGCGCGGAAGAGGATCTGAATTCAGTTGTGAACGCCGTTGTGGTTCCGACTCCCGGTGATCCGAGTGGCTTGCTACAAGCCAATGTTCCAGCGCCGACGCGCGACACCGAATTCAGCGTTCGTGCTGCGCACCAGTTCGGCGACAAATACTCGGCATACGCGCAGTACAGCTACGAAGATTGGACCGGCCAAAATCAAGGCGCAGGCGGACAGGCATTGGCCAGCAGCGCCTACAACAGCGAATATCACGAAGACGATACCGTCGTACACGTCGACTCGACACTTTCGGCGGTGCTGCTCAATCAGTTCTCCGTAGTGGGAGAGCATGACTTCAATCGCCACGCAAATGTCTTTGAAGCGCCACGCGTAAATGTCAGCGGGGACTTCGTAGGTGGCTCTGCGCAGGGCGACTATCTCAGCACCGAATACAACTTCCGCATCACCGACATCGTGACCTGGACCCATGGCCGCCACACCCTCAAGTTCGGTGCTAACGTTCCCCACATCGGCAGGCGAGCGTTTGACGACAACACTAATGCGCTGGGTACGTACACCTTCGGGCCAACGTTGAACGCCGATGGCACAATCGCCCAAACAGCGTTGCAGAATTATGTGAACAACCTGCCGTCTGAGTTTTCGCAGAATACCGGCGACGTGCATTTCATCTATCACCAGCAGGAGATGGGCGCCTTTATTCAGGATCAGTTCAAGATGAATGCGCGCTTCTCCATCACACCCGGCATTCGCTACGACTGGCAGAATTTCCTGGCCACCAAGCGGCTCGGCTTTTCGCCGCGTGTCTCATTCGCGTGGGTGGTCGATGAGGACTCGAAGACCGTAGTTCGCGGCGGCGGCGGCATCTATTACGACCGCTTCGGCTCCGGCCCGCTCTTGGATTTGGCGCGCTATGAAAATGCGCGGCGACGTTCGATCCAGATTTCGCTGAATCCAGCGACGCTTCCCTCTTCCGGATGCGTGCCGGTATCCGACTGCACAACCATTACAGAACAGCCCGCGAATCTCGCCCAACTAGCGCCAAATGCAGCTATCCCCTACGAACTCCAATACGGTCTCTCCATCGAGCGCCAACTGGGCGAGAAGGCTACGGGCATCATCAGCGCCTATTCAACTCGCGGTATCCACGAGTTTCGCTCGGTGGACATTAATGCCCCAACGCCCGAGTCCGGATATACGGTACGCCCGAATCCAAATTACGGACTGATCCGCCAGATGCAGCCGTACGGATTCTTTGAAGGCAGCGGGCTCGATCTCTCCTATCGCGGCCGCCTGAACAAATACTTCACTGGATTTGGCCGTTACACCTGGTCGCACTACGAATCGAACACCGGCGGCATCAGCTGGTTCCCGCAGAATCAGTACGCGACGAACGATGAGTGGTCGAATGCCAGCTTTGATCGTCGCAACCGCCTCGGCATGTACGCCATGTTCAATCCCAAGAGCGTCTATAACCTTGCCGCGGGAATCTTCGCCAACTCCGGCCGCCCCTGGACGATCACCACCGGCACCGACGCTTACGGCGATTCACTCTTCAACACGCGTCCAGATGGAGTTGCACGAAATACAGAGAATGCGCCGTCTTATGTGGACCTCGATCTGCGCTGGGGACATGATTTTGCAATCACTCCCAACAAGGATGAGGAAGCTCCGAAGGTCGGCTTCTCTGCCGGCGCCTTCAACCTCCTCAACCACCAGAACCCATCCAGCATCGACACGGTCGAGACTTCGCCCACATTCGGTGACGTCACCGCCGATGGCCCCCCTCGGCGAATCCAACTGGGTATGCGCGTCGAATTCTAAGTGCCAGTTGTCAGCGTTCAAGGATCGGCTCTCAGTTTTCTTTGAACTGATCACTGAACACTGACAATCTGAACACTGCGGTTCATCGTTCCCAGAACGGCGGTGGCTCGATCCCCAGCGCTCTCAAATAGACATATCCCTGTCCTCGATGGTGGATCTCATTGTCGATTGCGTAGCGGATCGTGTCGATTCCGCGTCCTTCCCACTGCCCAAACGCCTTGTCGACCTCGCTGAACCGGTGCGGCGGAATCTGTGCGAACACCTCGTCCAGCCTCGCCGTCTGTTCATCCCATATCCGGAGCAGCTCGCTTTTAGTCGTCACGCTTGCTTTTGCAAATGAGAACTCCGCCCACTTCCCCGTCGCGACGCCCTCGGCGATCGGCACCGCCATACGGATAAACTCCCATGCCAGCTCCGAAAACGGACGCATCCCGCCAATCGAAAACGCGAAAAGCTTGTCTTCCGGAAACGCCTCAATCACCCTGCGCGTCAGCCGTCGGTGTCCCTGCCAGTTCTTCAGAAGATCGCCTGCCGTCTCCACGCCCACTTCCGCAATCGCAGTTGTCATATCGTTTTCCTCCGCCCAAATCTGAGCACAGTACAACGATGCCAAACCATACATGACACAATTTGTCATATATGCGGAAAAATTATTTTGGGCTCGCATTTGGTCATGCGCAAATGCCTCGGAATGCATAGATCAAACCTGAGCAATCAGATCAATTTATCTTCGGTTTGCGGGAACCTTTCTGCCAGCCCGCGCGTAGAATTCTGGTGTGAGGGTCGCTATGCCTCGACACAGTTTCTCTACCCTGCTGTTGTTGTCCAGCTTACTGCTGGCCGCTGCCATGCCAGCGCGCGCGGATAAGGATGCCGTGCAGTTCGGGAGCAGGATTGTTGTTCCGGAAGGAAAATCAATTCACGACGCTGTCTGCTTCTTCTGCAGCGTCGATGCCAAAGGTGACATCGATCATGACGTGGTAGTTTTTTTCGGCAATGTGCATGTCGCGCACCAATCGAAGCACGATATTGTGGTCTTTTTTGGGTCGGTACGCGCGGACGACAATGCTGCCATCGGTCACGACCTGGTGAATTTCTTTGGATCCGTCCACTTGGGTGAGGACGTTACAGTTGGCAATGACGTGGTGGTCATGTTCGGCGGCCTGCATGCGGCCGATTCCGCGAGCATCTCGGGAAATCGCGTAGCGCAGCCACCGTGGATCTTCTGGACGCCGCTTCTGGTCATAGGCCTGGTCATCATTATCGTCGTGCGCGAGATTCGGGGCCATCAACGCAGGCAGTACCTCGCCGCGTACGGCTATCCGCCGATCCAGCCCCCGCCCCCACCACCGGTACAGTGATCGACCAGATTTTCTCGAATCAAAGGTTCTTGTGCAATTCGCCACTGCTCCATCGCTGCACAAGCGAGGGCCCCTATGAAAAGGTCGCAGGACGTTCCGAATCAACGCCGGAATCCCAACCCACCCATTTTCTCGACAGCACACGATTCGAGCCGATCAGTCTAAACTCCACTTGATGATCACGGGAAATTTTGCGGCAGTTCGACCGCTTCGCATCGTCATTCCGGGGGGTAGTGGTCAGGTGGGCCAAGTGCTGGCGCGGCACTTCCAGCGTCGCGGCGACCACGTCACTGTGTTGACACGCGGACCACATACCGCCGAGTGGGAAACGGTGCACTGGGACGCGCAGACGCCAGGTATATGGACGCAGTATCTCGAGGGCGCGGACGTGTGCATCAACCTGACGGGCCGAAGCGTGAACTGCCGCTACACGCCGGACAATCGCGTTGAGATTTATAACTCGCGCATCGTATCGACCCGCTTGTTAGGCGACGTGATCGGATCGCTTAACAACCCGCCGCGCGTATGGCTGAATGCATCGACTGCAACGATCTACCGCCATGCACTTGATCGCTCCATGGACGAGAGAACCGGTGCACTCGGCGGCGGTGAGCGAGGGGCACCTGAGACATGGGACTTCTCGATTCGCGTGGCGCGCGACTGGGAAACAGCCTTGTTCAAAGCCGATACTCCCCGCACGCGCAAAGTGGCAATGCGATCGGCGATCACGTTCAGCCCGGTGGCCGGCAACGCGTTCGCCGTCCTGTCAAATCTCGTCCGCGTGGGACTCGGCGGAAAACAAGGCAACGGGAGGCAGTGGGTATCGTGGATTCACGAAGATGATTTTGCACGGGCGGTCGAGTTCCTGATTCTGCGCGAAGACCTCGACGGCGCAGTCAACATTGCCTCGCCGTATCCTGAGCAAAACCGCGAGTTCATGGCGCAGTTGCGTGACGCCTGGGACATGCCCAATGGAATTCCCGCACCCGCGCCGCTGCTGGAGCTTGCAGCATTTTTAATGCGAACCGAAACTGAGCTAGTGCTAAAGAGCCGGCGCGTGATTCCAACCCGCCTCCTCGATGCCGGCTTCAAATTTCAAATTCCCCATTGGGCGCACGCATCTGAAGACTTGGTAGAGCGATGGCGAAGAAGTAGACAGTGAGAGGAAAGAATGCAACCAGTTTCTGCCCTCTCGCACAGCGACGAAAAGCGAACAGACGGAGCTTCGGCCTTTTCTAGTCACTATTCCCTATTCCCTGCCTTTATCACCTCGGAGTGATCTCAGTGATCGGCAAATCCCAGTGCGCGGCAAGAATCTCAAACCTGCGCTGCTCCTCTTTCTTGTAAGTATCCTGATCCGGCCAGAGTTGCTTGATAAAAGCCTCTTCGTCAGGATTCGCCGTCGTTGCGAGGGCGGAGTTCTTGTACGTAATGGTGACCCGATAATCCCAGCGGCCATCTTCTGTTGTGTGGTACGCAGGCGCCTCAATCTTGATCGCAAGCATGCGGCCCGTAGTCTGGATCTTCTTCAGAAGTGGGTAATGATTCTTAAGGAAGAGGTCGTGGAACTCCTGCTGATGCCCCCACTGCACCTTGTAGTAGTACTCGATGGTGTAAGGCTGGTCGGCTCCTCCCTGCGGCGGAGCACCCTGCGCCAAAACCGGTCCGGCAACACAGCAAGCAATGACGAGAGAGAGCAATACGGCTAGAACTCTGCGCACGGAAGCCTCCTTGGGAACAATGACAGATGGTTGGCTGCCATTGTAGCGCGGAGGCTCCTGTGCATCACTGCCGGGTATTCCTTATGAATGCGTCGCCGCGAACCCGGGCCCAACAACAATCGCAGCGAACTAGTGCAACTGCTTTTAAGAATCTAGCTATGTTTACGGCATTACATCCCAGCGAGAGTTTGCAGGGCGCCCTTGCTCGGAATCGTCAGGATCGATCCGTGAAACGCCACAAGCCGACGGCTCTTAAAGCTTGATAGAGTACGGGTCACCGTCTCGCGCGAGGCGCCGATAAATTCGCCAATCTCTTCATGCGTGAGTGAGAAGCGAACGCGCGTTCCAGCTTCAGTCTTCTGCCCGTTTTCGCTCCAGTCGAGCAACAGGCGAGCAAGCTTTTCCGGTGCGGAGCCAGACAGGGCAACCGTGCGCAACTGCTCGCATGCAACCTTGTATTGCAGGCTCAGTTCCTGTGTAACAACCTGGTAGACCTCGGGATGACGGCCCATGTAGGCGATAAACTGGTCACGATCGATGACGGCGATTCGCGCGGGATACAGGACCTCTGCGGTCATTTCGCTGGGCAAGCCTGAAAGCGCTGACGAGAGTCCAAGAACTTCGCCGGCTTTCGCGATGCTGAGGATAAGGCGCTTGCCATCGCTCGAATTAATCGAAAGCTTGACCTCTCCGGAGACCACGATGAAGATGCCTGCGGGTGTGCACTTCTCAGAGAAAAGCTGCATGCCGGGCTGGTAGAGCGTGGGGAATTCCATTGACTCCAGATCGCGGAGTGCTGCCACGGAAAGCTTCTTGAAAAACTCGCCGGGCCGATTAGACTGCACTCCGGAAGTGGTCATCGATTCGCGCATGGTAAGCATCATCAGTCTCCCTCTTCTACGGTTGCGGCTTTACTTGCAGTCACTTCATCTGCGAGAAATTGAGCCCATGGTGTATTGGTTATGAACGCGGCGTGGGTCTGAGCGTAAATCGATCTCAGCACTTGCTTGCCAGCGGCATCGGCGTAGGTAACGTTGTGTATATCGATGACGACTTTCTTAGTGGTTAGTCGCGGGGCCTGTTCCACCCAGACGCGGTCGAGTTCATTCGCCCACGGCCCCGCCACGCGCCCTTCGAGCCTCATCTCTACGGTGTCCTCGACATCTTGTAACGTGATTCGCAACGTATGTTGGCCCTCGTCGGCCTCGCTTACCTATAAGGCAACTACCGTGCCAAACTTGCGAGGGCCTTCGAGGCTTCCTGTATATCCCTTATTTTTGAATGATTTACTTTCAATGATTTGACGCGGGGATCGCACATGACGAAATCCAGGTGACGAAGTGACGAAGACGGAATGCCGTCACGAGACGAAATCTCGTCACGATCCGCCAAATCGCACACCAAGTTTCATGAAAATGGAGCAATTGGATTCGCGCGCGCAACCTTACATATAGTCGCTGCGTTCAATGCCCAGCTTTTTCAGTTTGGAATTGAGGGTGGTCCGCTTCAGGCCAAGTCGCTCCGCAGCTCCGTCGGCCCCGCCAATCTGGCCGCGAGTTTCGCGCAGGACGCGAAGGATGTGCTCGCGCTCCGCTGCCTGGAGAGTAGGGCTGAAGTTGTCCAACTGCTCCTGCTCTTCGGCAACCTTGGTTTCCAACTCGGCAAGCGGTACGTACAGCACGGAGCCGCGCGTCAGGATTACAGCCCGCTCTAGAAAGTTTTCAAGCTCGCGGATGTTGCCGGGCCACGGCCAGCGGCACAGGGCCTTCATCGTTTCCTCGGGAATTGTCTCGATGCTCTTACCCATGCGACGGCTGTGCGTGGAAACGAAATGACGCACCAATACCGGGATGTCTCCCGAGCGGTCGCGCAATGGAGGAGAAAAAATCGGGAAGACTTTCAGGCGATAGAACAGGTCGCTGCGAAACTGCTTCTCCGCGACCATTTGGGAGAGGTCCCGATTCGTAGCTGCAATCAGCCGAATATTCACGGAGATTGGGCGGTTGCCTCCTAGGCGTTCAATCTCTCGTTCCTGAAGGGCGCGAAGAAGCTTTGGCTGAAGATCGAGAGGCAGCTCCCCGACTTCATCCAGAAACAGCGTGCCCTCATGCGCCAGTTCGAGGCGCCCCATCTTGCGCGCAATCGCTCCGGTAAAGGCACCTTTCTCGTGCCCGAACAGCTCGCTTTCAATAAGGCCCGCTGGAATGGCTGCACAGTTGACCTTGATGAACGTCCGGTCACGACGCCCGCTGAGGCGATGGATAGCTCGCGCAAGCAGCTCTTTTCCCGTTCCCGTCTCGCCTTGAATGAGGACGGTTGCATCCGTCGGGGCCACAGTTTCAATCTGCTTCAAAACCTGGCGCAGACCGCCGCTTTCCCCAATGATGTCCTCGAAGCGATTCTCGAGGTTGATCTCTTCCTGCAAATACTCCTTCTCCTGGCGAAGGCGGTCGCGGAGCTCGGCGATCTGACGAAAAACCATCGCATTGCTGACGGCCATAGCAACCTGGTCGGCCACTTGCACCAGCATCTCGGCCTCGCGCTGCGTGAAGGCGTTCTCGAGCCTGCTGGAAACAGCGAGTGTGCCAATAACCTCGCCGCGATTGATCAGCGGAATGCAACATGCCGATTGCATGCCAAGCGAAGTGAGGTGGCGGACCGCCTCTGGCTTGAAGTGCGATGTCTGCAAGCGTTCAATAATCACCGGTTCGCGGGTTTGGAACGCCTCCGAGGCCGGAGATCCTTCCAATGGAACCAGCACGTCACTGCGTCGGATATCGCCTTCGTCGATCCCAAGAAACTGAACCATCAATGTCCGTGAGGACGCGTCATACAAGCCCAGCGTCGCGCAATCGTGCGGTACTACTTCGCGCACGCTTGCCGAAATTGCCCCCAGCAGTTTGCGAACGTCCAAGTTCGAAAGCAGTGCCTGGCTGAGCTGTAGCATTACGGCTTCCTCAGCCCGCTTGCGATCGGTGAAGTCGCGGGTCACCTTCGCGAAGCCAGTGAGTTCCCCGGTCTTGTCGCGAACAGCAGTGAGAACTACGTCTGCCCAAAAGCGCGAGCCATCCTTCCGCACCCGCCAGCCCTCTTCTTCAATACGCCCCCGCAACGCCGCCAACCTCATTAGCTCAGCTGGTCGACCTTGCTCGACGTCTTCCTGCATGAAAAAACGCGAAAAATGCTTCCCGATGATTTCGTCCGGAGTGTAGTACTTAATCCGCTCTGCACCGGGATTCCAGGTCGTGATGTATCCATCTTTATCGAGCAGATAAATCGCGTAATCACGAACTCCATCGAGCAGTGAACGCAGTTGCAGATCGCTCCGTCGAGCTTCGTCCTGGGCCTGACGCTGTTCCGTCACATCACGCACGATGCTTAGTACGGCAGACCCCGCAGGGGTACGCAAAGGCCTAAGCATAATGTCTACCGGAAATTCGGTACCATCCTTGCGAAGACCGAACAGGTTCATCGCCGCACCCATCTGGCGAGCGCGAGGATGTGCATCGTAATTCTCCCGGTGCGCAGGATGGCGCGCACGGAAGCGCTCCGGAACGAGGATTTCGATTCTTTTACCGACTAGCTCCGCTGACGTGTAACCAAACAGTTGTGTCGCGCGCGGGTTCGCGGCTCGGATGATGCCATCATCATCCGTGACGAATATTGCATCTGGAGAAATGGTGAAAAGGTTCTCCAGTGCAAATCGAGCGAACTCGGCCCGTGTGACCTCAGCCGCAGCCGCTGCGTCCTGATCAGGGGAATCAGACAGGCGCATCCAGGCTCCAAACTATCTATGATTCGAAAGATACGCGCTCAGGGCCATGGCTAACAATCCGATATCTCGTTCCTTTCAGTAATTTGAAGTGGAACGCATCGAAAGGCGGAGGTGCCGCAGCGGCAAATCACCCGTTTTTCTTGCGTTTATTTGCCGCTTTCTCCGCGTGGGCCGAAAGCGCTTGGTGAGAGGTAGTGTTTTTGGGCTCCCGCTGCATGGCTTTTAGCCGAGACCGGCCGCGCTTAGTCGAGCCTTCTTCATCAGTCTGAGGGTCGGTGCGGCCCTTCTCCACATCGTGCTCCGCTTTATGACGAGTTTCCTCGCTGGTCTTGCCGGGTGCCGGCGGCTTCAATGGAACTCCAGCGCGCCGCGCCTTACTGAGACCGATGGCGATGGCCTGCTGCGGTGATCTCGCTCCATGCTTCCCTTCCCGCACATGCTCAATCTCCTCCCGGACGAATTCGCCTGCCGCCGTCGATGGCGCCTTGCCCTCTCGCAGGTCTTTCTGAGCCCTTTCCATGGTTTCTTTTTCAGGCATGATGCTCCTCCCCAGCGTGGTTCGATGCCCGTCGAGTAATCGAAGGCTACATTCGCCGCTCTCCAAATCTTCCAATGCCTCACCTTGATACCCAAAGGAGACCTTGCTTCAATCCAATGGCTGGGGCCGCCTCGTTCGTCTGATGAAAATCTGCGCTGATGACCTGCTCTGAAACATCAACTTCGTGAACCTCTCACGAATCTCAAGAATCCAAACTTGTACAGGAGATAATCCCCAATGCCCCAGAAGATTGCATTCATTACAGGCGGAAATCGCGGACTAGGATTCCAAACCGCGCTCGACCTAGGACAGAACAAGGAAGAAAACGTCAAGGTTGTCATCGGTTCGCGGGATAAGGCGCAAGGCGAACAGGCCGTGTCCAAATTGCGCGCAGCGGGTGTTGACGCCGACGTCCTCCAGTTCGACATTACAAAGCAGGCAGATTATCAGGCTGCCTACGACTACTTCGACTCGAAGTATGGCCGACTCGACATTCTGGTGAACAACGCAGGCATCGCAGGCGGCACGTTTCCCGGCGAAGGTCCAGAGCACCGTGCAGCCGATGTGCCGATGGATCTGCTGCGCAAGGTTTTTGAGACTAACTTCTTCGCACAGGTCGAACTGACTGAGAAACTGCTGCCGCTGATCAAGAAGAGTCCCGCCGGGCGCATCGTGAACTTGTCAAGCATTCTGGCTTCCCTCAAGCTGCATGCCGATCCAAAGTCACCGATCTACAACGCCAAATCCTTCGCCTACGACGCATCCAAGACCGCTCTCAATGCCTTCACAGTCCATCTCGCCTATGAGTTGAGGGATACGAAGGTCAAGGTGAATTCAGCGCATCCAGGATGGGTAAAGACCGATATGGGCGGCCAAAGCGCTCCCATGGAACTGAGCGAAGGCGGGAAGACCAGTGCGGCCCTGGCAACCCTGCCAGAAGATGGACCGACGGGCGGATACTTCCACATGGGCAAGCCGCTGCCTTGGTAACTCGGCCTTGAGGGAGCCATGCTGACCAGATGTGCACGATCGTGCTGCACGATGCACGGTCTCAGACAGTACAATCGTGCCAGTCTGGATTGAAGAGGGAAACATCATGCTAAAGCAGTGGGTGCTGGTCGTCGCTGCCGTCGTCTTCCTCCTCCTGTTTGTCATTTCTCTCGTTCCATTCTTTGTGAACGCCGAATCCTTCAGGCCGACAATCGAAAGCCAGCTATCGAGCGCGCTTGGCCGCCAGGTGACTGTCGGAAGCCTCACCTTCTCGATCATGGCCGGAAGTCTTGACGCTGAAGATATATCCATCGCCGATGACCCAAATTACAGTGCTGTCCCCTTTATTCAGGCTAAGAAGCTGAATGTCGGCGTTGAAATCTTCCCCATCGTTTTCAGTCACAGCATGCACATTACGAAACTGAATATCGATACGCCCTCTATCCAACTCATTCAAAATGCAAACGGGAAATGGAATTTCTCGAGCCTCGGCGGTTCAAATCAGGCAGCTACAACCCAGCAACACGGGTCCATGACCGATCTCGTTGTCGAAGAGTTGAAGATCACCAACGGGAGCGCAATGGTATCGTCGATTCCCCAGACCGACAGACCGTTCGAATACACCGAAGTGAACATTACGGTAAAGGACTTTTCGTTTCAGAAGTCATTCCCCTTCGAATTGCTGGCAAAACTTCCCGGTGACGGGACTTTGAAGCTGAGCGGGGATGCCGGTCCGATTTCGCAGACGGACGCATCAAAGTCACCGTTCCAGGCGACCCTGCAACTCAAGAATTTTGACCCCGTCGCATCCGGCGTGATCGACAAGAGCAAGGGAATCAAGATGCAGAACGATGTGGACGCCCAGCTCAAATCGGATGGAACAACGGTATCGAGCACCGGAAAGATCAAAGCTTCGCAGTTGCAACTAGTACCCAGGGGTTCACCTTCTCAAGACCCCGTAGACATCGATTACAACATCTCTGACAACTTGGAGACGCGCAAGGGCACGCTGGCCGATGTTGCAGTTCATGCCGGATCGGCTGCGGTTCACGCAACCGGCAGCTTCCAGTTCACCCCGCAAGCCATCATGCTTGACGTGCATCTCGCTGCGCCGAATTTGCCCATCGATCAACTTGAGCGGCTGCTCCCTGTTGTTGGTATTCATCTTCCCGCCGGGTCTTCCCTGCAGGGGGGAACCATCACAGCGAATATCAATGTCACCGGTCCGGCAACCACGGCGACCCTCGCTGGTCCGGTCGAGATCGACAACACCAAGCTCGCAGGATTTGATCTCGGATCCAAAATCCAGGGCTTGAATCCTTTCGGGGGCACGTCCGGTGGAACAGAAATTCAAGTGCTCAAGGCGAATGTGAATTCTTCACCGGATGGTGCGCGGATTACGGACATCTACGGCAATCTGCCCCAGATCGGTTCGGCTACGGGCGAGGGTACGGTCTCACCCACGAGTTCCATCAACTTCAACCTGACCGCAACCCTCAATTCCTCAAATGCAGTGGGCGCGGTAGCGAATACGGCGGTAAACGCCGTTGGCGGTTTGGTCGGCAGTTTCCTGCATCCAGGAGCAAAGCCTAAGCCGGCTTCGAGTCACGGCATCCCGCTGACGATCACAGGCACCGCGACAAATCCCACCATCAAGGCAAACATCGGGGCGATGCTGCGCTAGGCCCCGAATAGAGTAACTGTAAGGCAAACATGCGGACGCTCGATGCGCCCGCATGTTTTATTTCGCCTGATTATCGTTCGTTGAAGTTGAGGTTTAGGTCCGGCAGTACACCCGTACCCTCTAGGCGCACGCCGTCCAGTTTCGAGGGATCAAGCCCAAGAGCTTTCAGAATCGATGGCGCAACCTGCAGTGTCCCCACTTCGGAGTAGACAGTGTGCGGAACAAGCGCGGGATTGGAAACCAGCAACATCACATTCGTATCGTCGTGTGAGAAGCCGCCATGTTCCATCAGCTTCTTGTTGCTCCCGGTATAAGTGACACCGACATTCGGAGTGACGATGATGTCAGGCGTGCGCGGATCGCCGTTTGGAGCCCATCCCGGCGTGTCGTAGTTGAGTGCGACCGAAGGCCCGTAGTAGATCTGGCCAATGCCGGTAGCCGCGCGATTCGCTTCCAGCAACGATACCGCTGCGTCGGTATACGAAGGATTGGTAAGCCACAGCAGCGAAACGTCATCCTCGGTGGATCCGATACCGCTGGCATTCGGATCTTCTGAGGGCGGCATGGCGGCGTGCAATTGATTCGAGATGAGCGTCGCCGGTGAGAGACCGTTGCTGGTCTTTCCCGGAACGGCGTCGTAGGCATTCGGGTCGATGGGTGATTGGCCGTGCTTGGAGGTAATGATCACCAACGTCGACTCATAGAGGCCACGATCCTTGAGCCTCATCGTCATCTGGCCGATAGCATCGTCAACAAACTCAATTTCGCTGAGCAGGTTTCCGGTTGGAGTTCCTGCTGCATCCAGATAACCTCCCTTGCCTGGTCCGCTCTCAATGAGCTTTTGCCCCACGCTCACGGCTTGGAAGTTCATACCGAAGATCGTCGGTGTCTTCGCATGTTTCCCGCTGTGCGTCTTACCGTCGATCTCGTTCAGAATCGCGTTCACTTTAAGCGTGTCATAGCACTGAATATTCTGGAAGCTGTTGGTCCAGGCCGTAAGGTCTGCGGAAGCATCGGGAATACTGGAGCAGGAGATTCCCGAAGGGGTCATTACGCCGGGCAGTCCGATCACATTGGAGTTGATCTCAGGCGAATAGTAGTCGTCGAGAACGCCGACCCCGTCGCGCCCAGCCACAGATGAGTAAGCGGGATGCTTGTCAGACCAGGCGGTATAGCCTCCAGCCTTGTGAATGACGCCGTAAATGGTGTTGGTGCGCACAAATTGCCACGGATAGACAGGAGCGCACCCCTTGGCCGGATCGCGATCCATCTTGGTGGGATCGAGCGATGCAATACCGCCATCCGTAAGGCTGGCCCCGGGTGCTCCGCCATTGACCTTCGTCTGATCGATATCGAGGCCCTCTTCGTACTCGGTGGTGTAGCCGGTGGGCGCCTTGCCCGCCATGCATGGAGCTGCAGGATTGCCGTTACCTGTCGTTACCGCAGGTCCATCGAGCGAGCGGTCATAGGCGACGTCATAGTAAACGCCCATCAAGCGCGGCGTGGCGCCGGAAACGATATTCATCAGTCCCGGAAACGAATCGGACGGCTTCGAGGTATTTGCCGCAACATAGTTGACTCCGGTTGTGCCGAGAGCCGCGAGATTAGGACAGTAGGGTTTGCCGCCATTAACTCCTGCAATCCCTTCAGTACAGTTTTTGTAGTCGACGGCGTGCATTCCATCAATGCTGATAAGTAATACATGTTTGATCTGGCTCTTCTCCCAGTCGCTGTCGCGGTCTTGAGCGACGGCACCAACTGAAAGCAAAGCATAAAGAACTGAAACAGCGGGGATAAGCGAACGCATGTTACCTCCTGGAAAAGGAAAGTAGCAGCGAGGCTTAAACACATTCATTGCAGGGGAGTAAAAATCAGGTCAATTCTGTTTTGCAAATCTAGACCCTGTTCAAGCTTTCTACGGCTTCACATTGATCACTGAGATTTGCGCTAGATTTCGCACCCATCGTGCCGGGCGGCGCTCTTCAGTGGATACCATCTTGAATGCGCCGTCCTTATCCAGCGGGTGGCCTTCAATGGAGTCCGCCACCAGCACATCCCCGGTGTGAATCGAAGGATCTACCTCGGCCAAGGTGTAAATCACGCAATAGTGATCCGCGCCCTCCGCCACCACGGCGGTCATAAATAGCTTGCCCTTCACACTCTCTCCTTGAGGAGTGCCTACCTTTTGCAGCAGCTCGATCAGTTCTACTCCTGAGTATCTTTCATTAGTCTTAGTGTGTTCGTTGTAAACCGAAATCGTTTTATGGGGCAGCATAGCGAGATCGGCGAGTGTGAACGTAACCGATTTTCCATCGAGTCCGCGGACGGCAAGCTGCTTAGATTGCACCGACGCAGTCGCATGGTTCATCTCCACCGTCTGCCCCGTTTGCTGCGCGCGCGTGTATGAACTGACGGCAAGAATCAGAACAATCGACGTTCGCGCAAACCACTCAAACACCGCATGACTTGAGACTTTCATGCCTATTTCTCCGTTTCTAAGCTCCATCGTGACTTGGAAACGCAACCTAAAACGGCATACGTACGGTGAATACCAGGTTATGGTTGGTGCTGTGGAAGTGCGTCACCGCGATCTGCTCTCCGCCACCGAAAGTAAGGCCCAGCCGCCCAGGTTTCCCGTCAGGATTGTGATCCAGCGGAATTCGCCCCACAATCAGTCCAGGAGTGACGAAGTCCGTAGTCTTGCCGTCATTGGGGCCGCCTACAAAAAAGCTGGCGTTCGACTCAACTTCGGGCCAGAAGAAATGAGCCACACTGGTACGAGCGAGGTGATATTGCGCCACGCTGTTCCAGGTAATCGTGTGACCGAGCTTCTTTCCGCTGCTTGCCGGGAGTGAGCCACCGGCCGTAGATGTCAGCGCCAGCAGGCCGAATCCCTTGCCAACAGCGAGCGTGGGAGTGGCCGTCGCGCAGCAGCTGCCGTTCCCGTTCTTGCCAGTTGGATAGGTACCCGCAACAAACGCAGTGATGATTGCGTTGCCGTGCTCCTCATTGCGGGCAAAAAAGCGATACTTCGAATTAAATGAGACGTCACCAAAACCGTCGTTCCCTGATTGATGCGCGATGAACGGCGGAATATTGAAGAGCAACTCAATATGACGCTCAGGGATGATCTCGAGCCCCTTGCTGTTGCCGAAATTCCACGTGTTCTCAAGCTTTGTATTCGTCTGGCGAACAAAGTCGGTGCGGATCTCCTGCTCCAGGCGAGGTGTGACAGTGACAAGTGGGGTAACCCAATGCGGCTGCTCTGCCTGTGTCGCAGAGACGCGCGCCTGATAGCGGGCGATGAACGAATTGCCGGTGACATGCGGCGACTGGGCAACAGCACCGGCAACTGCAAACAAGCCAAGTTCAAGCAACACAAGAGAGCGGCGCACGGACGCGGAAAGCCGAGGGTGAGGGCAAAATAGAGGCAGTTTTGAACAAGGGAAGGGTATACGCATCTCTTCCGTTTTTATACGATTTATGTCGATTTACTGTCAATATTCACTAATATTGACTTTATTCGAACACCAAAGATCATCATGACCTTGAGCGCCCTTTCGCTCGTGAAACGCCCGTGCTGGCACGCGGTTGGTTCCTCCCGCGAGGCTTGAGGGATATAGAATTCCAACCAGTAACATCTTCTCCGATCTGCACATAGCGCGATCTTCGTTGCCAGAACGAGGCGGCCGGCGCTTAAGGACTCCAGAAACATGACTGCTATGAAACTTGTGAAGTCGATCGTGAGCCCGTTTGCGGGCCTTGCCTTGGTTTGTATCACCGCGCTAGCTCAGCAGCCGCGTCAGTACACCGACGACGACTATGCGAGGGCCGAAAAGTTCATGGCATATAACGTGAACCCTCTCGCTTGGAAAGGCCAGGTAAATGCCCAGTGGCTCGACGACGACCGCTTCTGGTATCGCGAGGCGGAAGACAGCGGGATTAACTACATTCTCGTCGATGCCGCGACCGGTACCCGCAAACCCCTGGTCGATCAGCAAAAGCTGGCAACTGCTCTGAAGGCGGTGATGAAGGGCGGGACAGGAATAGATGCCCGCCACCTGCAACTCACCGACATTTCGCTCAGCGATAGCGATCACACGCTGGCTTTCACCGCGCGTGGCGGAAAGTATCAATGCAGCGTGGGAGCAGGATCGGATGCGTGCAAGCTGATTGCGGCGGAATCACCCGCCCCAGGCGAAGCGCCGAACCCGCCACTGACGCTCTCGCCGAACCGCAAGCTTGGCGCGTTTATTCGCGACTGGAATTTGTGGGTTCGTGACATGGCGACTGGCGCTGAGACTCAACTCACGACCGATGGCGTGAAGGACTTTGGTTACGCCACCGACAACGCGGGATGGAAGCAGTCCGATTCCGCAATCCTGTTGTGGTCCCCCGACTCGAAAAAAATCGCGACGTTCCAGCAGGATCAGCGCAAAGACGGCGAAATGTATTTGGTCCCGGTGACTAATTCGCATCCCCAGCTCAAGGCGTGGAAGTATCCGCTGGTGGGTGACAAGGATGTGACCATGATCGAGCGCGTAATCATCGACGTGGACGCGCGCAAGGTGATCCGGTTGAAAATGCCGCCAGATCAACACCGGTCAACCTTGTGCGACGACATCGCCTGCGACGGAAACACGTTTGCCGATTTGGAATGGAGCCCGGACGAAAAACACCTCGGGTTCGTTTCGACCTCGCGCGATCACAAGCAGGAATGGGTGCGCGAGGCCGATGCTGAAACCGGCGAAGTCCGCGAAGTGATGACGGAGACCGTCCCCAAGTTCTACGAGAGCGGCAACGGCAAAATCAACTGGCACTACCTTCCGAATTCCAACGCGATACTGTGGTTCAGCGAGCGCGACAACTGGGGAAACCTGTATTTGTACGATCTCGCGACCGGAAAGCTGAAAAATCAGATCACGCATGGCCCCGGAAACGTCACAGAGGTTCTGAATGTAGACGAGAAGGCGCGCGTCGTTTACTTCGTTGGCGTGGGCATTGAAAAGGATCGCGATCCATACTTTGAGCATTTCTATCGCGTAAATTTTGACGGCACTGGGCTGAAGCTGCTGACACCGGAGAATGCGGATCATCGCATCAAGGTTTCGCACGATGGGCGCTACTTTACCGATAGCTATTCAACGCCCACCAAGCCGCAGGTAACAGTAGTTCGCGATGACAACGGGAAGACCGTGATGGAGCTGGCGAAGCAGGATATTACGAAGCTGATGGCCGCTGGCTGGATGCCTCTTACGCCAATCACGGTGAAGGGCCGCGATGAGAAGACCGACCTGTACGGCTTCATGTTCAAGCCCACAAACTTTGATGCTTCGAAAAAATATCCCATCATCAACTACGTCTATCCGGGACCGCAGATCGGATCGTGCGGCGGCCGCGACTTCCGCGCGGCCCACGGGGACATGCAGGCATTAGCTGAGTTGGGCTTCGTGGTGGTTTGCATCGACGGTATGGGCACGCCGTTCCGCTCCAAATCATTTCACGAGGCCTATTACGCCGACCTCGGCGACAACACCATTCCCGACCAGATCGCGGGCATGAAGGATCTGGCAAAACAGTATCCGTTCATTGATCTCGATCGCGTCGGAATCTGGGGACACTCCGGCGGAGGCAATGCAACCGGCGCCGCGATGCTGCACTATCCTGACTTCTTCAAGGTAGGGATTGCTGAAAGCGGCAACCACGACCAGCGCGACTACGAAGACGACTGGGCTGAGAAGTGGGCCGGTATCGAAGTCAAAAATGCCGACGGCACCAGCAACTACGATTCGCAGGCCAATCAAAATTTCGCAAAGAATCTCAAAGGCCACTTGATGCTGGCCCATGGAACGATGGACGACAACGTTCCGCCCAACAATACGCTCCTCCTTGTTGACGCACTGATCAAGGCAAACAAGGATTTCGATCTGGTGCTGATTCCGAATGTGCCCCACGGCTACGGCCCGGCTTCGCAGTACATGATGCGGCGGCGGTGGGATTATTTTGTCCGTTACCTTGCAGGCGCCACTCCTCCGAATGAGTACAAGATGAAACCTTATCCGGCGGCCATCAGTGTTATTCGTGGCGGTCCCGACCCCGACGACTACTCTTTCTAAAGCGCATGTTGAGCGGGCACGTGAATCGAGGAAATCCGTTATGCAGATAAGATTCTTGGCAGCGTTTATTCTGGGCGCGAGTACGCTTGCGACGCAGAATGCAGATCCAGGTCAGAAATCAAATGCGGAGTTTGCGAAGCTCAGCGAGCAGTTCGTTCATGAGACGCTGGCGCTTTCGCCAGCCAGTGCGTCGCAGGCCGGCTACCACAAGCATGTCGATCCAAAAACCGGAAAGACGATTGCACTCGATTCCCAGTTAGACGACGTGAGCCCCGATGGCATCGCAAACCAGCGAAGCGTGTACGCAAAATGGCGCGAGCGCTTCCACAACGAAACTCCAGTAGCTTCTTTGGGTGCGGAGGATGCAGCCGACTGGCATCTCATCGACGATCAGATCGGGCAGAGCCTGTTGGAGTTCGACCATATCCAGAACTACAGGCACAACCCGACAGAGTACGTGGAACTGATCGGCGCATCGCTCTTCCAGCCCCTCACCGATGACTACGCAACCGAGGACATACGTTTGAGCGATGTTGTCTCGCGTGTTCAGGCCACGCCGCGCTTTCTGGATCAGGCAAAAAGCGAACTACTCGATGCCGACCCCATCTTCATCAAGGTCGCCATTGAGGAGAACGAAGGCAACGTCGACCTGATCCAGGAGACGATCGCCGCAGCAGTCTCCAAACATCCCGAGTTGAAACAACGATTCGACCAGGCTGCGCCGCCAGCGATAAAGGCTCTGAAAGATTTTTCACAATGGATGCAGAACGACCTAGCGAAACGGAAAACCGATCGCACGTGGCGGCTGGGCAAAGAATGGTATGCAGAAAAATTCCGGCTGGTTATGGAAACGGACATCACGCCGGAGCAGGTCTTTAACGAGGCCCAATCCGCGTTCGATAAAACCCGCGCAGAGATGCTGGAACTAGCCATGCCGCTGCACAAGCAGTACTACCCCGACCACGACGATCATGCGACCCTGGGTCAAAAAGAACGCGAAAACAAGATTATCAGCGAGGTCCTCCAAAAGATTGCAGACGATCATCCCAAGCGTGACGACCTGATGCAGACTGCGAAGGACGATCTAGTTGGTATTCGGCAGTTCATCATCGACAAGAAAATCGTGTCCCTGAAGTCACGCGACAATCTGAAGGTTATCGCCACACCTGAATTTGAGCGCGGGATTTATTCCGTAGGAGGATTTCATTCTGCGCCGCCGCTCGATCCAAATGCCGAAGCTGAGTTCTGGATAACGCCAATCGATCCCAAAACACCCGAAGCCAGCGCTGAATCTAGGTTGCGCGAGTACAACAACTGGGTGCTGAAATGGCTCTGCATTCACGAAGCGTTGCCCGGACATTACGTGCAAGCAGAACACGCCAACGAGATCCAACCTGAAACACGACGGTTGGTTCGTGGCTTGTATGGCAACGGCGCGTACGTCGAAGGTTGGGCCGAGTATATCGCCCAGGTGATGATGCAGCAGGGATTCGCAAACAGCGATCCGCGCTATCGCCTGAGCTACTTGAAAGTGTGGCTACGCGCCATCGGAAACAGCATTCTCGACATTCGCATGCAGACCATGGGAATGACCGATGACCAGGCGATGCACTTCATGATGGATGAGGCCTTCCAGACCCGCGCTGAGGCGGACGGTAAGCTGCAGAGGGCCAAGCTTAGCTCCACTCAACTGCCAACATACTTCGTAGGCACGACCGAGTGGTGGCGTTTGCGCAAAGCGTACGAAGCGGCGAAAGGCAAAGACTTTAACCTCACTGACTTCAATGATCGCGCGCTGGATGAAGGTGCGTTACCTGTTCCGTGGCTGAAAGACGTTCTGCTCCCGACACGATAATCCCGTCCGAGCAGTAAGCCCTGGCGGGATTGACTCAAAATTGAGTCGCAGGTATATTCACGGGATGGGTATTCACCGCATTCCGGTCGCTTCCGTTGCTTGTTGTTGCGCGCTCGACCGGTCGCGTGGATGAGATTCTAAGTCTCAATCGAATCCCAGGCGGCCGCTTCAGCACTAGCTGACGCGGCTTTTCTGTTTCAGTTTTCAGTTTCAAAATTATGCAGCTAGCAATCCCCAACTCGCGCCTCTCCCTCGACGCCTCCCGGCTGTCGTCGCGCTGTTGTTGCCTCTGTTGTCGCTGATCTCCCGCTTCCGCAATTCCCAATTGTAGAACCTGCGTATCCGCATTCCACCGCGGCATAACTGCCGGTCAGTCCTTACCAGAAATCTTCCAGGAGATAGCCGTGAACGCTACACTCAAGCTTTTTCGATACGCATTTATCTTTGTCATCGTTGCAATCGCTGCGCAGGCCCAAGTGGTTGGCGGCAGCATCGGAGGCGTGGTCCATGACCCCTCCGGCGCAACGCTTTCAGGTGCGACCGTGACCGTCCGTCAAAGCGAAACCGGTGCCACGCGAACGCTTACAACAGATCAGGACGGCCGCTTCTTCGCTCCGTCGGTGCCCGTCGGTTCCTACTCCGTAACCGTGAACCAAGAAGGGTTCGCGCAACAACGACAGACCGGAATCTCGCTCGCCATAGGACAAAGCCTGCAACTGAACTTTGTACTCGGTATAGCCGCTGTGCAACAGGCTGTTGAAGTGGATGCTTCTGATCCGGGCGTAAATACAACCACCCAGCAAACTGCCGGCCTTGTGGATGAGCGACAGGTAAAGGAACTCCCGCTCAATGGTCGCAGCTACGACGAACTGCTGACGCTGAATCCGGCGACCGTGAACTACACCAACGAGCGCTCGGGCGGCATCGGCTCTTCAAATTCCTCGGTGGGAAATATGTTTTCAGTGAGCGGCAGAAGGCCGCAAGACAATCTGTTTCTACTCAATGGAATTGAGTACACCGGGGCATCTCTGATCAACGTTACCCCCGGCGGGACGAGTGGAGAGCTACTCGGCGTCGATGCCGTACGCGAGTTCAACGTTTCGACAGATACCTACGGGGCAACGTACGGCAAACGCAACGGAGCGCAGGTCAGTATCGTCACAACCAGTGGAACAAATCATCTCCGCGGCACCGCATTCGAGTTCATTCGCAACAGCGCGCTCGATGCGCGGAACTACTTCGACCAGGGAACAATTCCGGCATTTCAACGCAATCAGTTTGGCGGGTCGCTGGGCGGTCCGATTCGCGCCAATAAGCTGTTCCTTTTCGGCAACTACGAGGGCTTCCGGCAAAACTGGGGATTGAGCGCAGTAACGCTGGTGCCAGACAACCAGGCGCGCAACGGCTACCTGCCAGACTCATCGGGCCAGGAACACTACGTGGGTGTGGATGCAGCAGTAGCGCCGCTGCTCGCGTTGTGGCCCGTGCAGAATGGGCCGGAGTTGGGCGGCGGAATTGCCGAAGCATTCTCGCATCCGAAGCAACATATTCGCGAAGATTTCGGAACTACTCGATTCGACGCCAACCTGAGCGGCAAAGACCTTTTGTTTGCGGTGTACACCGTCGACGACAGCACAGCAAACACGCCGGCACAAAATCCTCTGAGCCTGGTCAACGAGAGCCTGCGCGAACAGGTAGCCAGCGTGCAGGAACAGCACGTCTTCTCGCCCGCCTTCCTGAACACGGCACGTTTTGGATATTCGCGGGCAAGCTATTTCTTCACGGGATACTCACCAGTCTCGCTGCCGGGTTGGGCTACCGGTGAGCCGATCGGCGCTATTGTGATCAGCGGTAGCACGGCCTCGAATGGTGCATCGGCAATTTCGCAAGCCGGGCTGAACGTTGGCAGCAACAACAAGGCTGCGCGCAATCTGTATACCCTCGACGATCACGTCTACTGGACCAAGGGGCGGAATCAGGTCGAGGCTGGATTATGGCTGCAGCGAATTCAGTCGAACGATCTGCTCGCGCAGAGTCAGTACGGGCAGGCATCGTTCAGCACCTTGCAGACATTCCTGCAAGGCACGGTGAAGACTTTCACCGTAGTTCCCTCTCCGACGGAACTCGGATGGCGCATGCTGGCGGGTGCGGCGTTCGTTGAAGATACGGTGAAGGTGACACCGCGGCTCGAAGTGCGCGCCGGCTTTAGGTTCGAATCAACAAATGGATGGAATGAAGCCCAGGGTCGCGCTGCAAATTACGCGATCGTTGGCGGAGTGCTGCAAACAGATCCGCTGGTTGGCTCATCTGCACTGACAACGAATCGGGCAAAGTTTCTGCCAGAACCGCGCGTCGGCTTTGCATGGGATGTTCGCGGCAACGGCAAAACCGCGGTTCGCGGCGGATTCGGCCTTTATCACGGGCTGCTCGACACACTCGATTACAGACTTGATCAAACCGCGCCCTTCAATACAGCAGAGTCCATTTCAAACATCGCCGTTTCGAAGTTACAGATCACGCCGGGAACACCTCCACCTGCAGGAACCAAGGTCTCGCCAAGTAACGTGCAGCCCGACATCGCCACGCCCGCAGTCCTCACATGGAGCTTGCGCGTGGAGCAGCAGATCGCGCCGCGCACCTCTCTCACCGTGGGCTATGTAGGATCGCACAGCTACCACCAGATCCTCTCTGAAGACATGAACGAACCGGTGCCCACCTATGAGACCGATGGCACAGTCTTTTATCCAGCAGGATCAAAGAACTCAAATCCGGCGCTGGCAAATTCAACATCCTGGGTGTCGCATGGCGTTGGTTTGTACAACTCGCTGATCGTGGATGTGCGGCGCTCGTTCGGAAGCGGATTTCAGTTTCGCGGCAACTACACGTACTCCAAAAATCTTGATGACGGATCGGCTTGGAATACCAGTGTCAGCGGAAACACTCCCGCATTTGTTGAGTTCCCTCTAAATCCAAAATTGGATTGGGGGCCAGCAGCCACTGACGTTCGCAATGCCGCCTCGCTCAACGGCAGCTACGAATTGCCCTTCGGAACAAAGCGGCGCTATCTGAATCACGCACCAGCGGTAGTCAACTTCATCGCCAGTGGATGGACAGCAAGTGCCATCCTGTCAGTCCAGAGCGGTTTCCCGTTCACGCCGCAACTTGGATATAACCCCACTGGCAACGGCGACACCCGCAACCCAGTGCGCCCAAACTGGAACCCGAACTTCAAAGGAAACCTCTACCCGAAGTCACCATCGCAGTACTTCAACCCAGCCGCGTTCCTGCAGCCTGCCACCGGAACTTACGGAAACGTCTCGCGCGATTCACTCTTAGGACCTGGCTTGTCGGAGTTTGATTTTTCAGCAACACGAAATGCACACCTGACAGAACGTCTCGGCCTTCAATTCCGCGCGGAGTTCTTCAACATCCTCAACCGCACAAATCTGTCGACGCCGAATGAGGTCGTATACACATCAGCCACTTCGGCAATTTCGCCGACCGCCGGGTTGGTTACAGCAACTTCGACAACATCGAGGCAGATCCAGTTCGGCGCGAAGCTGCAGTTCTAGCTATGCAACGATCCAAACGGAAAGATGCATCTTCGCCTAATCTTCGCTCTTCAGCTATAATCTTTCAATGGATTTCCAGCTGGTGACGACCTACAAACCTCGCGGCGATCAACCCCGCGCTATCGAGGAACTGATGCAAGGCCTCTCCGCAGGAGAGAAGCACCAGGTATTGCTCGGCGTCACCGGCTCCGGCAAGACATTCACCATGGCCAAGGTCATCGAGCAGTCCAATCGACCTGCTCTGATCCTTGCACACAACAAGACTCTCGCTGCGCAGCTCTATCACGAGTTCAAGCAATTCTTCCCCGGCAACGCCGTCGAATACTTCGTCAGCTATTACGACTACTACCAGCCCGAGGCCTACATTCCGGCAGGCGACCTATACATAGAGAAGGAAGCGACCATCAACGAAGAGCTGGACAAGCTGCGCCTGTCGGCAACTCGTTCGTTGTTTGAACGCCGCGATGCCATCATCGTCAGTTCAGTCAGTTGCATCTATGGTCTCGGATCGCCCGAAGCCTACTACGGCATGTTGCTGCTGCTTGAAAAAGGCCAGCGCATCAGCCGCAAAGATATTACTCGTCGTTTGGTTGAAATTCTGTATGAGCGCAACGACGCGGATTTCCGGCGCGGAACCTTCCGCGTGCGTGGAGACATCATCGAGGTCTATCCAACTTACGACGAGACGGCTTATCGCATCGAACTTTTCGGCGATGAGATCGAGTCGCTGTCGCAGATCGATCCGCTCTTCGGCACGGTGAAACAGAAGTACTCGCGACTCCCTATCTACCCCAAGAGCCACTACGTTGTGCAGCCCGAACGTAAGGCCGAAGCCATCGATTCCATCGTCACCGAGTTAAGCGAGTGGGTAACCTATCTTGAGGCAGAGGGCCGCATGGTCGAGGCCCAGCGCGTGCATCAACGCACCCGATTCGATCTCGAAATGATCAAGTCGATGGGTTACTGCCACGGGATCGAAAACTACTCGCGCCACTTCTCCGGTCGCCTTCCCGGTGAAGCTCCGCCAACACTGCTTGATTACTTCCCCCGCGACTTCCTGCTCTTCGTTGACGAGAGCCACGCGACCATTCCACAAGTCCACGGCATGTGGCACGGAGATCGCAGTCGCAAACAGAACCTCGTCGATTATGGATTTCGTCTGCCCTCCGCGATGGACAATCGGCCGCTGAAGTTTGATGAATTCGAAAACCGCATTCACCAGACGATCTACGTCTCGGCAACTCCCGGCCCGTATGAACTCACCCGTTCCGCAGGCGTAGTGATCGAGCAGGTTATTCGGCCCACTGGCCTCGTCGATCCTGAAGTGGAGATTCGCCCAGTCAAGGGACAGATCGACGATCTGCTCGCGGAAATTCGCGATCGCGCCAAGCGTGGCGAGCGGGTACTGGTCACAACTCTGACCAAGCGCATGGCTGAAGACCTCGCCGGATACTACACCGAAGTCGGCGTTAAATGCCGCTACATGCACTCCGAGATCGAGACCCTCGAACGCGTGAAGCTCCTCGCCGGCCTGCGCAAAGGCGAGTTCGACGTACTCATCGGCATCAATCTTCTGCGCGAAGGCTTGGACTTGCCGGAAGTCTCGCTCGTGGCCATTCTCGATGCGGACAAAGAAGGCTTTCTCCGCTCATCCGGATCCCTCATCCAGACCATGGGCCGCGCAGCGCGTCATCTCGAAGGCCGTGCAATTCTTTATGCCGACCGCATGACCGATTCAATGAAACAAGCCATCGGCGAAACCGACCGCCGTCGCGCTATTCAGCGTGCCTACAACGAGGAGCATGGCATAACGCCGCAGTCCATCATCAACAAGATGGATATGGGCCTGGCCCAGATCCTCAAGGCCGAATATGGCGAGATCGAAGTAGAAGAGGCGGCAGGTCTGCCCGAGTTCAACTCCCAGGCCGAGGTCGATGCTTTCATCTCAAAACTCGAAACCGAAATGCGCGACGCAGCCCGGAAATTTGAATTTGAAAAGGCTGCCAAACTCCGCGACTCCATCAAGGAACTCCGGGAAAAGGAATTTCTGTTCGGATAAGGTCGGATTCGTGTCTCCAGGCCCAGAATTCAAACATCCAGATTCTGAATCACATGGTAGAGACCGTGCGCTGGACCACCCGCGCCCCCTCCCGAAAGAGACGCCACTCCACCCCTAGTGTGAGGCAAATCACATTTCACCGGCCTAAAATAGTTGAGAATAGGCTCGTTAGATTCCCCTAAGGCATTAGTCCTCAGTGCGAGAATCAGAGATGGAGCTCTGATGGCAACGTTTGGAAGTCTCTCTCTTCTCATCGCTTTAGCGCTGGCCGCATACAATCTGTTTGCCGGCGCAGTAGCGCTTAGACTACTGGCAACGGGCCAGCCTGCGCCGATCGCACCGGAACGACTTGCCGATACAGCACGCCGGGCCGGAATTGCCGCCTTCTTCGCGGTCACGGCGGCAGCAATTGCCCTCGTCTGGTCGGTCTTTACCAACGATTTCTCCATCACCTACATCATGGAGCACTCCAACCGGGCGCTCCCTGCGGCCTATAAATTCGCGGCACTGTGGAGCGGCCAGGAAGGTTCACTTCTTCTGTGGTGCTGGCTTCTCGCCACCTACGGCTTCGTTCTCCGCCTGCGTCACAAGACCGACGTCAAACTCTATGCCTATGCCGGCACGATCCTCTCTGGAATTCAGGTGTTCTTCTTGGCGGTAGTGAACTTTGCCGCGCCGCCGTTCGCGCTCCTGCGCGGTTCTATTCCCGCCGATGGCAACGGACTTAATCCGCTCCTGCAATATCCCGAGATGGTCATTCATCCGCCGATGCTGTACCTCGGTTACGTGGGATTCTCCGTGCCGTTTGCCTTCGCTCTCGGCGCGCTCATGATGCGCTACCCGGGCGAAAAGTGGATCAAGATCACGCGCGTTTGGACCTTGGTGACTTGGCTGTTTCTAACCGGCGGCATCTTCCTCGGCATGCACTGGGCTTATGCCGTATTGGGCTGGGGCGGTTATTGGGGTTGGGACCCGGTTGAGAATGCAAGCTTCATGCCGTGGCTCACTGGCACCGCATTTCTCCACTCCGTCATGATGCAGGAGAAGAAAGGAATGATGAAGAGCTGGAATGTCTGGCTCATCTTCTCCACATTCCTGCTCACGCTGCTCGGAACACTGCTCACCCGCGCAGGCTTGGTAAGTTCGGTGCACGCGTTTGCACAGTCCTCCATCGGCACCTGGTTCATGGTGTTCATGGGAATCATTCTCGCGGTGTGCATCTTCACGTACATCCTGCAGCGCGATCACCTCAAAGGCGAGCATCGCCTTGAGTCGTTGGTAAGCCGCGAGTCAAGCTTCCTCTTCAACAATCTCGTACTGCTGGTCGCCTGCTTCGTCATCCTTTGGGGTACCCTGTTCCCCATCCTCAGCGAGTACGTCGAGGGCAGCAAAGTCACAGTTGGCGCGCCGTTCTACAATCGCGTAGCCATTCCCATCGGACTATTTCTCTTGTTCCTGACAGGCGTTGGACCGCTGCTGCCATGGCGCTCAACGTCGCTGCGAGCCGTTCGTCGCAACTTCATCTTGCCGACGATCGCCTTGTGGGTAATGGTCATCGTCTGTTTCGCCGCCGGCGTGCGGCCCTGGAATGACGGAGCCTTTGATCCCGGTAATTTCTATGCGTTGGTTGCATTTGCGCTCTCCGCAAGCGTGATGACCGCAATCCTTTCGGAGTTTTTCCGCGGGGCCGGCGTGATTGCAAGGCAGACGGGGAAAAACCTGGCCTATTCGATGTACTTGCTAACCCGGCGCAACACGCGGCGTTATGGCGGATACATCGTCCACATCGCCGTGGTCATCGTGGTCATCGGACTGGCCGGTGCCGCGTTCAACAAAAACACCGAACAGGAACTGGCGCTGCACGACAAAATGAGCGTGGGTCCGTACACGCTGGAGTGTGTTGGCTTCACACAAGACTCGAACGCCAACTACAACTCGGACTATGCACTACTGGATGTCTACCGCAACGGCAAAAAGCAATTCCAGATGGCGCCCGAAAAACGCGTTTACCTGGCCAGCCAGCAACCGCAGACCATGGTTGCAGTGCATTCAGTTCCAAGTTGGGACCTTTATGTCGTGTACGAAGGCACCAATCCCGACACCGGCCAGCCGATCATCAAAGCATTTCTCAATCCGCTCGTGAGCTGGATCTGGGCAGGTGTGGCGCTCATGGTGCTGGGTACATTCATAGCTCTGGTTCCAAGTCTCAAGCCGGCTTCGGGTTCATCGCGAACCACTGCCACGCGACCCGAGCATGCGGAAGCAGTTCTGAAGGGCGGCGATTGATATGGCAGCTCCGTTGAATTTGACTGTGGTGAAAAGAACCTTGCAGGCTGGAACACTTGCAATTGCCGTTTGCTTCTCCTTGGGAGCGAGCGATGCAGGTGCTCGCTACGACAAGTTGAACCATCAGATGATGTGCAGTTGCGGATGTGGGCAGGTTCTTGGTGAGTGCAACCATGTAGGCTGTCCCGACTCGCCGGTCCAGTTGGCAGAGTTGCGCACCGCCATCAATACCGGAATGACAGACCAGCAAGTGCTGGACAGTTTTGTCGCCAAGTATGGCGCCACTGTGCTGGCCGCTCCACGGACCCACGGCTTTGATCTTGTGGCCTGGATCGCGCCTTTCGCCGTTTTCGCAGCGGCCCTGCTGGGAACTATTCTGCTGGTTCGCAATTGGTCAGTCGGCAAAAGTGAGGCTCAACAACCCGTAAGTTCCCCCGAAATGGATGCAATCCACGACCGCATTCGCCGTGAAACCGGCAGCGAAGGAGGCTACTAGCAATGAGCGAAACCCTTGGATTAGCGCTTGGATGCCTGATGGCCATTGCATTGTTCCTTTACACGTTCTGGCCGGAAAATGCATTTGCAAGTCAACGCCAGAAGACGCGACTCGATTATCTCGAAGAGCGCAAAGAACAGCTTTACGAAAATCTGCGCGACTTGAATTTTGAATATCGCGCTGGAAAATATCCGGAAGAAGATTTCCGGGAGCAGCGCAGTCAGCTTGAAAACGAAACCGCTCAATTGGTGGCCGAGATGGACCACTTGGAACGACAAGCATAGAAAAACATCTACTAAGGAATCGCGGAAAATCCATGAGATCGAAAAGAACTTTTCTACATGCGGCCACTACCTGCCTTCTTTTTGCAGGCGCACTGGCCCAGGCCGCACAGTTAACAGGCACGGTAACAAACAAGACAACGGGCAAGCCGGCGGCCGGTGACGTCGTAGTGCTGGTGGAACCGATGACCGGCATGACGGAAGTGGCCCACACTACAGTCGATGCCAGTGGGCACTACACAATCAATCGCCCCAGCAACGCACCAGCTCTAGTGAAGGTCACACATCAGGGAGCAGAATTTTTCGCGGACGCTCCTCAAAGCGGAACAATACCTGATGTCGCCGTCTACGACGTAGCACAGAAGGTCGATGGCGTCTTCGTGGAAGCGGACGTCCTCGAACTTGAAGTTGCAAATGGACAGTTGCATGTCATCGAACGCTACTTCGTGCATAACACCAGCATGCCTCCGCGCACGCAGTGGAGCCCGAAGAGCTTTGAAATCGTGCTGCCCGAAGAAGCCGTGGTCGAATCGGCACAGGGACAGCGCCCCAGCACCGGCAGCCTTCCCACCACCCTGAAGCTTCAGCCAAACGGAGCCAAGGGACACTACGCCTTTAACTTTCCAATCCAGCCCGACGAAGGCGACAAGGATACGCAGTTCAATATCAGCTATGCCTTGCCCTATAACGGTTCGTTCACCTTCCGTCCGCAAGAATCTCTGGCCACTCAGAGTGTAGGCGTACTGCTGCCGAAGAGCATGACATTTACGCCTGGCTCCGGCTCCGCGTTCACCGCGATCAACCAGGATCCGAACATCCAGACATTCGTTGCGAAAAATGCGACGCCCGGTAAGCCATTGGAGTTCCAGGTCTCAGGCACCGGTTCAATGCCGCGTGAAGATCAAGGCGCCGCAGGTCCTGGTGGTCCCGCAGCCGCTGCGCCCGGAAACGGCCAGCCCGGCGGCGGCATAGGAGAACCCATCAACACACCCGATCCGCTAAGCAAATACAAGTGGTGGATCCTTGGTGGACTCGCCCTCGTGTTCGCCGCAGCCGCGGCATTTCTCCTGCGCAAGCCTGAGGGAACGATTGGCGCCGTCGCACAAGTACCAGGTGCAGGCGTCGTAACATCAGCGCCACATTCCTACCCCGCGACAGCGATTTCAGCCGCCTCAAAAAACGGCGCCCTCCTGAGTGTCTTGAAAGAAGAACTATTCTCGCTGGAGAGCGAAAAGCTGACCGGCGCCGTCACTCCCGCAGAATATGCGGAAACAAAAGCCGCACTGGAAACGGTGCTGAAGCGAGCACTGAAAAACAAGTCCTAGCCGCCAATTACGAACTGCAGCGCCCGCCCATCCCAATTCGGCGGGCGCTATCTTTTTGTCCAAGCTGTCACTGCCGACCAAAGGCTCGAATCGTCACGCGATCCAATGCACACTCCCATTTTCTGTTCCCTGTTCATCCCTCGCCTTGTATCCTTCGGAGATGAAGACCCTGCTTCGCACGCTGCTTTTTCTCGCGCTCATTGTCTGGATCGGCGCTGAGATTTTCTTTCCGGTTGTTGCGGCTGTCACATTTGGTTCGTTGCCCGGCGCTACCCATACTGCAGGATCGATTGTCGGCGAATTGCTGCGCATCCTTCACGGAATGGGAATAGTCTGCGGGCTCGTGCTGCTTGCTCTCATGGCGTTGGCGCCCGCGTGGAACATCTACAAGCCAAAATCGGTCCTGGCGCCGATGGTCCTCGTGGTTGTAATGCTGGCCTGCACAGCGTTTTCGCAATATGTAATCATCCCAGCGATGGAGCGCGATCGTGCCGCCGCCGGAGGAGCAATTGACACCGCCGACAGTACGAATCCAACGACTGCTCATTTCAACATGCTCCACAATCGCAGCGAACACGTAGAAGAAGCGATCCTGTTGTTCGGTATCGCCACCGTAGTGCTGGTGGCGTTCGCGGAGTCATCGCGAGTCTAATGCGCGGTAAGAATTAATCAGTCTAGTGATGCGACCCTTCGGAGACTTCATGGGACGCGAAGCTCAATGCACATGCATCTGGAATGGAGCCGAGTGCAAGGTAAAGGCGCTGCTCGAACCACCGGACTTGATTCTGCGAGGAGAGATCCGCCGCCGGATTCCTTTCGCAAAAATGAAGACCATCCAATCGGATGGTGATAGCCTGCGTTTCAAATTCGAAGGTGAATCTGTCTCGCTCCAACTCGGCAATGTAGTCGCAGCAAAGTGGGCCGAAACCCTCCTCAAGCCCCCGCCCACACTTGCAAAGAAGCTAGGAATCACACCCGAATCGATGGTTCGCGTGATCGGTCCCGTAGATGATTCTTCTTTGAAGGTTGCGCTCACCAAAGCAAAAAAAGTCTCGAAAACCACGGGCGAGTTGATTCTTGCGCGCGTCGATACGCCAGCAGATTTAGACGCCGCGCTGCATAAGGCCGCCGGTCAACTCAAGACGGGAGTGCCCATCTGGTTTATCTATCGCAAGGGTCCGGGACATCCGTTAAATGAAAATCAAGTGCGGCAAACCGCCCTCGCTACTGGAATTGTGGACACAAAGATCGCAGCGGTCTCCGCTGTGTTTTCAGCCCTCCGTTTTGTGAAACGCCGCAACTAATCCGACCTTTTCCTTAGTCCCTATTCCCTAGGCCCTTAGTCCCTGCGTTTCACTCTTGTATCATCGTAGAGGTCCTGAAGCGCGCAAAGTATCGTGCAGGGGCTCCATCGGAAACACATGAAAACTGGCATTATCGGCCTGCCTCAGGTGGGCAAGACATCGTTATTCAAGATTCTCACCAAAGCCAAGCTTGAAGATCGCGGCTACTCCAACCCGCGCGAAGCTCACATCGGCGTAGCGCGCGTGCCCGACGACAGGCTCGACAAACTTTCCGCGCTTTACTCTCCGAAAAAAACCACGCACGCCACGGTTGAGTATGTCGATGTTGCCGCCATCGGTCAGGAAGCGCTGAAGGAAACCGCGTTCCTCACAAGCCTGCGCAACGTCGATGCGTTGATCCACGTTCTGCGCGCGTTCGAGGATGATTCCATTCCCCACGTCGGCCCAATCGACCCCCTTCGCGACGTGAAAAATGTCGAATTCGACCTGATGATCAGCGATTTGACCCAGGTGGAAAAGCGGCTTGAGCGACTTGAGAAGGATCTTAAAAAAGGCCGCACCGGCGAACTCGAGAGAGAACAAGCCCTCCTTCTGCGTTCAAAAGAGGCACTCGAAAAAGAGCAGCCGATCCGCGAACTGGAGATGACAGCGGATGAAAAGAAGCTCATTAAGGGATTCATGTTTCTCTCGCAAAAGCCTGTTTTATATGTGGTTAATATCGGCGAGAGCATGACCCTCGGCGATGACCTCGATGCAGCCGTGGAGCGCTACAAACTGACCGATGTGGCCCAGCGTCCAAATGCCGGAGCGACCGCAATCTGCGGCAAAGTTGAAGCCGAACTGGCTGACATGGATGAGGATGAGGCCGCGGAATTTCTGTCCAGTTATGGTCTCCACGAAAGCGGCCTGGTGCGGCTGATCCGTAAGAGTTATGAATTGCTCGGCCTGATCAGCTTCTTCACTGCAGGAGAAGACGAGTGTCGCGCGTGGACAATTCCCGCGGGATCGAAAGCACCGCAGGGGGCTGGCGCGATTCATTCCGATCTCGAACATCACTTCATCCGGGCCGAAACCATTCGCTGGGACAACCTCTTAGCGGCAGGAAGCGAAGCAAATGCGCGCGCCCTGGGAACGCTTCGTCTTGAGGGCAAGGAGTACGTGGTGCAGGACGGCGATGTCATGCACATTCGGCACAGCGGGTGAGCTTAAGCAAGGGATAGGTAAGCAAGAATGCTCAAACTCTCGGTGGCCCTCGGTGTACTGGCCGCGCTTGCTGACGTCGCTGGCGGCTTGGTGCTGGTGAGAGCCCGCGGCGTCGAGCGCTATCTCCGCTACTTCGTTGCCCTGGGTGCCGGTTTCCTCATGGCTGTCGCTCTGCTCGAGATGACGCCTGAGAGCCTCAAGCTGAATCCTGTAATCGGCCCGATCCTCATCATGGTCGGCTACTGCGCGGTGCACCTGCTCGAACACACCATTAACTCTCATTTCCATTATGGCGAAGAGACACATCACCACGAATTCGTTTCCGCCCGAACGGGCTACTCAGTCCTGGGCGGCCTTAGCGTACACGCGCTATTCGACGGCGTTGCGATTGGCTCCGGATTCGTAGTGAACAATGCGCTCGGCTGGCTCATCTTTCTGGCCGTATTTCTCCACAAGGCGCCCGAGGGCTTTACCATGGCCTCTGTGATGCTCGCCAGTGGACGCAGCCGCACCGCAGCGTTCTATTCAGCGGTCATGCTTGCGGCCGCCACCATCATCGGCGTTTTGATCATTGAATTAGTTCCAAGCTGGCTTCCCTATGGTCTTCCCGTCTCAGCCGGAGTAGCGCTTTACGTCGGGGCAAGCGATCTGGTCCCCGAGGTGAATCGCGAACCTGGCATCCGCATGGCCTTGGTCTTTTTTCTCGGCGTGGTTGGATTTCTGATAATGCGCTCGGCACTCCCCGCGCTGTAAGTTGACGCCTAATCAGTCCACAAACGTGCTCACCGGGACAGACCGGCCTAATCCGAATCTGTCGCGGTATAGACGCGCAAGCAAGCGGCCATACTCCAGCGCAACCTTGATATTCGCCTTGCTTGCCCCACGATATCTCTCGCCAAAAGCAAACGGAATCTCGCGAACGGACGAGAGGCGGGCACGAACGAGGATTTCAAGCAGAAGCTTGAACCCCGACTGCTGAAACTCGATTCCTGATAGACATTCGCGACGAACAAAAAAGAATCCCGACAAAGGATCTTTCGCGCGAAGCCCAAAGCGTTGAACTGGCCAAGTAACCCACACAGCAGCGGCCGACAGCACTCGACGAATCACGTTCCATCGGCCGTATCCGCCACCGGGCGTGTAGCGGCTGCCGATCACGAGGTCGCAACCCGATGCAATCGCCTTGGCGAGTTCGGCCAACAACTCCGGCGGATGCTGAAAGTCCGCATCCATTACCCCGAGGATTGTGGCATCCGTATTTTCCCATCCATGAAGAATCGCGCCCGACAAACCCCGCTGCCCCTTGCGGACCAGCAGCCGAATACGCTCATCCTCCTGCGCAAGTGTGGAGACAATCTCAGCAGTACCATCGCAACTATCGTCATCGATGATCAGGATCTCGTAGTCAAAGTTGAGTGCATTAAGCACGGCGCGAACGCGACAGAGCAATTCCGGAATATTGTCCGCTTCGCACAGCGTCGGAATTGCCATCGCCAGCTTGCGCACGAGTACGGGACGGCGGTTCTGCGGCCGCTCATGAATGCTTGATGAGCGATCCACATCGATCTTGAATGGGACGGTAGACTCTGAAACCAGACTCTGCATATTCAATTTGTAAAGACGGACAATGTGCTATCACGGTAAACATTCGAATCGAATCGCCGCTTCACCCTTTGCCAACAGTCTTTTGAGTATACGAGAGCAGCAGAACCTTGCTTCATCCGCTGTTTGACTGACCATGACGATGCTGCAAGTCGTTCGCAATTAAAATACATTAACGAGCAAGAACAGGAGCAGCAACTGAAGGATCTAGCGAATCTGCACGGCCGGAACATTCTGCTGGTCTTTCTCTTCGCGCTACTCGCCATGGCGGTGATGGGCTATCACCCCGGCCTGGAAGACGATGCCGTATATCTCACCGCCGTTAAGGCCGATCTCAACCCCGTACTTTATCCGCACGACTCCGACTTCTTCCGTATCCAATCCCAAGCCACCGTCTTCGACAAATGCATAGCCGGTTTCATTCGCCTCACGCATATCCCAGTAGCTTTCACGGAGCTGCTGTTTCAGTTTGTCTCAATCTTCCTCATCCTTCTCGGCTGCTGGCTCATTGCGCGAATCTTGTTCGCCGAGCAATGGGTGCAATGGGCCGGTGTAGCTTTGACCGCCGCAATGATGACTCTACCCGTCGCCGGCACTGCGCTGTATCTGGCCGATCAGCATCTGCACCCGCGCAACACTGCTACCGCGCTCGTCCTGTTGGCAGTTTCCCGCATCATGTCAGGCAGGAACTGGCAAGCAGTTCCCTTGCTGTTGTTAGCCTTCCTGCTGCATCCGATCATGGCGGCACTCGGAATCTCCTTCTGCTTCTTCCTCGCCATGGCGATGCTCAAACCAGTTCATCCGTGGCTGCGGTCATTGCGTGGTTCGCTGGTCGCAGCCGTCCCGCTCGGTTGGGTGTTTGAATCACCCACACCTGTCTGGCACCGAGCACTCCAAACACGCGGCTACTATTTCCTCTACACCTGGACATGGTACGAATGGCTCGGTGCGCTTGCACCACTCATCCTTTTCGGGCTGTTGTGGCGCATCGCACGCCAGCGCGGTGAAACAATGCTGGCCCGCTTCACCTTGGCCGTTTTTTCTTACGGCCTCTTCCAGCAAGCGGTAGCCATGATCGTGTTGAAGTCCCCAGCCCTGGAGCGACTCACACCCATGCAGCCCATGCGCTTTCTGCATTTGATTTACTACTTCCTGACGCTCATAGGTGGATGCCTACTCGGTAAGTACTTGCTTAAAACCAACGCCTGGCGCTGGGCCGCCTTCCTTATCGTCACCAACACCGGCATGTTTGTTTCGCAGGTTGCGCTGTACCCAGGCACCGACCACCTGGAGCTACCCGGCATACCGTCAAGCAATCCATGGCTGCAGTCATTTGATTGGATTCGTGCCAATACTCCGACCAATGCGTACTTCGCCATGGACCCCAATTATCTTGCGGCACCAGGCGAGGATTATCACAGCTTCAGGGCAATCGCCGAGCGCAGTCAACTCGCCGACATGATCAAAGACCCATCGCTCGTAACCCAGGTGCCCGAGCTTGGACCAGCCTGGGAAATGCAGGTAAATGCCACCGCTGGATGGCAGAGATTCCAACTCGAAGACTTTGAACGCCTAAAAGCGAAACTCGGAGTGGGATGGGTAATCGTTTCATATCCGCAGCCCAGGGGATTGGCTTGCCCTTGGCACA